>JAPOQV010000396.1 GCA_026710565.1 Spirochaetaceae bacterium | reverse complement strand
GCTCTGCGAGGGCGCGGTGCAGCCGCCAGGGGGCCGCGGTGGCCTTGCCGCCGGGATCGACGACATCCGCGACGCCGGTGTGCAGGCGGTGGCCGCCGGGCTGCTGCACAGCTGCGCCAATCCCCGCCACGAGCGGGAGATAGGCGAGGAGGTAGCGCGCCGGCTGCCGGGTGTCACGGTGAGCCTGTCGTACGAGCTGATGGGCGAGCACGGCGAGTACGAGCGGTTCAGCACGTGCGTGATGAACGCCTTCGTGCAGCCGGGTATCGAGCGCTACGTCACCCGGCTCGGCGCGGGACTGAGGGAAGCCGGCTTCACGGCGCCGCTGTACGTGATGAAGTCGAACGGCGGGGTCATGACCGCGGAGTCGGCCGCGCGCCGCTGTGTGGAGACGGTGCTCTCCGGGCCGGCCGGCGGCGTGGTCGCCGGTGCGGCGGTGGCGCGGGCACGCGGCGCCGCCGACCTGATCACCTGCGACATGGGCGGCACCAGCTTCGACGTCGGCGTCATCCAGGACGGCGACATCCCGTTCGCGCGCGACACGGAGATGGGCGGCCTGGCGCTCGGCGTGCCGATGCTCGACCTGCACACCGTGGGCGCCGGCGGCGGCAGCATCGCCTGGCTGGACGCCGGCAACGCCCTGCGCGTGGGGCCGCGTTCGGCCGGCGCCGTGCCCGGCCCGGCCTGCTACGGGACCGGCGGCACGGGGCCGACGGTCACCGATGCCGACCTGGTGCTGGGCCGGCTGGGGACCCGGACGCTGCTCGGCGGCGGCATGACCCTGGACCGGGAGGCGGCCGAGCGGGCGATCCACGACCGCGTCGCCGCGCCGCTCGGGATGGGCGTCGCCGAGGCGGCCGAGGGGATCGTGCGCGTGATCAACGCCACCATGACGGCCGCCATCCGCAAGCTGACCATCGAGCGCGGCCACGATCCGCGCCGGTTCGCGCTCTGCCCGTTCGGCGGCGCCGGACCCATGCACGGCGCGGAGTTGGCCGCCGAGCTGGGCGTCGCCGAGACGGTGATTCCGATCGCCCCCGGCGTGCACTCCGCGCTCGGGCTGCTGATGACCAACCTGCGCGAGGATCGCACCAGGACGCTGGTGCGCCGGCTGGACGCGGCAGCCGTGGAGGAGCTGCGCGCGGTGCTGCGTGACCTGGAAGCGGAAGGGCGCGCGCAGCTCCATGCGCAGGACGGCGTAGCGCCGGCGGTCAGCCGCGCGGTCGGCCAGCGCTACCTGGGCCAGCGCTACGAGCTGTCGGTGCCGGTCGGCGCCGAGTTGCCGGCGCTGGAGGAACTGGGCGGCCGGTTCCACGCGCTGCACGACCAGCGCTACGGCTACCGGCGCGACAACCATCCCGTCGAGGTGGCCAGCGCGTGGGTGGCGGTCGAGCACGACCTGCATCCCCTGGAGATGCCCACGGTGCCGGCGGCTGACGTGGAGCCGGTGCCGCGGCGGATGCGGGAAGCTCGCTTCAACGGCGTCGAGCGCGAGGTTCCGGTGTACGCCCGCGATGACCTGGGAGCGGGTTGCTCCATGCACGGACCGGCGATCATCGAGCAACTCGACGCCACCTCGGTCGTTCCCCCGGATCATCGGCTGGAGGTGGATCGCTTCGGCCACCTGGTGGTGTCACGATGATCGATCCCATCACGCTTGAGATCATGCGCAACCGCTGGCTGGGGATCGCCGAGGAGTGCTGCGCCGCCCTGGTGCGGGCCAGCTACTCCACCAACATCAAGGACCGCCGTGACTGCTCGGTGGCGCTGGCCACGCCCGAAGGGACGATCGTCGCTCAGGCGGAGGTGGGCACGCCCCTCCACCTCGGCATCATGCCCGGAGTGCTCGGAGCGATCCTGGCCGAGTTCCCGCCGGACTCGATGCAGCCCGGCGACATGTACGCGAGCAACCTGCCCTATCCCGAGGGGCCGGGCCACCTGCCGGACCTGTCGCTGGTGGCGCCGATCTTCCACGGGGGCGAGCTGGTGGCCCTGTCGGCATCCACCGCCCACCACGTGGACATGGGCGGCTACGCGCCGGGCAGCATGCCGTTCGGGGTGACCGAGATCTACCAGGAGGGGCTGCAGATCCCGCCGATCGCGCTGGTCCGTGGCGGCGAGCTGCAGGAGCCGATCCTGCGCCTGATCGAGCAGAACGTCCGCACCCGCATCGAGGTGCGCGGCGACCTGATGGCCCAGTACGCCACCGCCCGAACCGCGGATCGGCGTGTGGCTGAGTTGCTGGACTCCTCGGAAGGCCGGGTGGCGCTCGACGCCATCCCCGCGATCCTCGATCACGCCGAGGCGTGCATGCGCGCCGGCATCCGCGGGCTGCCGGACGGGGTGTACCGCTTCCACGACTACCTGGACGACGACGGCTTCACCGACGACCCGGTACGCATCGCCGTCGAGATCCGCGTGGCCGGCGATGGGCTGACCGTCGACTTCGACGGCACCAGCGCCGAGGTGGCCGGTCCCCTGAACGCGCGGCTGAGCGCCGCGCGCGCGGCCGTCTATTACACCTGCAAGGCCGTGATCGACCCGGACCTGCCCACCTCGGCCGGCGCCTACCGCCCGATCCACGTCACCGCTCCGGAAGGGACGGTGATGAACGCCATCTTCCCGGCCGCCATCGGCAACGCCAACATCCTCACCGACCAGCGCGTGGTCGACGTGCTGATGGGCGCGCTGGCGCAGTGCGTCAAGGAGCGGGTCTGCGCCGCCTGCTCGGGCGAGATGAACCTGCTCAACATCGGCGGCGCCGACGACCGCCCCGACGCGCCCGACTCCTATTACAACTACGTGGAGACCTACGCCGGCGGCCAGGGGGCGATGCACGACCTGGACGGCGAGGACGGCGTGCACACCCACCTCACCAACACCCGCAACGCGCCGGTGGAGGTGATCGAGCGCACCTACCCGCTGGAGGTGGTGCGCTACGGGCTGGTCCCGGACACCGAGGGCGCCGGCCGCCGGCGCGGCGGCTGCGGCATGGTCCGCGAGCTGCGCTGCCTGGGCGAGCGCACGGTGGTCACCGTCGGCGCGGACCGCCGCCGCTTCACCCCCTGGGGGATGGACGGCGGGCAGACCGCCGCGGGATTGATGATCACCGTGACCGCCGCCGACCGGACGGTGCGGTTGCTCCCGCCCCCGACTTTCGTGGAGCTGAAGCGCGGCGACGTGCTCACCGTCCAGACTCCGGGCGGCGGCGGATGGGGGCCGCCCGCCGAGCGCGAACGCGACCTGCTGGCGCGCGACCTGCGAGCCGGCCTGGTCAGCCCCGAGCGGGCGCGGGACGTGTACCGGTCGTCGGCAACCTGATCTAAGTCGATTGCCGAGGCACGTTAACTTGCATTTCGTGCGCGGAACATGCAAGAATCGACGATTATCCCGCTGGGAGTCTCATCATGCTCGTTTCCTTCGCGCTTACGAACTACGCCTGCTATCGCGACCGTCAGGAGTTCAGCGCCGAGGCGGTGGCCCGCGCCGAAGGCACCTGGGCATTCGACACCGGTGTTCGGCGCTTCCCACGGCTCAACCGGGTGTCGGCGATCTATGGCCCGAACGGAAGTGGGAAGTCCCGCTTCGTCCACGGACTTGCCTTCGCGACGCGCTTCGTCGTCGGGTCGTCGAAGGAAAGCCAAGCGGGAGACGAGATTCCGTACTCGCCGTTTCTGTTCGACACCGCGACACGTACCCGGCCGACGACATTCGAGATCTCCTTCATCGAAGGGGAAACCGCGTATGAGTACGGATTCGCCATCGACCGCCGTCGGGTGCACGCGGAGTGGTTGTTGGCTTGGCCTCCGGGGGGGCGTATGCGGCACCTGCTGGAGCGCACCTACGATCCGAAGGCCGAACAGGAGCAATGGACGTTCGGGCCCTCTGTACGCGGTCCCAAGGAGCTGTGGCGTTCAAGCACGCGCCCGAACACGCTGCTGGTCTCCGCCGCCGCACAACTGAACAGCGAGCCTTTCCGGCCTGTGGTGGATTGGTGTCAGAGATTGAACGTCCTGACTGCTGGCGACATACCACCCAATTACACGATTGCAAAGATAACGGAAAATGAGGGACTCAAGACGCGAATTCTGACTCTGCTTCGCGACGCTGACATCCCGGTCACCGACGTCACGGTCCGCGAAGAGAGACATCTCCTGGAGGAGTTCCGCCCAGTGATCCCTCCAGCAGTGGCCGAACGACTACCTGATGATGGATCGACAACTCTCGACGTCGTGGACGTCAGCATGGGCCATGGTGACCCGCAGGATGAGACCAGTCACTTCCTTAAGTTGGTCGAGGAGTCCGACGGTACGCAGAGATTGTTTTCCTTGTCCGGACCGTGGCTGGATGTCATGGACAGCGATCGCGTCGTCGTGATCGACGAGCTCGACCGGAGCCTGCACCCACTGCTGGTCGCCTCACTGATCAGACGCATCAACAGCGAGTCCGACAGTGGCCGTGAGAAGCGCGCGCAACTCATCGCGACGCTGCACGATGTCACGCTTCTCAACGACGTGCTTGACCGCGGACAAATCTGGCTCACGGACAAGGATCGGCACAGTGAGGCCACACTGCTCAAACCGCTGTCCGACTTCCGTCCCCGACCCAAGGAGGCGCTGATGCGTGGCTATCTCGGCGGTCGCTACGGGGGTGTGCCAGTAATCATCGAATCCGATTCCTGAAGGTTCGGGCGGACATGAGGAAGCCGCGGTACAAGGGAAGACGCCGGCCCTCCGAAGAGGGGAAGCCGAGGATTCTGGTGCTTTGCGAAGCGACCGATCCCGAGCGAAGCTACTTCAGTGCACTCAAAGCGGAATTCGGTCTGACAAGTGTACGAGTCCAGAGTGCCGGGACCGTAGCCGACATGATGAAGCGAGTGGAGAGAGAGGTGCGGGAGGACCTCACACAGGAGGAGATCTGGTGCGTTCTCGATCATGACGAACGCGCAGCCGAGATCGGCCGCTTCAATCAGTGGTTGCGGCGACCGAGACGGACGACGACCCGGATCCACGCTGCCATGTCGGTGCCTTGCTTCGAATACTGGCTCCTGCTCCATTTCACGCTCACCACCAAGCCCTATCGGGGGACCGGGGATCTGTCCGCATGCAATCAGGTGAGGCGTGAACTCAGGAGCCATATCGCGGGCTATCAGAAGACGGATCCCACCATCTATCGTCGTTGCCGTGACCTCCTCGATACCGCAATCGAGCGTGCCAGGCTCGTCCCAGTAACGCGGCATGCTGCCTCGGCTACGGACATCGGTAAGCTCATCGAACGGCTCAAGCTCCTGTGATCTGCATGAACGAGCGCGCGTCGACCTCCGACGGACTTGCACTTGACGCCGGGCACGGACGGCGTCGTATCATCGCGGCCTCTCCCGCACCATGCCGCTGACCTACTTCACGCACGCACGCCGTGACGAGGCCAAGGTCGCGCTGACCTTCGACGACGGCCCGAATCCGCCGCGTACCGACGAGATCATGGACATCCTGGAGGCGAAGGGTGCCCGCGGCACCTTCTTCGTGCTCGGCAAATGGGTCGAGCGGTGGCCGCAGGCGTTCGAGCGCATCGTGCGGCGCGGCCACTGCATCGGGAACCACAGCCATGTCCATCACGCGCACGTCGGCGACTTCGATCGCGCCGAGGCCGTGATCGGCAGCCTCCTGGGCCGCCCCACGCGGTTCCTGCGCGCCCACTACTTCAACTACTTCACCTGCCTGTACTCACCGCTGGCCATGTCGGAATCGATGGCGATCGTCGACTCCGACGTCAACCCTGCCGACTACGCTAAGACCGACCCGCAGGAGATCGTCGACGCCACGTTGCAGCATCCATCGCTCGCCGCGGGGTCGATCATCGACCTGCACGACAGCGGGGAGACGGACGACGACGGGCTGCGGCTGGCGCGCCCGCTGCCGCTGATCGCCGCGCTTCCGCGCATCATCGACGGCCTGCAGGCGCAGGGGTTTCAGCTCGTCGGCCTTGATCAGATGACCCTGATCGACCCGGTGGAGTGGCAGCCGGACGACCGCGCCATGTACGCGTCGCCGGAGGCGCGCGTCGCGGTGTACGAGCTCGGCCGTCAGCCATGACTCGTTCGCTCAGCCGCCGCCAGTCAGACGCCTGTTCGCACACTGATAGAACCTGTTGAAGATCGCGCGCTGCGTCGCGGGAGCGCTGATACGGGACGGCAGTGTGCTGCTGGTGAAGAGGTCCCCTCAGGTACGGCACTACCCGGGCGTGTGGGATCTGATGGGAGGACACGTCGAGGGAGACGAGTCCCTGGAGGACGCGCTGCGCCGCGAGGCATTCGAAGAACTGCAGGTACGAGTCGAGTCCCTCCATCCAATCGGGATCATCCACGACCCGGTTGAACCTGCTGAAGTGAGCGTCTATGTCGTGTCCCGCTGGAGCGGTGAACCCGTGAACGGGGCTCCTGAGGAACACAGCGAGGTACGATGGTTCTCAGCGCATGAACTGCCTCTTTCGGCCGCACTGGATGGATATGAGACTGTGGTGCAAGCAGTCACACGGGCCATGAGTGAATCTGCTCGGTGCAGCCGCCCCAGCAGATCTGAAGCACCACTGACCTGATGACCATTGCTGGCACATGAGGGTACGGTATGGCTGAGACGGCAATGGCTCTCGGAGACAGCGACCTGGAGCGAATCGGCGCCTACGTGAAGGGCAACCTCTACGGTTGGGTCGTCGAGGTGGCGCCGCACCTGGTCATCGGACCGCAGCTCCTGGAGCGCACCGCGACGATCGAGCAGGAGCTCAAGGACCAGCGGGAGCTGATGGCTGTCCGGTTCGATGCGATGGACCGGCGCTTCGAGGAGACGAACGAACGCATCGCGGAGCGGTTCGATGCGATGGACCGGCGATCCGACGAGCGCTTCGCAGCCGTGGATCGTCGTTTCGAGGAGATGAACGAGCGCTTCGCGGAGCGGTTCGACGCGATGGATCGGCGGTTCGACGACATGGGCAAGCGGGCCGACGAACGCTTCGCAGAGATAGGCAAGCGCTCCGATGAGCGCTTCGCAGAGATGGGCAAGAGGTCCGACGAGCGCTTCGCAGCAGTCAATGTCCGCTTCGAGGACATGAACAAGCGGTTCGGTTCGATGCAATGGCTGGTTGGCGGCGCATTCGTCCTGATCGGGGTCCTGATGACCGTCTACGAGTTCATTACCTGACGGGCGGCCTCACGGGAGGCCGGACGGTCAGGGTCTGGTTCGGCGCCACGTCGCTCAGCACGGTGCGGGTGCTGTCGGGCCAGTCGACGATCAGCTCATCGACGTTCTCCGCCGCGCCCAGTCCGAAGTGCGCGGACAGCTCCGAGGCGCCGAAGAAGCCGCCGGCCCCGATCGGGGCGCGCTGCGTCCGGCCGCCCGCGACAACCGTGACCACGGCGCCCCAGCCGTGCGGGGCCAGTCCCGAGCCGCGCGGCGGATCCAGGAACACGCGCAGCCAGCCGGCGTCCCCGGCGCCGCTCGGCCCGTCCGGGCCGCCCAGGTCGTTGCGGAACAGGGACGGCCGCGCGTCGAAGTTGAAGATGACGATGTCGCGGTCGCCGTCCTCGTCGTAGTCCAGCGTGATCAGCGCGCGGCCCTGCAGGCGGTGGCGCAGCCCCACGGCGGGGGCGTCCACCCGCTCGAACGCCGGCACGCCGTCCGCGTCCGCGCCGGTGTTCCGGAACAGGAACGTGGGCTGGTCCTCCCATTCGTAGAGATCGGCTCCGTTCGGCGTGATCCAGCCGGTGGTGGTGACCAGGTCGCGCAGCCCGTCGTGGTCCAGGTCGACCGCCTCCACGCCCCAGCCCCAGCCCCCGTCGCGCACCTGCGCGGGGCGCGCCACCTCGTCGAAGCGGTCGCCGCCGGTGTTCAGGTAGAGCATGTTGCCAGTGCCCGGCGTGCGGTCGATCGGCCAGCGCGTGGAGACGCTGGTGACGTACCAGTCCAGGCGGCCGTCGCCGTTCAGGTCGGCCACCGCTGAGCCCAT
>JAPOQV010000395.1 GCA_026710565.1 Spirochaetaceae bacterium | reverse complement strand
GGTCTTGTGTCGCCCACAGGTACACCACCAGCGTACGGACGGCATCCTGGTCGGCGTGCGGCAGCAACTCGGCCAGCAACTGCACCGCGCGCCGCAGCGCCTGCCGCCGGTGCCGGTACCGAGCCATCATCATGAGCTGCGCGATACGGCCGTGCAACAGGCCGCGCACCGCCTGCGGGTTCTCCCGCGACTGGTCGACCAGGAGGTGCGCGAAGCGGGGCACCCACGGCCAGTCGCGGATCGAGTCGGCGAACAGCTCGGCGAACTCGGTGGCGTGGCGCCAGCGGCCCGGCCCCTGGTAGAAGACCAGCGGGACGATGGGGCGCAGCCGGCGCTCGCGCGGAAACTGCGCGCGGGAGCGGTCCCAGATGCGGCAGCAGTACTTGAGCAGGCGGAAGCGTATCCAGCGATCGGGCCGGGACTGGTGCTCCACGAGCACGTACAGCCATGCCGGCGGGGCGCCGGCCTTGCGCCTGATCGAGAAGAGCAGGTCCGACTCGGTGTCGCGCAGGTCGGGGTCGACGAAGCTGCGGTCCTGCAGGGTGAGGGTGGACCAGCGCAGATCGCGGGCGAGCGCCTCCGGCAGGTGGGCGCGGAGCAGGGCGGCGGCCTCCGCGTGGTCGGCGAAGACGGTGCGAAAGAGCTTGTCGTGCGGCCGCTGCACGCCGTGGGCCATCGACCGAGGAAGCGTCGCAGCCGGCGCTGGTGCTTTCACCGGCAATGTCGGTTGGCAGCGGCGATCATCGCCAAGGTCGCGATCGAGTGCCTGCCCGCTCACCGGCTGGCCGCCGCCGACCTCCAGCTTGGGAGAGCTCTCCCCCGAGTACGTCAGCGACGAACTGCGCACGCGCCACGGCGACACCGTCTGGGATCTGCGCTTGGGCCGGCGCCGGGCGTTTCTGCTGGTGCTGCTATGATCTGCCCTACCGCAACCTGCTGCGCGCGGTGGCGCGGCTGGAGCAGAGCCGGTCGCCGGAGGACGTGGCCCGGGCGGTGAAGGCGCTGCGGCGCTGGTTGCCGAATCGGGGCGCGGAGGAGTTGCGGCGCGTGTTCGTGGATTGGTTGCGTCAGTTAGCCGGACGGCTGGCGCCGCCGGGAGCGTTGGTGCCGGCGATACGGACGCTGGAGGAGGGGTGGGCGCATCCGGTTGTCACCGGTGGCGCCGACGAGCGCCCTGGGGAAAGCACGCGCCGTCGAGTCGCCACATTGGGCGGGGTCATCGGACTACTGCACGCATTCCCTACGCTCAGCTTAGCTCCGCGCCGCGTTCGAGCTGGCGGCGGTGTCACTGGCCAGGACGACCGGCCGCCGTGTTGTAGTCTCTTGCCATGGCTTGGTTTCTATTCATCGACGAAAGTGGTCACGACCGCGCCGCATCGCCCTACGAGGTGCTGGCCGGAATGGCAATCCAGGATCAGGCCGTGCGCGCGATCGTCCGCCGACTGCACGATGTAGAGATCCAATCGTTCGGCCGCCGCTACAGCGACGGGCCACGGGAACTCAAGGGCAAGGTCCTGCTAAAGAAAAAGGTCTATCGTCACCGGCAGCTAAACGCCGAAGTCGATGCGGCGGATATCCCCGCGAGAAATCGCAGAGCCATCTGCTGATCGATCAGATGCACCGATACTTCGAGGACACGGCGGTCGGCCAGGAGCTATCCAGCCGCATCATCCCCGAGCCTTTCTTCGTGCACAGCGAACTCACCACCGGCGTACAGATCGCTGATCTAGTCGCCTACGTCATCTCCTGGGGCTTTCGCACCTCCCGGATGACGAAGCCCGAGCGGACCGAGTTGTCGAACCTCTCGGCCCAGGTTGCCAAACTGCGCTACCTGGCCATTCGGAACCGGATGGACAACCCAGTATTCGAGATCTGGAGCTTCGCGCACATCACCGACCTGCGGACGCAGGCCGAGCGCGATGGGGTGTCGTGAAACAAAAAAGGCAATGGGAGCGCCGAAGCGACCCCAAAGCCTCCAACAGAACAATGGTCACTTCCTTGGGGCAGGTCAAGCCTCGATCGATCCCTGGACTTCGCTGCCTCCGGTAGCGGCTTCACAGGTACTTGGTGACCGCCCCTGCTCAGCGGCGACGCCGGCGTTGTAGTGCGCGACCATGCGATGGGTCGTCCAGCCGCCAGCAAGCATCGTCTCGGTGGTGCTCGCCCCCCTGGCGGTAAGCTCGCTGGCGAGACCCAGGCGGCCGCCGTGCCCGCCTGATCCGCTTGGTGATGGAATTGCCCATCAATCAACCGCGCGACCAAGCTGCGGTCATGCAGGGTCAGGGTAAAACACCGCAGGTCGCAGGCGAGGCACTCCGGGCAGAGGGGCGCGGTCGAGAAGCTGGGCGCGCCGCTGGATACTTCACCGATCCGTTCCTGCTCGGGTTTCGCGAGCGGCTCGTCTCGTTGGATCGCCGCGCGCGCCGGTCAGGTTAAGCCGACATCGAGGCGGCGCGGCGGGCCGGAGGACAGCCGCCGGAACCCGACCACCGCCTGGGCGTGGCTCACTGACCTCGGGCGACGGACCACCCAGGCTACCCGGAGTCAGTCGGTTTCTTCGGTTCGTTTCTCCGATTCCTGGAGCCGCTGCTTGAGAGCACCCAAGGCGTCTCGGTCAATGCCTGTAGCCTCTTCGATGACCGACCACTGAACACCGGCCTGGAGCAGGCTCTCTATGGTGCCCACCTGGCCCTCCAGCAGGCCTTCCTCGCGGCTCTTGCGCCCCATTTCCTGCATCAGTTCCTCGGCATAAGTCACCCGATCACCTCCCGATCCCGACACCGTCGCACGCAACTGTTCACCGAATAGGCGCGCGGTGTCGCGGTCTTGTGTCGCCCACAGGTACACCACCAGCGTACGGACGGCATCCTGGTCGGCGTGCGGCAGCAACTCGGCCAGCAACTGCGCCGCGCGCCGCAGCGCCTGCCGCCGATGCCGGTACCGAGCCATCATCATGAGCTGCGCGATACGGCCGTGCAACAGGCCCCGCACCGCCCGCGGATTCTCCCGCGACTGGTCGACGAGCAGGTGAGCGAAGCGCGGCACCCACGGCCAGTCGCGGATCGAGTCGGCGAACAGCTCGGCGAACTCGGTATCGTGGCGCCAGCGACCCGGCCCTTGGTAGAAGACCAAGGGGACGATGGGGCGAAGCCGGCGCTCGCGCGGAAACTGCGCGCGGGAGCGGTCCCAGATGCGGCAGCAGTACTTGAGCAGGCGGAAGCGTATCCAGCGATCGGGCCGGGATTGGTGCTCCACGAGCACGTACAGCCATGCCGGCGGGGCGCCGGCCTTGCGCCTGATCGAGAAGAGCAGGTCCGACTCGGTGTCGCGCAGGTCGGGGTCGACGAAGCTGCGGTCCTGCAGG
>JAPOQV010000394.1 GCA_026710565.1 Spirochaetaceae bacterium | reverse complement strand
GCTGTGCCAGAAGTCGGCGATGGCCTCCGCGTCACGGCCGATCGCGAACGGTTTCAGGTGCCGCTCGATCGCGGCCTCGACCGCCCGGAAGCGCTGCGTGAAGGTGCCGCAGCCCCAGCCATGGAGGCCGGGCTGGTCGGTGACGACCTTGGCGACGATCAGCGGCATGCCGGCCGGCTGCACGGCGTAGGTGACGACGTCGGCGATACGCATGACGTCAGACTACCGCCGACACCGGTCAAGCACCGCAGCGAGCCGTGCCTGGAGCGGACCCGGCAGAGTGCGCACAAGCCTCAGCCGGTTGGCACTGCCTGACGGTTACCGGAAGCCTCGTTGACAAACGTCAGAATACCATCATCGCCGAACTGCCTCGTGGCATCGAGCAACTCTATGCCAACCACCTTGCCGTCCCGTGAGAGATCAATGTTCAAACTGTCGCTTATCTTGATCGTATCCACTTCGGCGACGGGATCTGTAAACCGGATATACCCGACATTGTAGCGTGGGTCATAGGTGACTTCCATGGTCCTCTGCTCCTACTGATCAGTAGAACTTCGTTATTACCGTTATGACGGTCCAATCTTCGTCGTCCTGAACCGCATATGCCTCGACCTGTTTTGTAGCGTATGTTCGTCCGCGCCAAGCTCCTCCGAACGCGTAGTTGCGTCGAAAACCGACCCGTCCGTGCTTTGCCGGAAAGCGTTCGCCCTGGAGCACGGTGGCCACGACTTCCTCCTCGGAGGCACCACGCTCGATCATACGCTGCCGAGCGTGAGGATGAAGCCGCACTGCCACACGCGAGAGTGTAGCACCACTCCACAGCCGCGGCGCAGTCCGCTGGTGCTGCTCAGCCGCTACGCCGCGGCGCGGATGTTGGCGCGGGTGCCTTCCATGTCGAAGCAGGCGTACTGGTTGTCGCGCATGATGCGGGAGGCGACGTGCATCGCCTGTTTCTCGGTCAGGTCGCCGTCGGCGACCTCGGCTTCCAGCGCGGCGCGAATCCCACGGCGCGCCTGCATGGCATAGGCCATGGCGCTGGTGGGCCAACCGGTGTCTCCGCCGAAGGCGAACAGCTTGTTGATCGGCGCCGCGTGGATGAAGCGGCGCACGAAATCGCGGGAGCTGTAGGGATCGATGCTCCACGCCCAGCACATGTCGACCCAGATGTTGCGGTAGTGCTTGGCCAGCGCCGCCAGCTCGTCGCAGTAGGGATAGGCGATGTGCATGAGCACGAACTTTGCGTCCAGGTAGCGGGCGAACAGCGCGCACATGTTGCCGGCGGGAATGAACTCAACCGGCATTCGGTCGTTGCCGGCGTAGTAGCCGGTGTGGATCTTGAACGGCAGATCGTGCTCGATCGTCAGCTCGACCCCGCGCGCCCAGCACCAGTCCCCAAGGCAGAGCCAGGTGTCGAGGTCGACCTGGTCCTTGGGACGGCGGAGCACCGCGTCCAGGGCAGTGGCTGCGTCCGCGTCGCTCCGCTCGCTCCACCTCAGGGTGCGCGCGTACGCGTGCTGGGCCTTGACCGCGATCGCGCACGGCGCGTGCCGGGCGAAGATCACCTCCATGGCGCGCCTGAGCGACGACAGATCGGTGACCTCGATGCCGGTCTCCGCGTGGATGGCCAGAGGGTCGATGTCGCCGCGGCAGAAGCTGAACCAGGAGAGGTCGTACAGGAAGAAGTCGAGTCCGGAGGCGTCCGGCGCACACTCCCAGAGGCCGTCGTCGGTCTGCACCTGGTCGAGGTTGGCCACGTCGTGCAGCAGGCGGTAACGCTCGCCAGGCGCGCGCAGATCGGCGGTCCTGCCCTGAGCGGCTGCCAGGCCGTCGGCGGTCAGCTCGTCCAGGCCGTAGGCGTGCCGGGCGATCAGGCTGACCGCCTCTCCGTAGCCGGTGAACTGCGTTGCCCGCCAGGCGGCCTCGATCCCCCGAAACCGGCCGGCGACGTCCGGATCGGAGCCGTCGAAGAGGCGCTGCATCGCCTCCTCGGAGGCGCCCGCGGTGCGCAGATCGGCTCCCACGTAGTTGCCGAACAGGTCCTGCAGGATGTCGGGGCCGTCGTCCACCCATGCCGGCTCCCGCTTCATGTGCTCGTGGGTGTCGACCAGCGGCGTCTCCTCGATGTGACTCGCCAGATCCGTTGCCACCGTTGCCTCCTTGCCGCGACCGGTCGGTCACGGCGACGGTAGGCGACCTGCCCCGAGGGGTCAAACGCGCCGTGGTTCGGGGAAGGTTCCCGACGGCGTGCGGCGCCCGTCGTCTGGCGGGCATTTCCGGTGCCGGCGAAACGCGCAGGCGCCGGTGGCGCTCTACCGATGCCGCTGACATCGATCGGGCGCTTTGCGTGGCCGCATCGCTCAGCTCATGCTGATGGAATGTGCTCCGACAGCCGCACACCCAATGTGAGGGCGTTCTGCGTCGGCCAGGCGAAGTCCGGCACGGCGTCGCTCGCCGGGCTGTTGTCCGGCAGCTACCGGGTTGCCCATGAGCCGGAACGCGCGGAGACCCTCGATCTCATTCTCCGCGAGGCCCGAGGCCAGCTCTCGCCCGCGGCCGTCAGGGAGTATCTCCGTGCGCGGGACGCCCGGCTTGACCTGGAGTACGATGTTGCTTGGGCGAACCAGTTCCTCATCGACCACCTGCTGGCTGTGTTCCCGGGCGCACGGTTCGTCGTGCTGATCCGTGACTGCTACACGTGGCTCCAGTCGATCACGGGCCATCTCGTCGGCCGCGACGTGCCCGGCGACGTCACTGCGTTCCTCCGCTGGTGGTTCAAGCCCGACCGGTATCCGCACGGCCCACACGATCGCGCCCTCGCGGAACGCGGGGTCTTTTCCGTTGCCGCGTACCTGCACGCATGGAACAGGCACGTCGACGCCTGCACGGCGTCGATTCCAGCGGAACGTCGACTGGTGCTGCGAACGCACGAGCTGGACTCCTCGCATCGGCGCCTGGCCGGGTTTCTGCGGATCCCCGTGGGTACGCTTCACCGTGCCGGCGGCAACCTGAATCGCGGCACCTGGTCGGAGCGGATCGAGTCCTTCGTGGATCCCGCGTACCTCGATGCGATGATCCACTCCATGTGCGGCATCAACATGCGGCAGCACTTTCCTGAAGTCCGCAGCTCCCGCGATGCGTCAAGACTGTGGGCCGGATGATGCGTGGCGGGTGAGCACCCCTCGACGGCTGGCGTCCGGCCGGGCACGATCGGACCATGCCGGTCACCCGCACGCTGGTGCGCACCACCTACCTGGAGATCTCGGCCGACAAGCCGCTGCGCCCTCCCTCTCGACCACGGCCCGACTACGAGTTGCGCCAAGCCGTCGCGATCACGCCCGACTTCGCGCGGTTCCTGTACCGGGGAGTCGGGTATCCCTGGAACTGGACACGGCGAGTGAACTGGAGCTACGCCAAGTGGGAGCGCGACCTTGACGACGCGCGCAAGGAGTACTGGGTCGCCCACGTCACCGGCACGGTGGCCGGCTACTTCGAGTTGGTGGATGAAGGCGACACGGGCGTGGAGGTACGGCAGTTCGGGATCTTCCCCTCGTTCACTGGCCGCGGCCTGGGCGGCCACCTGCTGTGCGACGCGGTGGAACGCGGACGCTCGATCGGCAGCGGACGCGTCTGGCTGCACACCTGCACGGCCGACCACCCACACGCACTCGCCAATTACCTGGCACGTGGCCTGCAGGCGTACAAGGAAGAGGAAGAGCACCAGCACGTGGAGACCGGTGCCGAACCTTGGCCCGGTGCCTTTGCAGCCCCGTAGGCTGCCGTCTTGTGCGCTATCGTCGACGCATGCGCTTGCACATAGCGCTGGACGACCATCTGGTAGCCGAGCTCGACCGCCGGGCCGGCGCGCGACGGCGCAGCGCGTTCATCGCACAGGCGATCAGGCAAGCGCTGGACGACGAGCGGCGTTGGGACGACATCGAAGCGGCGCTCGGCGCGATCTCTGACACGGGTCACGAATGGGACGAAGACCCGGCGGAGTGGGTTCGGCGTCAGCGTGGTCGGGATGCGCGTCGAACCGGGTGACTCCAGTGCGCCATCGCTCGTGGACGCGACGCCCAGGCTACGCCCCGAAGATCGTGCTCAGCTCCACCGGCGGAGTCACGGCGAGCTGATCGTACGTGCACTCGCGCGGATCCTTGTCGGGGCGCCAGCGCACGAGGTGGGCGGTGTGGCGAAAGCGGCTGCCTTGCATGTGGTCGTAGGTGACCTCCGCCACGCGCTCGGCCCGCAGCGGCACCCAGCTCTGGTCCTTGCCCTGGCTCCACCGGCTCATGCCGCCGGGCACCCGGCCGGGCCGGCCCCCTGCCGTGGCTCCGGCGGCCTCGATCCATCCGTGCCAGGGATGGCCTTCGATGCCGTCGCGTAGCGGCGCCAGCTCCGCGACCAGCTCCCGCCGGTAGGATTCGCGGAAGCTGGCCGCGACCCCCACGTGGTGGAGTCTGCCCTGTTCGTCGTACAGCCCGAGCAGCAGCGATCCGACCATGGTGCCCGGTCCATTCTTGTGCCAGCGCAGCCCGGCCACCACGCAGTCGACCGTGCGCTTGGGCTTCACCTTGACCATCGCGCGCTTGCCCGGCTGGTAGCGCCCCGCCGGATCCTTTGCCATCACGCCGTCCAGTCCGGCGCCCTCGAAGCGCTCGAACCAGTCCTGCGCGACCGCCCGGTCCCGGGTCATGGGCGTGAGGTGCAGCGGCGGCGCGCAGCCGGCCAGCAGCCTCGCCAGCGCCTCGCGCCGCTCGGCGAAGCCGGCCGCTGACAGATCGGCTTCGTCCGCGACCAGCAGATCGAACGCCACGAACGCGGCCGGCGTGCGCTCGGCCAGCATGGCCACCCGCGAAGCGGCCGGGTGGATGCGCTGCTGCAACGCCTCGAAGTCGAGCCCGGAACCGGTGGCGACCACCACCTCGCCGTCCAGCACGCACCGCTGCGGGAGTTGCGCGGCCAGCGGCTCCAGGAGCTCGGGAAAATAGCGGTTCATCGGCTTCAGGTCGCGGCTCTGCAGCAGCAGCTCATCGCCGGAACGGAACACCAGGGTGCGGAAGCCGTCCCACTTGGGCTCGAAGATCCAGCCGTCCCCGTCCGGCCCGTCTCCGTCCGGCAGGGCGTGCACGGCCTTGGCCAGCATCGGCCGCACCGGAGGGGGCACGGCCAGCGCGGCGAGCGCGTCGCCTTCGCTGGACATCTGTTGCCTACGCGGGCGGGGACGCGACGGCATGCCAGCCACTCACCGCCTGGAGCGTGACGCCGGCCAACGAGTCGATCACCCGGTCGGCATGATCGAATGCCCAGCCGCGCGTGACCCGATTGGGCACCGCCACCGTGTAGATGCCGGCCGCCTTGGCCGGGTGCCCCGTTCGGGGAGTCCTCGAAGGCGACCGCCTGCGACGCGCTCACGCCGATGCCGTCGAGCGCGGCCAGGTAGACGTCCGGCGCCGGCTTGGTCTGCCGGACGTGGTCGCGGCAGCGGATCGCGTGGAAGGGCTCCAGTGCGCCAATGCGCTCCAGGTGGCCCTCGACCCAGCGGCGCGAAGACGACGACGCCACCGCCAACAGCATTCCTGCATCGACCGCCGCGTCGATCAGATCCGTCACGCCCGCGCACGGTCCAAGGCGCGCGTCGGCGGCGTGTTTGCGGACGCGCACCTCTTCCAGGACCGGCGTGAGGTCCACGCCGGGACCGACGAGCCGCTGCAGGTGGTCGTACGGATCGAAGATGGAGCCCACGCAGCGCTGCCAGAGCTCCGGCGGGAGGACATGGCCGTGGCGGCGATACGCCTCCTGGACCGCCGCCAGCGAGGAAGACTCGGTGTCGACGATCAGGCCGTCGAAGTCGAAGATCAGCGCGCGCAGGCTCATCGTATCTCGCCGCGGATCCTAACCGGCGCCGGCGCTCGCACGAAACGCGGCCGGGACCGGTAGGATCGCCGCATGTCTGAGCGCCGTACCGGGACGGGCGGCTACGCGAAGTTGCTGCGCACCAATCGAGCGTTTTGCCTGCTGTGGTTCGCCCAGATCGCCAGTCTGTTCGGCGATTGGTTCAACATCATCGCCTCGGCCTCGCTGCTGGCGGAGCTCACGGGGGCCGGCGCGGCGCTCGGCGGCCTGTTCGCCATCCGCCTGCTCGGCGCCTTCGTGGCCAGCCCCCTGGCCGGCGTGCTGGCCGACCGCTTCAACCGCAAGCGCATCCTGATCTTCACCGACCTGCTGCGCGCCGCCGTGGTGCTGGGCTTCCTGCTGGTCCGCACCCCAAACCAGGTCTGGCTGCTGTTCGGGCTGACGGCGGTCCAGATGGGCATCGGCGGGGTGTTCTCCCGGGTGCGGGTGGCGATCCTGCCGGAGGTCGCCACCCGCCGCATGCTGGGCGCGGCCAACGCGCTCACCGCGGCGACCTGGTCGACGCTGCTGGCGGTCGGCGCCGCGATCGGCGGCCTGTTCGCCGGCGTGTTCGGCATCCAGGCGGCGTTCGTGGTCGACGCCGCCACCTACGGGCTGTCCGCGATCCTGCTGGCGCGCATGCCGTACGCGGCGCCGAAGCGCTCCGGCTCGGCGGATGGCCAACCGGTGCGCTTGGCGTCGACCGCGCGCGCTGGCGTGAGTGCGTACGCCGACGGGATGCGCTACCTGTGGCGACACCAGCGCGTGCTGGCGGTGGCGCTGCAGAAGGCCTTCCAGATGCTCTTCTTCTCCGGGTTCCAGGTGGCCAGCGTCGCGATCGCGGGCACCGCGTTCACGGTCGGCCAGGGCGGCGGCATCTCGGTCGGGTTGCTGTTCGCGGCCAGCGGGATCGGCTCCGGCGTCAGCCCGGTGGTGGCGCGTTGGCTGATCGGGGACAACCAGCGTGCGATGCGCCTGGCGATGCTGGCCGGCTACGCGGCGATGATCGCGGCGATGGCACTGGCCGCGCCGCTGGCCAGCTTCACCATGGTGATGATCGGATCGGCCCTGCGCGGCATCGGCGGCGGCCTGATCTGGGTATTCAGCACGCAGCTCTTGCTGGAGACCTTACCGGAGGAGCTGCGTGGCCGCGTGATCGCCACCGAGCATGCGGTGCTCACGCTGCTGGGTGCCGCCGGGTCGGCCGGCGTCGGCGTCGTGCTGGAGTGGACGTCCATACCGGCGGCCCTGATGATCATGGCCGCACTGGCCGTCGCGCCCACGCTGCACTGGGCGGCGGTGGGAGTCCGCGGCGCGGCCGAACCGCCGACGCCGGCCAATCGTCGCGCGTAGCCTGTATCCTGCTCTGTATGAAGATCGCCGACCTCAAGCTCACCACGTTCCGCTTCCGCACCCGGACCGTCCGCGATTACGAGGGCCATCCCCACATCGGAGAGGAGCACTGGGCCACCAACCGCCTGCTCACGGTGGTCACCGACGAGGGGGCCGAGGGCTACTTCGTTTCCGGCGGCTGCACCCCCGAGCTGGTCGAGGGCCTGTTGAAGCCGGCGCTGGTCGGCGAGGATCCGTTCTTCCGCGAGATGCTGCACCAGCGCATGCAGCGCATCGCCAAGCTCACCAACCTGGGCGAGATGGCGATCGGCCAGGTCGACAACGCCCTGTGGGACCTGGCCGGACGCACGCTGGGCATCCCGGTCTACAAGATGCTGGGCGCCGCGCGCACCAAGGTGCTGGCCTACGCCAGCACCATGCCCGGCGACGACGTCCCCGGCGGCCTGAGCACCATCGAGGAGTACGCGGCGTTCGCCGAGCAGCTCGTCGCGCAGGGCTACCGCGCCATCAAGCTGCACACCTGGATGCCGCCGATCATCCCGGAGCCCGACGTCAAGCGCGAGGCGGCCCTGTGCGCGGCCGTGCGCGAGGCGGTCGGCCCCGACATCGACCTGATGCTCGACGCCCATCATCACTACGACCGCCAGGAGGCGCTCTACCTGGCCAGGGAGTGCCAGCGCCTGGGGTACGTCTGGATCGAGGAGCCCATGAACGAGTCGCGGCTGGCCAGCTACGTCTGGCTGCGCAGCAAGCTCGACGACCTAGCGATCTGCGGTCCCGAGCACGCCGAGAACGGGGCGCTGACGCGCGTGCAGTGGGCGGAACGGGGCGGCTGTGACATGCTGCGGGCGGCGGCCGGCTCCGGCGGCATCACGCAGATGATGAAGACCATCCACTTGGCCGAGGCCTACGGCATGCGCATGGAGGTGCATGGCGGCGGCTCGGACAACATGCACGTGCTGTGCGCGATGGGCATCCACGGCAAGTACTACGAGCGCGGGCTGGTCCACCCGATGCGCGACTTCGAGGTCCCCTCCCCCTGGCAGAAGACCCACTACGACCCCCTGGACGCCGACGGCTACGTGCATGTTCCGGAACGCCCCGGCCTGGGGGACGACATCGACTTCGACTTTATTAGAGCGAACGAGGTGAGAACCTGATCCATGGCACGCACGGCGCCGGCTGAGCGAGTCGACGGCGCCGCCGGGAGCGACTACCGGCGCATCCTGCGACGGCAGACCATCGCCCGGGCGCTGCGCATGCGGCCGATCTATCTGCTGCTGTCGCTGTCGCTCGCCATGCTGATCCTGTGGCGGTACGTGCCGATCTACGGACTCAGCCTGGCGTTCAAGGATTTCAGCCTGCACAACGGCTGGCTCGGCAGCCCCTGGAACAACTTCGACCACTTCAAGCGCATGGTCACCGACCCGTTCTTCGGCCGGGTGCTGTTCAATACGGTCTGGCTGAGCGTGCTGCGCATCCTGTTCGCCTTCCCCGCTCCCATCATCGTGGCGCTGTTGCTCAACGAGATGCAGGCCACCTGGTACAAGCGCACGGTGCAGAGCGTCAGCTACCTGCCGCACTTCGTCTCCTGGGTGATCCTGGGCGGCATCTTCGCGCAGATCCTCAATCTCAAGCGCGGTCCGATCGCCTGGATCTTCGTGCAGCTCGGACTGGAGCCGATCAACTGGCTGACCCACGAACCCACCTTTCGCGGCCTGATCGTGGTCACCGGCATCTGGCAGAGCGTCGGATGGGCGACGATCCTCTACCTGGCCGCCCTGGCGTCGGCCGATCCCAACCTGTACGAGGCGGCCGAGATCGACGGCGCCAACCGCTTCCAGCGAGTCCTGCACATCACGTTGCCGGCGCTGGTGCCGGTGATGACGATCCTGCTGCTGCTGCAGGTCGCCAACCTGTTCGACGAGCAGTTCGACCAGATCTTCAACATGGCCAACGCATCGGTGATCAACAAGGTGGACATCTTCGGCACCTTCATCTACCGCGCCGGCGTCGTGCAGGCACAGTACGACTACACCATCGCGGTGGGCCTGTTTCAGAACGTCGCCGGCCTGACGGTGCTGCTGTTGGCCAACTGGGTGCTGCGGCGCCTGGGCTACGGCGCCTACGGGGTCTGGTGATGGCGGACCGATGCCTTCGGTAGTCGGAAAACGGTCGGTCAGCGGGCTGCTCTTCGACGCGTGCAACTACGGCGGGTTCTTCCTGCTCAGCCTGACCTTCATCTACCCGTTCTGGACGATCATCGTGCAGTCGCTCTCCGCCGCGGAGGACATCTACCGGCTCGGATTCCACCTGTTCCCAAGACGCCTCAGCACCGAGGCGTGGGGCTACGCGGTCGAGGAGGAGCGGGTCGTGCTGGCCTACTTCAATACCATCTTCCGGGTCGTGGCAGGCAGCGCCTGGATCCTGTTCGTCACCTTCACGGGCGCCTACGCTCTGGCCAAGCGGGACCTTCCGGGGCGGCGGGTGCTGACCACCATCTACATCCTCACGCTGTTCTTCAACGGCGGCCTGATCCCCACCTTCCTGCTGGTACGCGGGCTGGGGCTGATCAACACGCGGCTGATCCTGACCATCTCCCTCGGCAGCGCGACGGTGATCGGCGTCAACGTGTTCTACATCATCATCGCCCGCAACTTCCTGATGACGATCGACCAGGCGCTGGAGGATTCGGCGGTGATCGACGGCGCCTCCTATTGGCAGGTGCTGTGGCGCATCATCGCACCGCTGTCCAAGCCCATGATCGCCGTGATCGCGCTGTTCGCCGCCGTCGCCCACTGGAACGGCTGGTTCGATGCGATGATCTACTCACCGGACAAGGACCTGCGCGTGCTGCAGCTCATGATCCGCGACCTGATCGCCGACCTGCAGGTTGCGGTGCTGCAGGACTGGTGGGAGCAGATGCGGCTGGGCGGCATCGACATCGAGCCGTTCCCGCCGGAGGCGGGGCAGGCGGGCCCCCTCGTCACTTCAATCCGGCCGCTCATCTTTATCTACCCGCTCATACAGAAGTACTT
>JAPOQV010000393.1 GCA_026710565.1 Spirochaetaceae bacterium | reverse complement strand
TGGAAGAGCGGGCTCAAGTCGAACGTCCGCGCCGCCACCATCGTCTCGTTCGTGCTGCTCGCGGTCGTCGTCTTCCTGTTCGTGGAGGTCGGCGGGTTCCCACCGCGCTCGGTCCTCATCCACACCGGCGCGATGTTCGGGACGATGATGGCCTTCAACGTGTGGTTCCGCATCTGGCCGGCGCAGCAGCGCATCATCGCCGCGGTGAAGGGCGGTCAGGCCCCGGACCCTGCCGACCCGGCCCTGGCCGGGCTGCGCTCGAAGCACAACACCTACATGTCGCTGCCGTTGCTGTGGGCGATGCTCAACGAGCACGCGACCCCCTTCTTCGGCGGCAACCTCGGGATTCCCGGCGACTACTACTGGGTGGCGTGGCTCGCGGCGGTGGTGCTGGGGTGGCACATCATCTTCCACTGCTACCGCATCGCCTGCCGCGTTTCGGGGATGTGAGGCCGGCTGCGAGGCTGTGAGCGGGCTTTCCGCGGAGGTCCGTCGAGCTCTCTCGGCGGACCTCCCGGGAAGCTCGAGGTTCGCACGGGGTGCGCCGTACATCGGCGGTGACGATGCTCGAAGACGTCAACGAGGCCCTGGGCGCGTCGCCCGTACCCGCATCGGAATGGCCGGCGCTGCAGCGTGTGCTCGGTGTCGACCTGCTCGCTCGTCTGCTGCGTATCTCCACTGTCAGCCTCCGCCGCTACGTGTCCGGCGCCAGGACGACCCCGGACGAGGTCGCCGTCCGTCTGCACGCGCTGGCGCTGATCGTCGGCGACCTCGCGGGCGCCTACAACGACGCCGGCATTCGCCGTTGGTTCGCTCGGCCGCGCGCGGTACTTGAGAATCGTGCGCCCGTCGACGTCCTGACGGCCGGGTGGCGGCCGGACGATCCCGAGATCCAGCAGTTGCGCGATCTCGCGCCGCGTTGATGGCATCGTCCACCATGCCATCACGATCGGTTTCCGCCATAACTGACACGAGGTCATGCAGGAGACTACTGCCGTGGATGAAGTGAGGATATGGGCGGTCGGTGGGGACTCGAGCGTCGCGCCATTGCAGCGGAAGGATCAGACGGACACGGAGTCACTGCTGGAGGAGATTCTCGTCAGGAACCCCCACCTGCTGATTCCAGGACTGAGGCTCGTTGGCCGCCAGACGCCGACAGAAGGTGGGCCGCTCGATCTGCTTGGGGTCGACGGGGACGGCAGGCTGGTCGTCTTCGAGTTGAAGCGCGGCACGCTGTCACGAGACGCCGTTGCGCAGATAATCGACTACGCCTCCGACCTCGACACCAAGAGCGACATTGCATTGGCCCAGCACATCGCTGCCCACTCCGGCGTGGGCGGCATCGAGAACATGGAAGACTTCGAGAAATGGTATGGCGAGAATACGGAGGCCAAGAGCCTCGACTCCCTCAGGCCGCTGCGCCTGTTCCTGATCGGCCTCGGGGCCGATGAGAGAACGGAGCGGATGGTGAGGTTTCTCGCCGAGAATAGCGGTATGGATATCTCGCTATTGACTTTCCACGGGTTCGCGTACGACGGCAGGACCTTCCTGGCCCGACAGGTGGAGGTAGACGCTGGCGCAGACCGCGGGTCGCGCCGGCGAGGGGCGTATGTGAGCAGGGCGGAGAGAAGAGAGCAGTTGGCGAGCCGTATCGAGGCGAGCGGTATGGCCGACGTCTTCGCCGCGGTCGAGAGCCTGTTCAGGGAGAACTGGCCCCGGTGCGGCACGAGCGTCGGCGCCCGCGGGCTCTCGGTCAGGCTGCAGAATTGGTCGTACGCGCGCATCGATGTCTGGACGGGGCGCGTTGGGATAGTGTTCTATTCGAGGGCCAAGGCCTTGTGCCTGGGATACCTACCCGAAGGATCGGGAGCCGTTGGAAGATCGCGATGCCGAGATTATCTTCAAGTGCACTGCCGAGCAATGGGAACAACACAGGGAGCGCCTGTCGGCGCTGACGAAGGTGGTGTACGGAGCCTGGCTGAACAGCGTTGAGCAGGAGTCGGTTGCGGGGGCCGGCGGCGATGACTCTACCGTATGACATGGGGAACGCCGGCGAGCTGTTGAGCACGGTGTTCTTGCGGAGTACGTCCGTGGTGCCAGGTGGGGCGACCTGGTGCTGATCGATCCCTTCTTCGACAACTTCCTCGAAGAGCTCGCTTCGGCCGTGGTTGCAGCATGGCCGAGATGGCAGCAGTCGGGGGGGCGCTACTGTTCGCACTGAGGCCCGATCGGGCTCACGACGCCGGCCGGCGTTTCGATGCGTTCGTCAGCGAGCACCTGCCCGGAGCGTGGCGCATGTCCTGTCTCCCGGTCGCCGATAAGGACGTGCGGGGCGAATTGAAGTACCATGCCGAGGTCGTCCTGGCGGCCCGGCCGCT
>JAPOQV010000392.1 GCA_026710565.1 Spirochaetaceae bacterium | reverse complement strand
GCGGGTATTCGCCGCGGCGTTGGGTTGGCTCAGCTGGCTCGTCGGCTCGGCGCCGGCGTGCTGGGTGGGGTTGGAAGCGTGTGGGTGCTTGGCGGGGGTCGAGTCTGTCACAAACGACAGAATACATTGTCGAGGCCATCTGTGCTACACTGGCATCGATGACGTGAACCTATGGGTGTCGGACCGCTGTGCAACCAGCGGCCCGACGGCCCAGCAAATCGTGAGGACACACGAAATGCCGAACCTGCCGCACAGCGTACACCTCTCACCGTTCGACTACGCAGACCCCGCCTTCCAGAACGCCGCTCCCGAGGCCAAGTCCCGCTCGCGCGGGCACTGCCAGGAGTGCGGCCGGAAGCTCCCTCTCGAGGCGCACCACTGGGCCCTGGTCTACCCGCCAGCCGGCAAGACGACGGCCGACGACCTGACCGCCCTCTGCCGCGACTGCCACGACGGCGCCAGCGAAAAGCGCGTCTACCTCGCCGCGGGCGGCTCCCCGGAGCGCCTTCGCGCGGCCCAGTCAGAGGCCATCTCGGACTTGTTGCGCCCCGTCGATGACGGGCGGCGGGTGGGCTGGGCCGTGCGGTTCCAGCGCCGGTGGTGGGCTGCGATCGTCACCGGTCAATCGCGGCCCTGTGTCGGCGAGGTCTTCTGGCTCTTCTTGTTCTGGAGCCGCGAGTGGCGGACCGTCGCCGTGACCAAAGTCGTCGACGGACGCCCCGGCCACTGGCGTGTGCGCAAGCGGTTCCTCGGCCACGACAAGGACGTGCGGCTGCCGGCCGCCAACGGCGGCGGCGTGCCGGCGGCGGCGGTAGGAGAGTGCGCCACGCCCAGGCACGACGAGAACGTTGACACCACCTCGCAGCCGGCCGTCCCGCACATGCTCACCGCGTCGACCTCCCGGGACAGCGCAAGCGCGTGCCGCCCCGTCCCCTTGACGTGAGATGGGAGGTGTCTTCAGGCTCGTCAAAGTCGCACTCGAACTCCAGGACCTCGGAGCTGGCGTGCGACATGGTTCCAGCCCGCGTGGCCGGTCGCCGAGACGGCCAGGCCCCGGGCGCGGCCGGCGGCGGCCGCGGGCGGCCAGCCGCGGTGGTTCCCTGGCGCGTGCCGCGCGTCCATCAGCGCGGCCAGGACCTCGGCGCCGACGAGATCCTCGAGCGGCGCATCCGTCATCACGGGATCCTGCCACCTGGTGGGCCGCCCCGCGGGCCGCCTTGTGCGAAATTTCAGCCGCGGTGTCGTCGCCCCTCCCCCGCGTGGTCGCTCCTGCCTCTCAGCGCGTCCGTGCCGGGCGTCGCGGGCGTGCCTCAGGTGGCCGGACCGGCGCACGGGTGGGCTGTTGGTGCGGCCGCTCGGCCTGCCGCGAGAGGCCGAATCTGCGCTCGAGCACGGTGAGGATCGCGTCGAGCACCGCCTCGACAGCTCGCGTGAGGATCCGCCGCCTGTCGGCTCCGCGCCGTCGCGCGATCTCCTGCCGCACCCATTTCTCTGTCGCCGCGGCGCGCGCCGCGGCGCTGTCGGCCATCTCCATCGGCAGGACGTGCGCCCCGTGTCGGGCTGTCTCCCCTCCCCCGCCGCCCCCCGCGCCCGCCCGGCGCCGCCCG
>JAPOQV010000391.1 GCA_026710565.1 Spirochaetaceae bacterium | reverse complement strand
GCGCATCCTGCGCCGCGAGCGCGCTCGCGTGCTGTTCGCCAAGGGCGGTTTCGCCAGCGTGCCACCGGCGGCGGCCGCGGCGCTGCTCGGCATCCCGGTCGTCACCCACGAGTCCGACAGCACCGCCGGCCTGGCGACCAGGATCATCTCGCTGGTCGCGAAGCGGGTGCTGTTGTCGTGGCCGTCGTCGGCGGCCACCCTGCCGCTGCCCGCGCGCGCCCGGTTCACCGGCCTGCCGGTGCGTGCGGCGATGCGCGCGGGCGACCCGCGGCGCGGGCGTGGGTATCTTGGAGTGGGAGAGCGGACGCGGATCATGCTGGTAGTGGGAGGCAGCCTGGGCGCCGCTACGCTGAATCGCATGGTCGGCGAGGCGCGAGATGAGCTGGCCCGCGACTGGATGGTCGTGCACCAGACCGGCGGCCGGGACGGCGGGCAGCCCGTGGACGAGCCCGGCTACCGCGCGCGGCCGTACTTCGATGAGGAGCTCCCCGATCTGCTGGCAGCGGCGGACGCCGTCGTCAGCCGCGCCGGCGCGACCTCGCTCGCGGAGTTCGCGGCGACCGGGACGGCCGCAGTGCTGGTGCCGCTGCCGCGCACGGCAAGCCGCGGCGAGCAGATCGTCAACGCCCGCTTGCTGGCCGCGGCCGGTGCGGCCCTGGTGCTGCAGCCCGGCGCGCAGACCGGGTCCGGGCTGTTGCGTTGCGCGCGCCGCCTGGCCGACGAGCGGCTCCGCGCCCGCATGTCCGCCGCGATACGCGCGCTGGATCGTCCGAATGCGACTGCCGAGGTCGTGCGGCACACGCTGCGCGCGGCCGGGCTGGAGCAGACGGGCCGGGAGTGACCGAGTTCATGGAGACGGTGCTCAATCGGATCCCGGTCTTCGTGGACCGGCTGGCCGTCGTCCTGGCAGGGCTCGGCACCCTCGACGTGGTCCTGATGGTGGTCACCCTGATCCTGGCGATCCGCGCCGCGATCCGCGGCTTCGTTGCGGAGGCGTTCGGCGTCGCCGCGGTGGTCGCCGGCGTCGCCGTGGCTGCCGTCCTGGTGGGGCCGGCCAGCGCCTACGTCGACGTCGCCACCAGCAGTTCATCGTTCTGGAACAAGGTGGTCGCCTTCCTGGTCCTGTTCCTGGGGACCTACCTGGTACTCAAGCTGGTGGAGTATGTCGTGCACCGGATCTCCCGGACCCTGCGCCTGCAGCAACTCGACCACCTGTTCGGCCTGGCGCTGGGCGTCGCCGAAGGGGCGGTGATCGGCGCCGTGGCGATCGCCGGCATGCATGCCCAGCCGTGGTTCCCCGAGGCCGCCGGCTTGCTGGAGGCGAGCGTGGCAGCCCGGTTCGCCGAGCAGACGCTCGGCATCGGTCCGCCCTCGGCCGGGAGCGCCGCCGATGTTCGCTGACCTGATCGGCCACGCCGCAACGGCCGACCGGCTGCGCGACGCGGTGCGGAAGGGGACGCTGGCGCCGGCCGTCCTGTTCGAAGGGCCGCCGGCCGCCGGCAAGCTGACCGCGGCGCTGGAGCTGGGCCGCGTGCTGAACTGCCGGTTGGACGGCGAGCCGGGCTGCCGCTGCCCGTCGTGCGGGAGCAACCGGGCGTGTCAGGACCCGCACGTGCTGCTGCTGGGAGGCCGCGACTTCGCCGCCGGGATAGCCGCCGCGTCGGCCGCGCTCGCCAGGTCCGACACGCCCGCGTCGCGGGAGCTGTTCGTGCGCTCGGTGCGCACGCTGACCCGCCGCTTCGACGAGCTGCTGTGGACAGGCTCCGAGCCCCGGCTGCGACGGCTGCGTCCGCGTGTCGTGGAGCTGGAGGAGCGGCTGGAGACGCTGCGCACCGACGGCGCGCCGGAGGTGGCAGGCGAGCTGGCGCGCGCCGCGAACCTGGAGGCGGTGTCCGTGAACGCCGTGCGCGCGATCGAGACCTGGTCTCGGGTGGCGACGCCCGGCGTCAAGGTGATCATCGTGGAGGTGCGGCGGTGGCTGCCGGAGCCGGCCTCCAACGCCTTGCTGCGCACGGTGGAGGAGCCGCCGGGCCGCACGCACTTCATCTTCACCGCGCCGTCGCCGCAGGCGCTGATCCCGACCCTGCTGTCGCGGCTGTCCCGCTACCGGTTCGCGGAGCGCGGCGCGGCCGACCAGCGCCGCGTGATCGGGGAGGTGTTCGGGGACCCGGCCTCGGATGCCGCGTCGCTGGCCGACTACCTCGCCGGCCGGGGAGCGGCATCCGCATCCGCGGACGGCGCATCCGATCTCCAGCGTGCGGCGGCGCGGTTCTGCGATACTGCCCTGGCCGGCGGCGCCTGGGATGACGCCGGCGTCGCCGTGCCGGCCGACCGTGAGGAGAGCTTCGCGTTCCTGCAGTCGTGCGCCGAACACCTGCGCGCCCTGCTCAGGTCGCCCGCACGGGCTGCCGAGGTGCAGCGCATCGAACGCTGGTACCGGTTCCTCGATGACGCGGCATGGAGGGTCAAGACCATGAACATGAACCCCGAGGCGACCGTCGCCGACATCGCCCGCGGCATGGCCGACGGCGGCGAGCCGCCGATGAGGCGCCGGTGAGCCGCTTCTACCAGAAGGCGATCGAGCGGCTCGACCGCCTGGACCCGATGCAGGCCGGGACGCTGCTCCGCGGCCTGTCGGCAGAGAACGACCTGCTGGCGATGGTGCTGGAGGCCATGACCGACGGCATCATCGTCCTCGACGAGGCGCACGCCATCCGCCTGATCAACAAGGCGGCCGAGCGCATGCTGCCGTTCGCCGGCGACGAGCTGACCGGCCGCGCGGTCTGGCAGGTGGTCGACGACGAGCAGGTGGCGGCGTTCCTGCGCGACACGCTGATCGGCTCCGACCGGGTCCTGGACGGCGAGTTCACGCTGGAGGGAGCGCATGCGGCGACCCTGGAGATCACCATCGTGCCCCTGGTTCGCGACCGCCGCATCGACGGCAGCCTCGTGCACCTGGACGACATCACCGAGCGCCGCTCGGAGGAGGCGAGGCTTCGGCGGGCGGAGAGCCTGGCGTCGATGACGACGCTGGCTGCCGGCGTCGCGCATGAGATCCGCAATCCGCTCACCTCCATGAGCATCCACCTGCAGCTCATCCAGCGGTCCCTTGGCGGCCAGACGGTGCCGGCGGAGATCGACGAGAGCCTGAGCACGATGACCGAGGAGATTCAGCGCCTCAACAAGATCGTGGTCGACTTCCTGTTCGCCGTGCGGCCGATGAACTCGGAGCTGCGCGAGGGGGACGTCAACGACGTCCTGCAGCCGCTGCTGGCGTTCCTCCGCCCGGAGCTGAGCGCGAGCGGCATCGAGGTCGTCGAGAAGCTGGCGTCGCGGCTGCCGCCCGCCCATATCGACGAGCGGCTGCTGCGCGAGGCGCTGCTTAACATCGTCAAGAACGCCAAGGCGGCAATGCCGGCCGGCGGGACGCTCACCGTGGGCACGATGCTGGACGGCGAGCGCATCCGCATCACCGTGCAGGACAACGGCACCGGCATCCCCGACGACATCGCCGACAAGATCTTCGAACCGTATTTCACGACGCGCGAGTTCGGTTCCGGGCTCGGCCTGACGCTCACCTACAAGATCATCAAGGAGCACGCCGGCGACATCGAAGTGTCCTCCAGGCCGGGCGCCGGCACGACGTTCCGGGTCTGCATTCCGGTCTCGCCCCGCGCCCGGCGTATGGTGGAGTATCAGGCTGTCGCGAAATGAGTGCCACGATCCTGGTCGTCGACGACGAACGGAACATCCGCGAAGGGCTGCGCAGGGCGCTGGAGTTCGACGGTCACGCGGTGGTGACGGCGGCGGACGGCAGGGAGGCGCTCAGCGTGCTGGCCAGCGAGGAGATCGACCTCGTGATCGCCGATCTGCGCATGCCGCGCATGTCCGGCGACCAGCTTCTCAAGCAGGTCGCCGAACGCCACCCGGCCGTGCGGGTGATCATCCTCACCGGCCACGCGACCGTGGAGGTCGCCGTGCAGGCGATGCGCGACGGCGCTTACGACTTCCTGGAGAAGCCGGTGAACCTGGAGCGGCTGGCCCTGCTGGTCGAGCGCGCGCTGGCCGAGCGCAAGCTGACCCTGTCCAACCGCGCGCTGCGCCGCGAGCTGGAGCGGCAGCAGGCGTCGCGCGGCCTGCTCGGCAACAGCACGGCAATGCACCGGGTGTTCGAGATGGTCGAGCAGGTGGCGCCCAGCCGCGCCTCGGTGCTGGTCACGGGCGAGAGCGGCGTCGGCAAGGAGGTGGTGTCCGAAGCGATCCACCGCCTGTCGCCGCGCGCCGACCAGCCGCTGATCAAGGTGCACTGCGCGGCGCTGGCGGAGACGCTGCTGGAGAGCGAGCTGTTCGGCCACGAGAAGG
>JAPOQV010000390.1 GCA_026710565.1 Spirochaetaceae bacterium | reverse complement strand
GTCCCCTACCCCCCTGGGGCTACCACGGGTACCACCAGCGGCCTTCGAGCAAGCTGACGGCGCAGGAGCACGCGGAAAACGTGCTGTTGTTGTGCCGCCTTTGATGAGGCCCGGCCACACGGCCGGGATCGAGTGGCCGAGTCGGCCAAAGCCCTATCGGACGTTGTTCTTCAATACGGCCCGGCTCGTTCGCCGGGATCAACCGTTCTCCGGTCCCAAATGAAAACGGCGCGCCCCCGAGGGAGACGCGCCGTCATGGTCAGCAGCGAAGAGTTTCTTGCGAAACCCTAGTACTTGATCTTGGTCCAGATGCTCACGGTGCCGCTCTGGGATGGCGTGTCGCCAGAGGCGACGAGCTGGGCGGACTGCCACTTCAGACCGAACTCGGTAGCCGGTACGGCTTCCTTCAGGACCGCCCGTACCTCCAGGTCGACGGAGGCGTCGCCGCCGTCTACCTGGTTGACCTTAACCGTGGTGCCCGGAGTCAGCGTGCCGCCGAGCGTGTCCATCAGGTGGTAGTCGAGCGAGCCTTCCAAGGTCAAATCCGACTTGTCGTTGATCTGATCGTCGGCTGCGCCCGGCATGTCCTCGGTGCCGCCGGTGACGTCGAACAGGCCCCACGTCAGCGCCAGATCAAGGTTCTCCACGAGACCGGCCTTGTCGGTAAGCCCCACCTTCACGTCGGTGGCTACATTCCCCAGGCTTGAGAAGATCACGTCCGCCTTGAGCGAGCTGTTCGGCGTCAGCGTCACGGTCGCGTTGCCACCGCCTTCCCAATCTATCGACTCATCCCTTTGCGTAGTATCGGGATTGTCTTCGTCGCCGGTCATCAGAACATCCGCACCGGCAGACAGAGAGATCTCGCCGAAGTCGGTCGACAGCATGGCACTGATGCCGGTGTCGTCATCCTTGTCCATGTCTTCGGCTTCATCGCCGTTCTCCAAGCCCTGGACGAATGCCAGATCGAGCGTGGCCGGTCCGACGTTCACCTTCATGGTGGAGCTGATCGCGAAACTACCGGTTTCGGCGTCGGCATTTGTAGCGGTGACATCGGCGTCGTAGGTCTCCTCGGAGGACACTCCGATGCCAATGCTCAGATCGGGGGTGGTGTAGCCCAGCGCAATGCCGCTGCCCGCGAAGAGTTCGGTACTACCGACATCCTTGTCCTTGTCATGACTCTCGGCGGTCTTGTCGTTGTCCTCGTCTTCCTCAATGTGGGAGACCAGGTCCGCCTTGTTGTCCGGGTCGCTGTAGATCTTCAGCCACAGCGGACCGTTCTTGAGGGTAGCCACGATGTCCGGCGCGACGACATAAAGGCCCGTACGCGCCTTTGCTACCGGCGTCGCGGTTGCGTCAGTGACGAACTCTGGTGAGTCCTCCTCAGCGCTGTCGATGATGATCTGGAAGTCGTTCAACTCGATGGAGCCGTACCAACCAGACATCACTTCGTCAGGCTTTTTCACCGACTGCTCCGCGACCAACTCGATCTTGATGCTCGAATCCACCTCGTTCTTGAATCCGAACTGCTCGTCGTCGATGTCGTAGCCCGCAGTGGTAGTGGCCTCACCCGTCAGACTGAAATTCGTTCCGATTGCCATTTGCCCATACACACCGGCAGAGCCCAAGGCAAGTCCCAATAGCAGAAGTGATAGTTTCTTCATCACTTCCTCCTTCGTTATAGCTGGGGCTTTTCAGGAACTGTAGTCGGGCCGACGACCCCTAACAGACCCCCCCCGCTATCCGACGGCGCAATAATGCTTATGCACGATCGGATCAACCTGT
>JAPOQV010000389.1 GCA_026710565.1 Spirochaetaceae bacterium | reverse complement strand
GGACGCGGTGTTCACGGTGACGCTGAGCGGCGGCACGCGGGCGGCCGACGTGGTGGTCGACTACACGGTGAGCGGTGAAGGCGGAGCGACGGCTGGCGATGACTACACGGCGCCGAGTCCGACGGAGCTGACGATCGGGACGGGGGCGGCGAGCGGGAAGATCACGGTTGCGACGGCGAGCGACGACGTGCTGGATCGTGGCGAGAAGGTGGTGGTGAACCTGGACTCCGGGACGTCGACCGGCGCGGTGGAAGTGGATACTGCGGTGAAGGCGGAGACGACACTGCTGGACGACGGCGAGGTGACGGTGTCGGTGCAGGCGCTGATAGCGGAAGACGACGATCCTGACACGACCGACGTGGTGGAAACGGTCGACAAGTCGGTCGTCGAGGAAGGCCAGTCCGCGATGTTCACGGTGGAGCTGTCCGGAGCGGTGTCGAGTGACGTGGTGGTGTCATATGCGACCGCGGACGTGACAGCAGTGTCCGGCACGGATTACACGGGGGTGTCGACGACGACATTGACGTTCACGGCTGGGCAGACCTCGAAGGAAGTGACGGTGGTGACGCTCGCAGACGATGTGGTGGAAGCGGCCGAAACCTTCACCGTGAGCCTGACTGCGCCGAACCTGCCGACAGGCGTGAGCCTGGGGACGTCCAGTGCGACGGGAACGATCATCGATGCCGACTCGCTCCACGTTACGGTGACCGCAGATGAGACGAGCGTCGACGAGGGGGAGACGGCGGCGTTTACCGTCACTCTCGCGGAGTCCACGAGGACGCATGCGGTGACCGTGCAGTACGAAGTGGATTCCACATCCACGGCAACGGTTGCGGACGGCGACTACGACGCGCCGAGCGGGTCGCTGACGATCGGCTCCGGGTCAACAAGCGGGACAATAGAGATCGCCATCAAGGAAGACCAGGTACTGGAATCGGATGAAACGTTGGTGATCGCCCTGACGTCGGCAAGCTCGGAAGGCGGCCCTTTGACGGTCAGCACCACGAAGGCGCAGGTGACGATCGTGAACACGACGACGGGGGGGTTCGTGCTGGGTGACCCCGGCTCCGAGAACGTGGGGAACTCGGTGCAGACCCAGGCTTCGCCGACGTTGCTGCGTTCCGCGACAGTCGTCCAGCCGAGGGAGTCATTTCACACCGCGAACGCGGGCACGTGCAAATTTCCCTGTATCGTCGAAGGCGAATTCGCTACGAGATCCGCTATCCTGCAAGACGAGGGAGGCAATGCGGTCACGCTTGCAGGGGGCGAAACACTGGAGGTCTCCTACAGCACCTCGGACGGCACCGCCCTGGCAGGGCAGGACTACACGGCTCTGAGCAGCACGGTGACCCTGACTCCGGCCCAGATGACCTTTACGGTTACGTTCGAGACGCTGGAGGACACCCTGCACGAAGGCGACGAAACGTTCAGTTTCGCCATCGAGTCCGCGCAATTGCCGGATAATTCCACGACGAGGCGTATCGACGTTGCGTTCATCATACGTGATGACGACACGCTGGCAGAGGCGGACGCGGGGCCGACGGTGACGATCAGCAGCCCGGGGAGCTTCCCGGCTTCCGGCAGGTTCGCCGTGAACATCGTGTTCTCCGAGAACGTGACCGACTTCGAGCTTGCGGAGATCTCGGTCACGAACGGCACGGCTGCCAACTTCTCCGGCGCCGATGACACCTACAGCGTGTCCGTCACACCCAGGGACGAGTATTACGGGCACGTTACCGTCACCGTTCCGGCGGGAGCGGCGGTCGCCACGGCTGACGACACCAAGGGCAACGTTGCGGGAAGCAAGAGCTTTTCGGTGAACACGACGACACCGCCGAACACAACGACACCGCCGAACACGACGACACCGCCGGCGGTGACGATCGAGAGCTGGGCAGACTTCCCCGCGGACGGGCCGTTCGACGTGAGCATCGGATTCTCGGAACCCGTCAGCGACTTCACGCTTGACGACATCGCGGTCACGAACGGCACGGCCGGGAACTTCACGGGCATAGGTGCCGCGTACTCGGTGGAGATCACGCCAGCCAGCAACTTTGCAGGCGATGTGACCGTTACCGTGCCGGCGAGCTCCGCATTCGACGCCGCCAACAACGGCAACCTGCCAGGGAGCGCAAGCTTCGCCGTGGACACGACCCCGAAGCTGGTGGTAGTGGACGCCTCCTTCGGTGCGGCGGTCTACACGGCCACGGAAGAAGGGAACCCTGCGGAAGTGACGGTCCTGCTGAGCGCGGACCCGGAGCGCACGGTGGTGATTCCCATCACGGCGCGCAACGGCGGCGGCGCCTCCGACGCAGACTACTCGGGGGTTCCCCAGGAAGTGACGTTCATGAGCGGCCAGACGTCGCAGACCTTCACGGTCACGGCGACCAGTGACGTGGACGTGGATGCCGGCGAGACGGTCACCCTGGGATTCGGCGACCTGCCGGCCGCGGTCAGCCCGGGAAGCCCGGCGAACGCGACGATCACCCTGGCCGGCGAGTCGTCGAAGACGCGCTACGCACGCGTGATACGGACGCTGCTGCCGGAGGCGGCGGTGGCGATGACCGATGCCACCGTCGGCGCGATCGGTGACCGGCTCGACGACGTCGTGCAGCGCCGTGCAACGGCCGGCAGCCTCAGCCTGGCAGGGGTGGAGATGCTGACGCCGCTCGCTGCAAACGAGGGGTCCCCGGACTCGATCTACTGGACCTCACGCGACCAGGCGCGGAGCTTCAGCAGCGCCCAACTGATACAGGGATCGTCCTTCGTGATGACGCTCGCCGACCGGGCACGAATGGCGGGCGCGGCAGGTCCGGGTCCCAACCCCGGCTCGGCGGCGGTCTGGGGCAGCGGCGACTACCGCAACCTGGGAGGAAGCGAGGAGGCGCTGGCATGGCGCGGCAACATGGTGAGTCTCCACCTGGGCGCCGACCTCGTGGCGTTGCCCAACCTGGTGGCGGGGCTTGCACTGTCCCGTTCCCTGGTGGGATTCGACTACACGGATCGGACGAATCCGCGCACGGTGACCGGCACGTTCGAAACCGATCTGCTCGGCCTGCATCCGTACGCGAGCTGGACCCCGGCCATCGGTTTGGGATTCTGGGCGACCGGCGGGCTCGGCTGGGGCGGAGTCGGGATCGACGACAGCCTGGACGCACTGCAGACCAGCACGACACGCCTGCTGTCCGGCGCGGTGGGCGGCAGCAGCCGGGTGCTGTCGGTCGACGACCTGATACCGGGCGGAGCAACGGCCCTGTACCTGAAGGGTGAGGGCTTCGTCACGGGCGCATGGGCCGAGGAGAACGGCCGAATCGTGGCGCAGGACGTGGGCGTGCAGCAGATCCGGCTTTCGGTTGAAGGCAGCCACGAGCAGCGCGGCCTGTGGGGAAGCGTGCTGACCCCGGCGCTGGAGCTCGGGCTGCGCCACGACAGCGGCGACGCCGCCCAGGGAGCCGGAGTGGAGTTGGGGGGCGAGGTGCGCTACGTGCAGCCCGAGCTGGGGCTCACGGTAGAGGGCCGCGGCCGGGTGCTGGCGACCCATCGCTCGACCACCGAGGAGTGGGGCGTCGGCGGCAGGATCCAGCTCGAGTTCGGCTCAGGCCGGGAGGGCCTGTCGCTCAGCCTGGCACCGAGCCTTGGGGTCGCGGCCAGCGGGACTCACGCCCTGTGGGAGTACGGCGTCGCCGATGGAAACGGCCTCGGCGTGTCGGGTGCCGGCAACACGGGCGCGTCGAGCCGCCTGGACGCGCAGGCCGACTACCGGCTGCTGACGATGGGCGGCCTCGGCATGCTGACGCCGTACGGTGGGCTCTCCCTGGCCGGGCGCGACGGACGCGACTACCGCGCGGGGGCCCGCCTGGAGACCGACTCCTTCAACCTCAGCCTGGAGGGCAAGCGCAGTGAGCGCGGTCCCGGTGCGGTCGATCATGGCGTGACCGTCCAGGGCGCCGTGCGATTCTGATCTGACCACAGCCGTTGCTTGCCCGCGGGGGTCCGTGATACGAACAGGCCCGCAATCCGTATCGTGGAGGTTCCACCTGTGAAGAAAGCAGTTGTCGTTTCAGTAGCAGCGCTCGTCGGGGTGCTGCTCGTCGCCGGGATCGCGAGCGCCGAGCGCTTCGTGATGATCACCCACACCCAGGGCACCGATCCGTTCTGGCCCGTCGTGCAGAAGGGCGGTGAGGATGCTGCCCGCGCCGTCGGGGCCGACTTCGAGTACAACTTCGCCCCCTCCGGAGACATGGCCGACATGGCGAGTCTCATCGAGGCGGCAGTGGCGACCCAGCCGGATGGAATCGTCGTATCCCTCCCGGACGCCGACGCCCTTGGCGGTGCCATCAGGAGTGCCGTGGATTCCGGCATCCCGGTCATCACCATGAATTCCGGGCTGGAGTCCTCCGCCGCGGTCGGAGCGCTCATGCACGTCGGGCAACCCGAGAGGCTGGCCGGCGAGAAGGCGGGAGAGCGCGCCAAGGCCGAAGGCGCCACCAAGGCGATCTGTCTCAACCAGGAGTCGTTCAACACCGCGCTCGTCGACCGCTGCGCCGGGTACTTCGAGTCGATGGGGATGGATCTCAACATGATCGACGTCTCGAACGACGTCGCGCAGATCAAGACGCGCACCGCCGCCGCCCTGCAGGCGGACCAGGACATCGATGCCGTGCTGGCAGTCGGGCCGCACGTGTGCGTGGCGGCTGCCGATGCGGTGCGGGAGGTCGGAGCGGAAGTCCATCTGAGTTGCTTCGATCTGTCGCCCGAGGTGATCAACCTGATCGAGGCAGGCGAGGTAGCGTTCACGATCGATCAGCAGCAGCGCCTGCAGGGCTACATGCCCATTATCGTGCTGCATCTCTACAACCAGAATGCAGGCCTGCTTCCGGGCGCGAACATCCCGTCCGGTCCCGGCTTCGTCGACGCGTCGAACGCCGCCGGCGTAGCCGCTCAGGCGGGCGTGAACCGGTAGCGGAACGATCGCTCGCTGTAACGTTGGCGGTCGGCTCGCTCCCCGCGGGGAGTGAGCCTGCCGCCGGCAGAGCGATGCTCATCGCTCGGAGGAGGCTGCGGTCAGGATGGCGTCGACGGCTGACAAGGGAGTGAAACCGGGAGGCTCCGGACTCCGTTCGGAGGCCGACCGGCTGAAGGAAGCCGGCTGGCTCTCCCGCCTGGTCCACCGGCCGGAGATCGGTTCGTTCTCCGGCATGTGCATCCTGCTCGTGTTCCTTGCAATCGCTGCCGGGGACGTCGTCTACAACCCGCTCGGGATCAAGAACAACCTCGCGATCGTCGCTCAGCTCGGGATCATCGCGACCGGCGCCTGCATGCTGATGATCGCGGGCGAGTTCGATCTGTCCATCGGCTCGATGATCGGCTTCGCCGGCATGTCGATGGCCATCATGCTCAAGTGGGGACTGCCGTTCGGCCTGGGCCCGGCATCGCCGCTCGCGGCGTTCCTGATCACCCTGTGCCTCACCCTGGCCATCGGCTGGCTGATCGGCACGATCGTCGTCCGCACAACGCTCTCGTCCTTCATCGTCTCGCTGTCCTTCCTCTTCATCCTGCGCGGCGCGACCGAGGTCAGCTTCCGTACCTTCAACCAGGGTTCCACGCAGGTCTCCGGACTGCCCGACTTCAAGGAGACGGACTTCTTCGCCGCCCTGTTCGGCGGCGAGACCTTCCAATGGTTCTACGACATCCTCTTCTGGCTCGGCCTCAACTTCAACCGGGCCGGCGACCAGTGGGTCACCGGCTTCGACGCGAAGGTGGCGTGGTGGATCGTGATCTCCATCGCCGCCTGGTTCGTGCTGTCGCGGACCGAGCTAGGCAACTGGATCTACGCGACCGGCGGAAACGAGGAGGCCGCGCGGGCGAACGGTGTGCCCACCAACAAGGTGAAGGTATCGCTGTTCATGTTCACCGCGTTCTGCGCGACCATCTTTGCCGCGACCCAAGTGTTCGACACGAACACGGCTGACGCCGCGAAGGGAAATCTCAAGGAGCTGGAGGCGATCGCCGCATCCGTGGTGGGCGGAGTGATTCTGTCCGGAGGCTTCGGATCGATCGTGGGTGTCGTTTTCGGGGCGGTCATTTTCGGACTGGTGCAGAACTCGGTGTTCTACATCTCCTGGATCGACGGCTCGTACTACCGGATGTTCCTGGGCACGGTCCTGCTCGTGGCAGCGCTCAGCAACGAGACCATCCGCAAGCGGTTTACCGGGGGAATATGACGTGGCCGAGCCGCTGATCAGGCTTGAGGGCATCGTCAAGCGCTTCGGCAATTTCACGGCGCTGAACGGGGTGTCCGTGGACGTGCACGCCGGCGAAGTGCACGCGCTGCTGGGCGACAACGGAGCCGGAAAGTCCACCTTGATCAAGGTGCTTGCCGGCGTGCACCAGCCGACCGCGGGTACGATCTTCCTTGATGGCCGGCCGGTCGTGTTCCGCAACCCCCTGGCGGCATCCGATGCCGGGATCGGCACCGTCTATCAGGACCTTGCCCTCAATCCCCTGACCTCGGTAACGCGGAATTTCTTCATGGGGCGTGAGGTCACCCGAGGGCCGCGGCCGTTCGGGGTCATGAGGACCGCCACCATGAACCGCATCACCCGTGAGGAGATGGCCAAGATCGGCATCAACATCGCCGATCCGGAGCAGGCCGTCGGAACGATGTCCGGCGGCCAGAAGCAGGCCCTCGCGATCGCCCGTGCCATTTTCTTCGGGGCGCGCGTGCTCATTCTGGACGAGCCGACCTCCGCCCTCGGACAGAAGCAGCAGCTCGAGGTGCTCAAGACCATCAAGCGGGTGCGCAGCCGTGGAGACATCGCAATCATCCTCATCACCCACAACGAGATCCATGCGCAGTTGGTCGCCGACCGGTACACGTTCCTCAGCCTCGGCCAGGTGATCGGCGAGGGCGTCGCCGAAGATCTCGGTGGCGGCGACATCCGCACGCTCATGGCCGGCGGCGCTCAGATGGCCGATCTCGAGGAAGAACTGGCCGCCATCAACTGAGTCGAGTCATCGACGCAGGCCTGTCCAGGTCAGGCTGCGCTCCCAGAGGTCGCGGGCCAGAACGCGGTTCTCTGCCTGCGGCTGCGGCTTGCGTTCGTCGGTGACGTGAAAGTAGCGGCCGGAACCGCCGGGCTCGGAGCGCCGGATTGCTGCCATGACCGCGTTGCCGCCGACGTCCGGATTGCGCATGAAGATCGCCAGCGCACGCACAAGCAGGCCGAGCACGCCGTGGTATCCACTCCAGATGTTGGTGGCCAGCGCGCCGGGGTGCAGGGCATCGGCGGAGACCCCGTGATCCTGAAAGCGTCGCGCGGCCTCCACCGTGAACAGGACGTTCGCCAGCTTGGCATCGCTGTACGCCTGGATACCGCCTTTCCACGCCCGGCCGCGGGCGATGTCGTCCAGGGGCGCACGGAGCAGGTTGCCGGACCGATGGACCATCGAGCTGACGTTCACGATCCTGCCGCCGCTTCGCAGGCGATGCAGCAGCAGGTGGGTCAGCAGGAAGTGGCCGAGGTGACAGGTCGCGAAGGTCATCTCGAACCCCTCGGCCGTGGTCTGCAGGCGGTCGAGCGCCAGGCCCGCGTTGTTCACCAGGATGTCGATTCCCGCGAGCCGATCGGTCAGTCGCGAGGCCAGGCCGCGCACGGCATCGGGGGAGGAAAGGTCCGCCAGCTCCAGCGCGGCGGCGCCGGGACGGGAGCGTTCGAGCTCGGCCAGCGCCTGCTCGCCACGCGCCCGGTCGCGGCACACCAGGGTGACCTCGGCCCCGGCGGCAAGCAGCAGCTCCGTCACCGACCTGCCGACGCCGGAATTGGCGCCGGTCACGACCGCGGCGCGTCCGGTCAGATCCACGCGTGGCAGTCTGCGCGGCTCGCCCCGTTTGGCCAAGCCGCATGCACTTGACCTTCCGGTGCCGTCTTGCTGCTGGTATCGTTGCAGAATCCATGGTTCACCGAGAGAGGTGCCTGCGGACCCGTGCGTCGATCTCGACGCTCCTGCTGGCCGCGGCGCTTCTGTTCGTGCCCGCAGCCGCCTTCGCCCGTGTCACGGACGACACCATCGTGCTCGGCGCGGCGGTCTCGCTGACCGGCAGGTACACCACCGCGGGCCATCACACGCGCAACGGGTACGACCTGGCGGTCAGGATGATCAACGAGCAGGGCGGCGTCGTGGTCGCCGGCACGGCGTACCGGCTGGAGATCCTCTACTACGACGACGAGTCGACGCCGGCCCGCGGCGCCCAGTTGGCCGAGCGCCTGATCCGGCAGGACGGCATCCGCTTCATGCTCGGCCCGTACAGCTCCGGGCTGACTACCGCCATCGCCCCCATCACCGAGCAGCACAAGGTGCCGATGGTCGAGGGCAACGGCGCCTCGAGGGCGCTGTTCAACAAGGGCTACCGCTACCTGTTCGCGGTGTTGTCCACCTCCGAACAGTACCTGCAGGAGGCGATCAACCTGGCGGCCGAGCAGGCCGGCGCGCGCGCGCGCGATCCCGCGACGCTCAGGGTCGCGGTGGCGACCGCCAACGATCCGTTCTCGCAGGACATCCGCGCCGGCGTCCTCGATGACGCCCGGCGGCATGGCATGCAGGTGGTGATCGACGACAAGCTGCCGCGCGAAGCCAACGACATGGCGGCGACGCTGCTCAAGGTCAAGGCGCTGCGCCCGGACGTGCTGCTGGTGTCCGGCCACTCCAAGGGAGCCGCCCTGCTGGTGAGGCAGGCCGAGGAGATGCGGGCGTCGGCGCCGATGGTCGCCCTCACGCACTGCGAGTCGGCCCAGGTCACCGACGCGGTGCAGTTCGGCCACGCCGCCGAGGGGATCCTGTGCGCGGCCCAGTGGGCGCCGACGCTGACCTACCGCGACGGCCTGTTCGGCAGCGCCGCCGACTACGCGGTCCGGTTCGAGGAGGAGTTCGGCTACGTCCCGCCGTATCAGGCCGCGGAGTCCACGGCCGCCGTGATGGTCTGGGCGGACGCGCTGGAGCGAGCCGGATCGTTCGACACCGAAACGGTCCGCGCGGCGCTGGCCGCGACCGACATGCAGACCTTCTACGGAAACATCCGCTTCGACGAGACCGGAAAGAACATCGCCAAGCCGATGGTGCTGCTGCAGATCCGGGACGGGGAGTACCGGGTCGTGGCGCCGACCGCCTGGGCTTCCGACGCGCTGGCGTTCCCGCGCCCGGGCTCGGAGCCCGTTCCCGACACGGTGCCCGCGCGCAGCGGCCCGCTGCTGCTGCAGTCGGGATCGCTGTCGGTGCAACTCCTCCTGGACGGGCTTCTGGTGGGCGCCATCTTCGTGCTCGCGGCGTACGGGATGGCGCTGGTGTGGGGCGTGATGAACATCATCAACGTCTCGCAGGGAGAGCTGGTCATCCTGGGCGGCTACGTCACTTGGTTGCTGTCGACCCTGGGCGTTCATCCGCTGTTCGGAATCCCGGTGTCGGCGGCGGTCCTGTTCGTGGCCGGCTGGGCGCTGTACCGGGCGGTGGTGTTCCGCCTCGTCGACCGCGACCTGTTCGTTTCGCTGCTGGCCACCTACGGCCTGACGATCGTCCTGCAGCAGGTGATGAACCAGGTGTTCGGCGCAGACCTGCGGACGGCCAACGCCGAGCTCGGCTCCACCTTCCTGCTCGGCGATCGCGTGGTCCTTGGGAACGTCAAGCTGGTGGCGTTCGCGGTGGCGCTCGTGACCGCCGGGTTGCTGGTGCTGTTCCTGCGGCGCAGCCGGGCAGGGCGGGCTATCCGGGCGACGGCCCAGAACGCGCGCGCGGCGCGCCTGGTGGGCGTGCGGACCGATCGCGTCTACGCGCTGGCGTTCGCCCTGAACGCGTCGCTGTGCGGCGTGGCCGGCGCGCTGGTGGCGATGGTGTGGGTGATCCATCCCTTCATCGGCATCACCTACACGGTGCGGTCGTTCATGATCGTCGTGCTGGCGGGGCTCGGCAACGTCGCCGGCGTGGCGGCGGCCGGCACCGCCCTGGGGGTGGCGGAGAACTTCGCCGGCTTCAGCCTGGGCGTGGAGTTTCAGACCGCGTTCGTGTTCTCGCTGCTGGTGGTGATCCTGGTCGTGCGCAGCTACCTGCTCCGCCGCCGGCGGCAGGTGCTGCGATGAACCTGCGCCGCATCGGCCCGCTGGCGCTGCTGGCGGCCGGCATCGCCGGACCGTTCGTGGCGCCCCAGTTCCAGTCGCAGATCGCGATGCTGTGGGTGCTGGTCACGCTGGCGCTGACCTGGGACATCGTCGGCGGCCAGATGGGATACAACTCGTTCGGCAACATCGTGTTCTTCGGCGCCGGGATGTACGCCAGCGCCGTGGTGCAGCGCGCGCTGTTCTTCCACGCGGACCGGTTCGCGGAAGCCGCCGGCAGCGCCGCCTCCCGCCTGGATCCGCTCCAGTACCTCGGAGGGCTGGGGCTCGGCGTGGCGGTCGGGGCGGTCGTCGCGCTGGCCCTGGCGATCCTGCTGGGCTCGAGTATCCTCAGGCTCCGCGGGCACTACTTCGCGGTCGGCACCCTGGGACTGGGCGTCGCCGCCGGCGAGATCGTCAGCGGCATCGACTGGCTCGGCGCCGGCTCGGGATTGGTGACCCCCCTGTTCCCGGAGGCGCTGGGCAGCCACAACCGGTTCTTCTCCTTCTACTTCCTGGCCGTGGCGGTCATCTGCTTCGTGGCGCTGCAGGTCCTGTACCGCCGCCGGTTCGGGCTGCTGCTCAACGCCATCCGCGACGACGAGGACAAGGCCGAGGCGATGGGGCTGCCCACCACGCGCTGCAAGGTCGTCGCCTGGTCGGTGGCAGCACTCTTTCTCGCCCTGACCGGCGGCGCCTACGGCAACTTCATCGGCTTCATCGATCCGCTCGACACCGCGTTCGCCGGCGCCACGTTCGGGGTGTGGATGATCCTGATGGCGATCATGGGCGGGCGCGGTTCGCTGTGGGGGCCGGTGCTCGGGGCGATGGTCTTCCACGTCACGCAGGAGCTGTTCTGGACCTATCTGCTGGGCTGGCATCGGGTCGCCATGGGAGTCCTGATCGTCGTGATCGTCATGTTCCTGCCGGACGGCATCCTGGGCTGGTTCCGGGAGCGTCGCGGCAACGTGGCGCTGGACGCGGGCAGGCGAGCATGAGCGTCCTGCTGCAGGTCGACGGCGTCAGCAAGTCGTTCGGCGGCATCGCCGCAAACCGGAACATCACCATCGGCGTCGAGGCCGGCGCCGTGAACGGCCTGATCGGGCCGAACGGCTCCGGCAAGACCACGCTCTTCAACTGCATCGTCGGCTTCCACCCCGTGGATGGCGGCACGGTGACCTTCGACGGCACCCGCGTGGAGCGCATGACGGTGCCGGGCATCGCCAGGCTCGGCCTGTTGCGCACGTTCCAGCAGACCCGCGTCTACGGGGGGATGAGCTGCCTGCAGAACATGCTGGTGTCGGCCGCGCCCCTCACGGCGGGCGGGGGACGGCTGCTGCGCCGGTTCTCGGCGGCCGTGACCGAGCGCGCCGATTCGCTGCTGGAGTTCGCCGGTCTCCACGCGCTGCGCGACCACGTGGCGGGAAGCCTGTCGTTCGGCCAGCAGAAGCTGCTGGAGTTCGCGATGGCGCTGATGCGCGCTCCCAAGATGCTGCTGCTCGACGAGCCGACCGCCGGCATCAATCCGACCCTGATCAACGGCGTGATCGACCGGCTCCTCAGGGCCAACGCGGAGATGGGCGTCACCCTGCTGGTCATCGAGCACAACATGCGGGTGATCATGAACCTCGCCTCCCACATCTACTGCCTCGCCCACGGCGGGCTGCTCGCGTCCGGCACGCCCGAGCAGGTCCGCAACGATCCGCGCGTCCTGGACGCGTACCTGCGCTCGCAATGACGGAACCCGGCTCCGTCGCGGGCGGCGGCGTCTCCGGCCACGGATCCGGCGACCTGGGCGCCGCCGTTTCGGTCGAGCAGGTGGCGCGCGAGAGCGCGTCGCTGATCGAGCGGGGCGTCCCGCGGGAGACTCTGGAAAAGCTTGCCGGCGGGGACGACTTCGTCAGCGTCCAGGGGCTCGTGTCCGGTTATGGCCGCATGGAGATCCTGCATGGCGTCGACCTGCAGGTCGGCCGCGGGCAGTCGCTGTGCCTGATCGGACCGAACGGCGCCGGCAAGTCCACGGTCATGCATTCGATCTACGGCCTCAACACGATCATGGGCGGCACCATCCGCAAGGAAGGCCGGGACATCACCCGCATGCCCGCCACCGACAAGCTGCGGGAGGCCGGCATCGCCTACATCCTCCAGGACAACTCGGTGTTCCCGGACATGACCGTGGAAGAGAACCTGCAGATGGGAGCCTACCTGATGAGCGACAAGTCCGCCGCGCGGGCCGCCGTCGCTGGGGTGCTGGAGAAGTATCCGCGCCTTGCCGAGCGGCGCGCGCAGCCGGCGCGCGTGCTGTCGGGCGGGGAGCGGCGCCTGCTGGAGATCTCGCGCGCCCTGGTGATGGACCCGGACGTGCTGCTGGTGGACGAGCCGTCGATCGGTCTGGAGCCGCGCTTCATCGACATGGTGTTCGAGCTGCTGGCCGATCTGCGCGACCACGACCGCAAGACGATCATCATGGTCGAGCAGAACGCCCGCAAGGGCCTGGCGTTCGCGGACATCGGCTACGTGCTGGTGTCGGGAGACCTGGCCCTGGCCGCGCGAGGCGACGACCTGCTGCAGGACGATCGGGTGGGCAGGCTGTTCCTGGGCGGGTAGCCGGAGCTCACGCCGGCACGGCGTCCGGGGTCAAGCGATCGATTCCCGGGATGCCGTCGAAGTGCTCGTCGTAGCTGACGATCGCGCGGACGCCGGTGCGGCGCATCACGGCAACGTGAATGGCGTCACGGGGCTCGACGTCCGGGTGCGCCGCCAGCATCGAGCGGCTCGTGCGCAGATCCGCCGGCAGTACGGGGGAGATGCGCGGGATCGTGGCGATGAACGTATCGAAGACGGCGAAGCCAACCGCCGACCGGCGTACGGCACGGTACCGGTAGAGGATTTCCTGGAGGACCTCGACATCGCTCACCGCGTCGACATGCCGCCGCGCGACAGCTCGCATGAACCGGGTGCTGGGCTCCTTGAATTCGTGGTCGCGTCCCGCCACGTACATGGGTATGTTCGCGTCCACGAACACCTTCACCGCTCGGTCGCGCCGCGGACAATCTCCGATTCGAGCTGCCGGGGGTCGTCGGGCACGTCGTCGTCGAGTTGAGCCAGGCTGTCGACGGCGCGCAGCCGGGCGGCCACGCCCCCGGACCCGTACTGGATCGCCACCGCTTCGCGGACCAGGTCACCCACGGAGCGACCCTGTTGCCGGGCTGCGTCCTGCAGCTCCCGGTAGAGGATGGGCGGAAACAGAATCGTGCTCTTCTTGGTCATGCGCGGGGTATCCCTATCAGTATCCATATATGGATAACACCGTGCGCAAGAAACGTCACCGCGTCAAGGGCGTCCGGCTTGGTCGCTTGGTCTACGATAGGCGCATGGTCAACTTCGCACTCCTGGGAGCGGGACGGATCGGCGCCATGCATGCCGCCAACCTCGCCGCCCGGTCGGATGCCCGGCTGGTATGTGTCTACGATCCGGTGGGGGCCGTGGCGGCGGCGGTCGCCGAGCGCCGCGGTGCGGCGGCCGTGCCGGATGTCGATGCTGCGCTTGGCGCGGACATCGATGCGGTGCTGATCGCCTCGTCGACCGACACGCACGTGCCGCTGATCATCGCCGCCGCCACCGCCGGAAAGGCCGTGCTGTGCGAGAAGCCGATCGACCTGAGCCTGGAGCGCGTGGCACGGTGCTGGCAGGCCGTGCGCGACACCGGCGTGCCGATCCAGATCGGCTTCAACCGCCGTTACGACCCCACCCACCGGCGCGTGCGGGACCTGGCCGCAAGCGGCGCCATCGGCGAGATCCACCAGGTGATCATCTCAAGCCGAGACCCGGAACCTCCGCCGCCGGCCTATCTGCGCGTATCCGGCGGGCTGTTCCGGGACATGATGATCCACGACTTCGACCTCGCCCGCTTCGTGCTGGGCGAGGAGCCCACCTCGATCACGGCGATCGGCAGCGCGCTGGTGGATCCCGCGATCGGCGACCTGGGCGACGTCGACACCGCCATGGTCATGATGGCGACGGCGTCGGGGGTCCAGTGCCACGTCAACTGCTCCCGGCAGGCCGCGTACGGCTACGATCAGCGGCTGGAGGTGCACGGTTCGCTTGGCATGGTCTGCTCCGGCAACCGCCTCGAAGACGAGGCGCGGCTGTTCACGGCGGACGGCGCCGGATCGCCGGCGCCGCTGAAGCGTTTCTTCATCGAGCGCTACGCGGCGGCCTACCAGGCCGAGCTTGCCGACTTCGTCGTTGCGGTCGCGACCGGCCGGGAGCCGTCGGTGACGTTCGCCGACGGCCGCCGCGCGCTGGAGCTGGCGGAGGCCGCGCTGCGCTCCCTGGAGAGCGGCAGCACCGTCCCTGTGCCCGGCGACACCGTGCCGGTGCGCGGCGACGCAGCGTCCGAAAGAGGAGGGGTCTGATGAGCGAGTGGCTGAAATCGACAATCGCAAGGCTGCTGGTCGCATGGGAGCGGCGGGAATCGGGCGTCGCCTACGACCTGCTGTCGCCGCAGTTGAGACAGGATCCGTATCCCGTCTACCGGGAGATGCGCAGCAAGGATCCCGTGCACCGGATGAGGCTGGTCAAAGCCTGGGCGCTGACCCGGTACGAGGACGTGGAGCGGGTCTTGCGGGACGACAAGCGGTTCTGCAGCTCCGACCGGGTCCTGGTGAAGACCATACCGCTGAGCCTGCTCGACATGGATCCTCCGGAGCATACGCGGGTCCGGGCGCTGGTATCCAAGGCGTTCACGCCAAAGGCCGTGGGGAAGCTTCGCGGGCGCGTGCAGGAGATCACCGACCGGCTGCTGGACGAGGTCGCGGGCAAGCGGCGGTTCGACGTGGTCGGGGCGTTGGGATATCCGCTGCCGGTCACGGTGATCGCCGAGATGCTCGGGGTACGATCGGAAGACATGGGCGTGTTCGAGACGTGGTCGAACACGCTGGCGCTGGCCGTCGATCCCATTCTGGGCGGGAAGCAGGTGCAAGCGATCAGGCAGGCTGCCGAGCAGGTGTCCGCGTACTTCGAGGAGATCATCGCCGAGCGGCGGAGTGAGCCGAGGGATGACCTGGTGACCGCGCTGATCATGGCGGAGGAAGCGGGAGAGCGGCTGACGCATGAGGAGATGCTGTCGGTGATGCGCTTGATCCTGGTGGCCGGGAACGAGACGACGCGGAACCTGATCGGCAACGGCGTGCTGGCGCTGCTGAGGAATCCCGAGCAGCTCCAGCGTCTGCGGGAGGACCGCGGGTTGCTGGGCTCGGCGGTGGACGAGCTTCTCCGTTACGACAGCCCCGTGCAGCTCGACGGGCGCGCGGCCCGTGAGGACGTCGAGGTCGGCGGCAAGCTCATCCGTGCGGGCGACGTGGTCATCTCCGTGCTCGGCGCGGCGAACCGGGATCCGGAGGCATTCGACGATCCCGAGTCGCTGGACGTCGGCAGGCGCGGGAACAGCCACCTGTCGTTCGGGCGCGGCGTGCACTACTGTCTCGGGGGGCCGCTGGCGATCATGGAGGCGCGCACTGCGCTGGCAGGACTGCTGGACCGGTATGCGTCGATGCGGTTGGCCATGGAGCCCGAGTACCGGGAGGGAGTGGCGCTGCGCGGTGTCGAAAGGCTCTGGATCGAAGTGGATTGAGCTGAGCGGCCGGGCGTGGCTGTGCGCTCGGGCGCCGCTCTATAATCGCCGGATATGGCCATTACCGTGGGAACGGGGCCGGACTCGTGGGGTGTCTGGTTTCCGTCGGATCCGAAGCAACCCCCCTGGGAGCAGTACCTGGACGAGGCGGCCGCGGCCGGCTACGAGTGGACGGAGCTGGGGCCGATCGGCTACCTGCCGACCGATACCGGCGTGCTGCAGGCGGAGCTCGACAAGCGCTCCCTGAAGCTCTGCGGCGGCTTCATCATGCATCACCTGGAGGACGAGGGGGTCGCCGACGTGGTCCTGAACGACATCGACCATGTCTCCGGGCCGTTCCAGCAACTCGGCGCGCGGTTCATCGTGCTGATCGACGACGTGTACACGAATCTGCAGACCGGTGAGCTTGAGCGCCCCAGGGAGCTGGACGACGCGGCGTGGGCCCGGCTGATCGAGACCGCAAATCGCGCCCAGGAACGGGCGGCCAGATACGGTTTACAGGTGGTGTACCACCCGCACGCCGATACGCACGTGGAGAACCACCGGCAGATGGAGCGCTTCCTGGCGGACGTCGATCCGTCGGTCATGCTCTGCCTGGATACCGGCCACGACGCCTACACCGGCGGCGACCCGATCGGATTTTTCGAGACGCACCACGAGCGCATCCCCTACCTGCACCTGAAGAGCATCCGGGGCGACCTGCGCGAGCAGGTGCTGCGCGACGGGACATCGTTCGCGACCGCGGTCGGCCAGGGGATGTTCTGCGAACCGTCCGAGGGGGAGATCGACTTCGAGCGCCTGCGCGACGTCGCCCACCGCATCGGCTACGACGGCTTCGGAGTGGTAGAGCAGGACATGTACCCGCCGGCACCCGGCGCGCCGTTCCCGATCGCCAAGCGGACCAGGGAGTACCTCCGGGACATCGGACTGGGCTGAGCGCCAGCCTCCACGCAACGCCGGGCGCGCCGTTGCACCTGCCGCTGCCGCCATGGCAATCTGGCCGTTCGGCCTGAGACCGAGGCCGGATCAACCAGGAGGTGCCGTTCGATGAGCTCGTGCGTGGTCGAGGCGCGCTCGGTCACCAAGGACTTCAGGGTCGCCCAGAAGCCGCGCGGCAGGTTCAGCACGCTGCGCCACCTGGTCCGGCGCCGCTACCGGACGGTGCGGGCGGTGGACGGTGTGTCCTTTTCGATACGCTCCGGGGAGCGCGTGGCCGTGCTGGGCGCCAACGGCGCCGGCAAAACCACCCTGGTCAAGCTGATGTGCGGCCTTCTGCGCCCCACCGCAGGCGGCGTCGAGCTGCTCGGGACGGAGCCGATCCGTCGCCGGATCGCGGTGCGGCGGCAGATGGGCCTGGTGCTCGCGGGCCGCGTGCGGCTGTGGCCGGAGCTCACCGCGAGCGACAACTTCGAGTTGCTGTACGCGCTGTACGGCCTGGAAGCTTCCGAGCACGCGGGCCGGACGGCGCGGCTGGCCGAGCTGCTGGGGGTTGCCGGCGACCTGAGGTCCCAGGTGAGGAAGCTGTCGTTCGGGACGCGCACCAAGCTGGAGCTGATGGGCGGGCTGCTGCACGCGCCGCGCGTCCTGTTCCTGGACGAGCCCACCGTGGGGGTGGACCAGCGGACGCGCGAGGCGCTGCACGACTTCCTGGGCAGCGATGACCCGGACGGCCTGGGACAGGACTCGGCGCTGGTGCTGACCTCGCACAATCTGGCCGACATCACGCGCATCGCCCGGAGCGTGCTGCTGATCAAGGAGGGCCGCCTGGTGTACGACGGGATGCTGCGCGACGTGGTCGCCGCGGCGCGGGAGGCCGTCCGCATCAAGGTGAAAGGGCGCCGGCTGAACGGCGGGCCGCTACCCGATGCTCGCGTCATCAGGGACACGCCGGACGAGCTGGAGCTTGCCGTTCACCCCCACGCGGTCCGACGGGTGCTGATGGCGGTCACCGAAAGGCGTGACGTGCAGGACGTGCGTACCGACGTGCCGAGCGCCGAGGAGGCGCTCGAGGAACTGTACCGGCGCTTTGGATGAACCCCCTGTGGCGCATGGCCGTCGCGGTCCGCGAGGCGCCGCGGGCGATGTGGGGCCTGGCGAAGGCGCTGGTGACGCAGTCGATGGCGTATCGGGCGGACTATCTGATCGGCTTCGGAATGTCGCTTCTGCCGAGCCTGATGCTCACCTTCGTGTGGTGGTCGATCCACGGGGCGCGCAGCGGCTCCGAGCGCCTGGCCCTGCTGGCGTACTTCCTGGCCGTCGCGCTGGTGGATCAGGTAACGGATTCGGACAACTTTCAGTGGCAGCTTGCGGGACGCATCCGGGGCGGTCAGGTCGAGCTGGAAGCGCTGATGGGCGCGCCGCTGGGGATCGTCTGGTTCGGGACCGCCGTCGGCATGCGTGCCGGGCAGATCATCGCCAAGGCTCCCGGTCTGGTGCTGCTCATCGCGGCGCTGTTCGTCGCCGGCGCATGGGTGAGGGTGAGCCCGGAGCACTTGGGCTACGCGATCCTGGCGCTCTGTGGCGCCTTCGTGGTCAGGTTCCTGCTCTCCGTAGCGGTGTCGGCACTGTCGTTCTGGATCGACGATGTCGCGGGCGTCTACTTCACCGTACAGTTGGCGGCGAGTGTGCTGTCCGGCCGCCTGATCCCGCTCCATCTGCTCGGGGCAGAGGTGGAGTCGGTCCTGGCGCTGACGCCATTCTACTACCTGACCTTCGCTCCCGCGACGCTGCTGGCGGGGAGCAACCCTGCGCATCCGGTCCTCCTGGGCCAGTTGCTGTGGGGGGGAGTGCTGCTGGTCGTCGCGTGGATGCTCACCCGATCGGGCCTGCGCAGGTATACGAATGTCGCCGCTTAGCGCCATGGGCGTCTTCGCGGCGGTGCTCAAGGCGAGCGTCCGAGCCGACACGGCGTACCGCGGCGCATTCCTGGCGCGCGCCGGAGAGGGCATCGCCAGCCTCATCCTGTCCATTTCATTCTACAGCCTGATCTACAGCCGGACGGACGGCATTCGGGGGTGGACCTACGCCAACATCCTCGCCCTCGCCGGCACCTTCGAGATCATTCGGGGGATCGTGCACGGGCTGTTCATGCGCAACCTGCCGAGTCTCCAGGATCGCATCAGGAACGGCGATCTGGACTACGATCTGATCACGCCGGTGAACACGCGGTTCCTGGTCTCGTGTCGACGGCTGATCGTGATGAACGCGCTGACCGTTTTGCTCGGGGTGTTCCTGGTGGCCGCCGGAGTGGTCGCCGGAGCCGAGGCCGGGGACGGGTGGCCTTCACCGGCGGGCGTTGCCGGCTATCTGGTCATGCTGGTGCTGGCGGGAATCGGCAACTACAGCCTCTGGTTTCTGGTCATCTGTCTGGCGTTCTGGCTCGAGAAAGTGGACAGCTTGCAGGAACCGTATCTGGAGGTGCTGAACCTCTCCCGCTACCCGCCGACGGTCCTGCCTCCGGCGGTGCGGGTCGCCGCGACCGTGCTGCTGCCGGCGCTGGTGAGCGCGGCGCTGCCGGCGTCGATGCTCTGGGGCGGGTTCGACCGGCACGTGCTGGGGTTCGGCGCCGGGGTTGCGGGCACCGCGCTGCTGTCCGTGCTGGTCTTCCGGCGGGGGCTGCTGCGCTACGAGGGCGGTACCGCCTGAATCGCCGCGGGCTCATGGTTCGCCGCGCTTTCGCGCCGGTCCGGCCGCGCGCCGCTCGTCCCACATGAAGACCAGCAGGGCGGCGGTGACGATCGCGGCGGCGGCGATCACGGACAGCGGAACCGGTTCGCCCAGGGTGAGCGCGGCCAGCACGATCACGCCGGGCGGGGTCAGCGCGGTGATGGTCCCCGCCGTCGCCGCGGACAGGCGCCGGAAGGCGACGGTCATCAGCGCGTAGTTGGCCGCCGTGCCGATCACGCCCAGCGCCGCCAGCGCGGCCACCGCCTCGAGCGACACCGAGTCCGGCCGGCCGGCGAACGGCAGCAGGCACAGGTTCACGGCGGAGGCGATCGCCAGTATCGGTACCGCGATCTTCAGAGCGGCGCCGCGGCCCGGCCCGTGGCCGCCGGCCAGTGCGCGGCTGACCAGTCCGTAGATCCCGAACCCGACCGAGGCGGCGATCATCACGAGATTGCCGGCTCGATAGGAAGACGCCGCAAGCTCGTCGATGGCGCCGGGCGCGGCCAGGAGCAGCCCGCCGCCGGCGATGACGCAGGCGATCGCCGCCAGCTTGATCGCGGACAGGCGCTCCCCGAGGATCCAGCGCGCCAGCAGGACCAGGGTGACGATCTGTACCTGGATCATCACCGTCCCGGCCCCGGCCGTGGTCAGGCTCATCCCCAGCGCGTAGAGCTGATAGTTGACGCCCAGCGCGATGCCCCCGAGCAGGTGCCAGCCGGTGCAGGGCACCAGATCGCGCAGGCGCCCGCCCCGTACGCGATGCAGCAGGGCAAGCAGTACCGCCGCCACCGGCAGCCGCGTCGCCGAGATCACGATCGGGTCGAAGGAGCGGAGGGCGACCTTCACCAGGATGGGGATCGTCATCCACACCGCGGTCGCCGCAAGCATCGCGGCCACGCCGGTTCGCTTGGCGCGGCGGTCGCCCACGGCGGGCTGCGTCACACCGTTCCTCCGGGGTTCGTTCGGCACGGGAACGCAGCAGTGCCGGGCGGTGCATTTGACTCCAGGAAGCGTCCGGTACCATATAGAGGACGGCCGACGCGATTGCACTCGATCGTTCCGGCGGACGGTCCCGCAACGCCAGGCTCCGCAGCTAACCGATGAGGAATTCTTCCAGGCCCCCGGCCGGTGGACCCGCGGCCGCACTGGAACGCCCCGCCACGGGTCATCCACTGTCCCAGACGGCAAGGTATCTGGTCCGCTCCTGGGAGCTCTACGTCTTCATCCTCCCCGCGGTCGTGCACATCTTCCTGTTCAAGTACCTGCCGATCTACGGCCTGAGCATCGCCTTCACCGACGGGTTTTCCCTGCGGACGGGGCGTTCGGCGCCGGAGTGGAACAACTTCGCGCACTTCCTGAGGTTCTTCGACTCCGCGTTCTTCGTGCCTGTCATCCGCAACACGGTGGTGATCGCGCTGTACAGCCTGGCGACCTGGCCGATCCCGCTGGCGCTCGCGCTGATGATGAACGAAGCGCGCAACCGTCACTTCAGGAAAGCCGTGCAGATGGCCACCTACGCACCGTACTTCATATCGACGGTGGTCGTCGTAAGCATGCTCACCGTATTCCTGAGTCCGCGCATCGGCGTGATCAACTCGTTCATCAAGCTGCTCGGCGGCGATGCGATCTTCTTCATGGCCAGCCCCTCGTGGGGTCCGACGCTGTTCGTGCTGTCCGAGCTCTGGCAGAACGCCGGGTTCGGGGCGATCATCTACTTGGCTGCGCTGTCGGCCGTCGACCCGCAACTGCGCGAGGCCGCGTTCTGCGACGGCGCGCACAAGCTACGCATCATCTGGCACGTCGATCTGCCCTGGATCACCCCGACCATCGTGATCCTGTTCATCATGCGGCTGGGCCAGCTTCTGACCATCGGCTTCGAGAAGGTCCTGCTGATGCAGAACAACCTGAACATCACGACCATGGAGGTCGTGTCGACCTACGTGTACCGGTCTGGGATCCAGCAGGCGCAGTACGACTACGCGACCGCCGTCGGGCTGCTGGAGACCGTGGCCAATTTCGCGCTGCTGGTCACCGCCAACCGTCTGGCCCGGCACTTCGGCCAGACCTCCCTGTGGTAGCTGCCGGTGGTAGACTTCCGCAGCAAAGCCGACCGCGTCACCGACGGGGTCAACGTCGCCATCCTGGCGATCATCCTGGCGGTGACCGTCTATCCTCTGTATTTCGTCGTGATCGCCTCGATCAGCGAGCCGACGCTGGTCTCGGCCGGGCACGTCTACCTGTGGCCGCGGGGACTGAACGTCGAGGGGTATTCCTACATCTTCCGCACGCGCCACATCCTTGCCGGCTACCGCAACTCCGTCCTGTACGCCGTCGGGCAGACGGCCGTGTCCCTGGTGTTGACGCTCCCGGCCGCCTATGCCTTGTCGCGGCGGGACCTGCGCGGGCGGGGACTGATCATGTTCTACTTCGTGTTCACCCTGTACTTCACGGGCGGCATCATCCCGTTCTACATCGTGGTGCGGCGCCTGGGGCTGAACGACTCGGCGTGGGCGCTGATCCTGCCCAACGCCGTGAACGTCTTCAACCTGATCGTGGCGCGCACCTTCTTCCAGAGCAACGTACCCGACGAGCTGCTGGAGTCCGCGCAGATCGACGGCTGCTCGAACACCCGGTTCTTCGCCAGCATCGCGCTGCCGCTCGGCCAGGCGATCGTCGCCATCATCGTGCTGTTCAACGTGGTTCAGAACTGGAATGCGTTCTTCCATGCCCTGCTGTTCATCAACGACTCCGGGAAATATCCGCTCCAGCTTGTGCTCCGGAGGCTGCTCATCCTGAACGAGCTGCTGTCCGGGGGAGAGGGGCTGGAGAGCTATTCCCCCGAGGAGATCCAGCGGCGCCAGGTCCTGTCCGACTTGCTGCGCTACGGCATCATCGTGGTCGCGATCGCACCGCTGTTGATCCTCTATCCGTTCATTCAGCGTCATTTCGTCAAGGGCATCATGGTCGGCTCGATCAAGGGTTGAGACGACCATGGGCCGGACAGCCGCCCCGAGCGGCACGGGTCCCGAGTGATGGGACCTGACCTCATGAAGGAGGGTGCTATGAAGAAGGCACTCGTTTCGATTCTGGGGATCGCCATGCTGGCGGCCCCCGCGTTCCTGTTCGCCGCCGGCGAAGAGGAGTCCATGAGCTCCGGTGAGCTCACCGAGCCGGGAGTGTTCCCGGTGGAGCCGGGCATCACCTTGCAGGCCGGTTGGCATTCCGGCCGGTGGGGCAACGCGGACGAGAACGTCTGGGCGCAACAATGGGAAACCGACACCAACGTGACCCTGGAGTTCGTGGAGATGGAGAACGTGGAGAAGATCACGATCGCGTTCTCCGCCGACGACTATCCCGACCTGATGCTCGGTACCGCAGGTCTCGAGAAGAACCTCATCTCCCGGCTGCTGCAGGATGGCGTCGCGGTCGACCTGCGCCCCTACCTGTTCCAGGGGTACACGCCCAACCTGGACCAGGTCTTCACCGAGAAGCCCGAGGCGCTGTCCTACATGCTCAACCCGGAGGGAAAGCTGTCCAACCTGGCGCGCTTTCAGTTCCAGGAAGCGCACTACCTGGAACAGAACTTCATGGTCAACCGGAAGTGGCTCGACGCGCTCGGGCTGGACGTTCCGATGACCACCGACGAGTTGCGCGACGTGCTGATCGCCTTCCGTGACAACGATCCCAACGGGAATGGAGACACGGACGACGAGCTGCCGTTCGGCTTCGTGGCCAACGACGGGTTCGCCCAGCACCTGCGATCCATGTACGGCATCTGGGGCATGGCCACCAAGAACGGCATCGCCATCGAGGACGGCCAGGCGTACTTCGCACCGATCACCGACGGCTATCGCGACATGATCACCTACTTCGCGGGTCTGCACAGCGAGGGGCTGATCGATCCGGAGAGCTTCACCCAGTCGGCGCAGGACTTCAACGCCAAGGTCGACGATCCGGCCGGCAACGTGTACGGATACGTCATCGCGGTGCGCGGCTACCAGGGCACCGAGGGCCGGGCCGAATTCGAGTCGGTACCGCCGTTCAGCGCGCCAGGGTACGACCCCGAGATGTGGATCCATCCCGGCCGGCTGGCGATCAAGCACGTCTGGTTCATGACCGACGTGAACCCCTATCCCGAGCACACCATGGCGTGGGCCGACCGCCTGTACACGCTGGAGAACAGCGTGCAGAGCATGTACGGCATCGCTCCCGAGGGGGTCAAGCTGGTCGACGGCGTCTGGACTCCGCAGGAGATTCCCGCCGAAGCACGGGTGTCGATCGCCACTCCGGGGGCCATCCCCGCGCTCTTCCGGGCCGAGGACTACGGCGTCAGGCTGGCCATGGACGCCAGCTCGAAGCTTCTGTACGACAACTACTACGCGCACTACATCGATTACAAGGCGGCCGAGCAGTGGGTGCGGCCTGAGTTCACCGACTCGGAACAAACCGAGATCAGCGAGCTGCGGACCGACATCAACACGCTCTGGCAGAGCAACGAAGCCCGCTGGATCAGCGGCGTCGGCGACATCGACGCGGAGTGGGACGCGTACGTCGAGCAGATGAAGGCTATGAGGATCGACCGCTACGTGGAGCTGCACCAGGCGGCCCATACGCGTTTTACCAACGAGATCGGCGACTACCGCTGATTCGATCTTCGAACTGAATCGGATCGTGACCTGGGGCGGACGCCGAGACGGCGTGCGCCCCGGTCGCGGTTGCACACCCACGGAAGGGAACGAACCATGAAAGTGAACACGATGAAGCGGTCGATGCGGGCCGGATCGCCCGTGGTAGGCGCGGAGCTGGCGCTGGGCAACCCCCTGGCGGGGGAGGTCTTCTCGCTGGCCGGATTCGACTTCGTGCAGGTCGACATGCAGCACGGCATGTGGACGGACGACACGGCCTTGCAGGCGTTCCACCGCATCTGCCTGGGGCAGGCGACCCCGTCGGTACGCGTCGTCGCCAACGACTACGCCGCCATCGGCCGCGTGCTCGACCGGGGGGCGCTCACCGTGATCGTGCCCATGGTCAACTCGCCCGAGGAAGCTCACGCCGCCGCCCAGGCGGTGCGCTATCCGCCGCGGGGCAGGCGATCGAGTGGTGCGCCCACCGGCTACCTGACCTACGACGCGGACTATGGCGAGGCAACCAATGACGAGATCTGCCTGATGGTGCAGATCGAGACGAAAGAGGCCGTCGCCGCGGCGCGCGACATCCTGTCCGTCGACGGCGTGGACGGCTGCATGATCGGCCCCAGCGATCTGGGCAAGTCCCTCGGCCCGTCGGTGGACCAGGCGGAGCAGGCGCGCATGCAGCTCCAGGTCCGCGACATCTGCCTGGAGCTGGGCCGGTTTCCGGGCATAGCCACCGGCGGCCCGGGCGCCGAGCAGCACCTGCGGGAGGGCTTCCTGTTCGTGCTGTCCACCGGCGACTTCGGCATCCTCACCGAGGGTGCGACCAGAACGCGGAGCTGGCTCGACGACGTGCGCGCGTCGCTCTGAGGGGCTTCGACGGCGGACCATGACCGAACCTCCGTTCGTGGTCGAACCGCAGCGCCGGGTGCCGGTGGCAGCCGACGTCGACGTGGCGGTGGCGGGATCGGGGATCGCCGGAATGTTCACGGCGCTGCGCTGCGGGCGCGCGGGCTTGCGTACGCTGCTGATCGATCGCCTGGGCGCTCTCGGCGGCAACATGGGACCGGGAATGGTGGTCGGCGGCAGCTTTGCCGGTGAAGCCGACGTCACCCTGATCGGTGGCCTGCACGGAATCCCCGGGGATCTGCTGGAGCGGGTCGCGGCCCGCCGCGTGGACCCGGTCGGCGCCGATGCACAACCGGCGCGCTTCAATTATGC
>JAPOQV010000388.1 GCA_026710565.1 Spirochaetaceae bacterium | reverse complement strand
CAGGAGGCGATAGAACCAGCGCAGCACCGGGTCGTCACACAGCTCCGCGATCACCCCGATCTGCACCGCGTTCGGCCGCGCGTCGGGACTGCAGTCCCCGAACGGCACGATGCCGCGCGGCAGTATCACGTGGTAGGCGTACCAGCGGCCGAACCGGCCGACCCGTTCGCGCAGCTCCGGATCCAGGCCGGCTTCGTCGCCGGCGCGCCGCCCCCGGTGGTAGCGCAGCGACTCGAAGAAGCGGATCGCGGTGAGCACCGACGCGGCGTAGGCCGGTGATTCATTAAACTCGCCGTCCGGGCCGAGGGTGTTCAGGTAGGTGCGCTGGTAGGCGATGGCGGCCTCGATCAATTCGCCGGCCTCGGCGATCTCGCCCTCCATGGCAAGGCCGGCGGTGCCCATGCCGGCCGCGATCACGCCGGTCCAGTTGTTGTAATTGCCCCAGTGCGCGTCGCGCGTGCGGCTCTCCAGCACCGGCTGCAGCGCCCGCTCGCGGATGCCGGCCAGCAGCCAGCCGCGCTGATCGGTCCGCAGCGCCGGATAGAGCCAGTCGTAGGCGATCGAGAGCTGGCGCAGGTGCGAGCCGATGCGGTGGTCGGCGCACACGCCGCGCTCGGCGTTCACGGGATGGCGCCACTCCGGCCAGGGCTCAGGGTCGAACATCCATTCGAGCTGCCGCAGCGCGTCGTCGCGGTACTCGGGGCGCTCGGCGACCAGCCAGGCCAGCGCCGCGTCGGTCACCCGCTGGAGCGCGGCTTCGGACAACGGGTAATCGTTCTCATGCCGCTCGACCGCCCCCGCCTGCCGTCCCGGCAGCGGTGTGCCCGGATCATACGGCGGCAGCGCGGCCCGGCGCTCAACCTCGCCCTGCAGCGTGAGCCACAGCTCACGACCCGGCCCCTCGGTCACGCCGCGCCGCAGCTCGTCCAGCGACAGCAATCCGGGGTACGAGCCGGCCGTCACGTGCAGCCGCGGGTGCTCGGGGCTCATCGGCTCACTCGCCCGCGATCCGGTACACCGTGTTGTCCGCCGTGAAGTTGTTTTCCCGCGCATAGTAGCGCGGCAGGTAGAGCAGGATGTCGCCCGAGCCCCGCTCCTCGCGCGCGTAGAAGTTGGACAGCGTCAGCCGTTCCAGCTCGCCCGGCTGACGGTCGTCGATGGTCGTGACCGTGTCGCGGACGACCAGGCCGGTGTCGCGCTCCACCTCGGCGATCACGATCGGGTAGCGGGGGCTGTTGCCGCGTGGGTTGCCGTCGCACAGGTTGCCGAGCCAGTACAGCCGGCCGTCCGAGTGGTCGAGCAGTTGCGAGCAGGAGCTCGGCGACTGCAGCGGCGCGCCCGCGGTATCCGCCCACGGCCGTACCTCGCCGAACGTCCAGCCGCAGTCCTCGGATACCGCGTACCAGCGATAGCCCGGCAGCTCCGGCCGCACGTCGTTGGAGCCGCGCATCACCATCAGCACGCGGCCCGGCGAGAGCTCCGCGATGGTCGCCTCCAGGAACCCGCGCGTGGACCGCTCCGGATCGCCGATCACGCGCTCCGACAGCCGCCAGCGGAGGCGAGGACCACCGTCCACCCAGCGTCCGTGCAGCACCGCCGAGTCGTGGAACGTGAAGCCGCCCCCCTTGTTGAGGAAGGTGCCGTCTGGCCCCACCGGGCAGATCTGGCACGGCACCAGGATGTCGCCGGCATCGCGTCCGCCGCGCAGCGTGAGCGGCAGGCACGTCAGGTCGCCCAGCATCACCCCGTTCCGGCCGCGCCATACCCCGGGCAACGGGTGATCGGCGTCGAACGGCACGCCGTCCTCGTCGCTGCCGTCGTGCACCACCGGCTCGTCGACCACGTCGGTGCGCCCGCCGTCCTCCGACACCGCGTAGTGCAGCGCCCACTGCCGCATCCCTTCCAGCGGCTCGTCGGTCGGCAGCACCCCCTCCACGCGCACGGTGACGTACCGGTCGGTGGGGGGATCGACGTGGCCCGCACGCGGATACCGGCGCCACATGCCGCCGGCGCGCTGTTCGCCGGTCGCCACCTCGGTCACCGGTCCCCAGGTCGCGCCGCCGTCGGCGGAGCGGCGGTACAGGGCGATGTCGGCGGTATCGGAGCGGGAGTGGTAGCTGTGCACGCTCACCAGCTCGTCGCCGGCGGCGCGCGTGTAGTAGGCGCCGCCGGCCACCCCGACACCGGGTCCTGGCGACGGCACGAACACCTCTTTGGAGACGACCTTCATAGGGGTGACTGTACGCGACCGGCACGCGCGCCGCCAGAGATCGCCCATCCGCGCCGTGGCTCACAGACTCGCCGCTCCGTCACTTTGACATGCGTCTCACATGTAGCCATGCTTGACACATGCCCAGGATGATCCAGATCCGCAACGTGCCGGAGCCTCTCCATCGCAAGCTCAAGGCTCGCGCGGCGATGGCCGGTACGTCGCTCTCCGCCTACCTGCTCGAACAGATCACGGCACAGGCGTCAGTGCCCACGCCTCAGGACCTGACGGCACGCCTCGAGCGACTGGAGCCGATCACTCCGCGAGAGGGCGTCGTCGAAGCGCTGCGGCGGGCGCGCGACGAACGGTGATCGTCGTCGATGCGTCCGTGATCGTGGAGATGCTCCTGCGGACGCAGGCGGGAATCCGCGTCACCCCGCGTATCCAGACGACGATCTCGACCGTGCACAGCCCTCATCTGCTCGACGCGGAGGTCGCGCACGTGGTCCGCAGGTATGTGTTGGCGGGAGACATCGACGCGGAACGTGGCGCCGAGATTGTGGGCATCCTGCGCGATCTCGTCATCCAGCGGCACGACCACCGGCCGCTTCTGGGCCGGGTCTGGGAATTGCACCACAGCGTCGGCGCATACGACGCGCTCTACGTCGCGCTGGCCGAGGCGCTGGATGCGCCGCTGCTGACCGCCGACGGCCGTCTTGCCAACGCGCACGGGCATCGCGCCGACGTGCAGGCCATCTGACGGTCCGCGGCTGCGGGCGGCTCAGACGTGCGGGTTGATCACGAAGCCGCCGTCGATCACCAGCGACTGGCCGGTGATCATGCGGGCGTCGGGTGACGCCAGGAAGGCGATGGCCTTGGCCACCTCGAACGGCTCGACGACGCCGCCGAGCGGCGTGACCGCCTCGATCGTGGCCTCGTCCAAGACGCCCCGGGCAACCGCGTCCTCCAGGATGAAGGTGCGCACCCAGGTCGGCGCCACCGCGTTGACGCGGATGCCGTGCGCGGCCCACTCCACCGCCAGCGATCGCGTCACCGCCTCGATGCCGCTCTTGGCCGCGCAGTAGGAGGCGCGCAGCGGGAACCCCAGGTAGGCGGCGACCGACGAGACGTTGACGATCGCCGCGGTATCGGAATCGCGAAGCGCTTGGAATGCGGCCCGGCAGCAGCGGAACGTCCCCGACAGGTGGACGTCCAACATTCGGGACCACGACGCATCGGTCATCTCCGCCGCGGGCGCCCGGTCGGTGATGCCGGCGCAGTTGACCAGAACGTCCAGTCCACCCATCTCCTCGACCGCCGAGGCGATGGCGGCGTCCACCGCGGCGCTGTCGCGCACGTCGGCGGGCGCCGGGACCACCTTCTGCGTTGCGTCGGCCATCGTGGCCCGCAACTCCTCCGCCGTCTTCCGTGCCGCGTCCGCGTCGCGGTCCACGATCGCCACGGCCATGCCCCGACACAGAAACTCCCTGCAGGTCGCCAGGCCGATGCCGGCCGCCCCGCCGGTGACGGCCGCTGCACGGCGCCTGCTGCTGTCGGTCGGCATGCCAGATACTCGCCCGGACGGTACCGTCGACGCCAGCCTCTCTGATACCCATGATCCGTTGACCCGTACCTACTTGTCTAACTATAGGTGGACACGTATGGTTCCTCCATGGCACAGGTGACGGTATACCTGCCTCAGGACGTGCTGGATTCGGCGCGCAAGCGGGCAAAGGAGCAGAACAGCAGCCTCTCGGCATGGCTCGCTCGTCTGGTTCGCCGCGAGAGCGTCACCGAATGGCCCAGGAGCCTGGTGGACCTGTTGCATCACGGCAGCGCAGGCTTGGTCGAGCCCGAAGACCCGCCCCCCGAGGATGTCGAGATGTTTCGGTGACCTGGCTGCTCGACACCAGCGTCTGCGTACCGCTGATCAATCGTTCCGATGCCGACCTCACCGCGCGGCTGCTCGACCACGCTCCGGGCTCGGTCTACCTCTGCAGTGTCGTCAAGGCGGAGCTCCACTTCGGAGCGCAGAACTCGCGCCGAATCGCAGAGAACCTGCGCCGTCTGAAGACCTTCTTTGAGTCGTTTCCGTCGCTGCCGTTCGACGACAACGCGGCGACGCACTACGGGACAATCAGGGCCCAACTCCGCCGGGAAGGACGTCCGATCGGAGCGAACGATCTGATGATCGCCTCGATCGCGCTTGCCGGTGCCCTCGCGCTTGCGACGCGCGACGTCGATGAGTTCAAGCGCGTTCCAAGCTTGAACGTCGAGGGGTGGTAGCTGTCGGTTTGCGAATGTTCATCCGTAGTCGTAGGTTTGATCGTCAGAACGGTACTGTATGTCAAACCGCTGCTCCTTTCGGTGGCCGATCATAGTAAGATCACGTGCCGGAAACACCTCGTCGACTTTGGCACCACCGACGATCAGACGCTGGATCCTGCGCAACGCCGTGAGCACCGAGGTCTTGCCCGTTCCGTTGGCTCCCAGCAGAATATTGGCTTGATCCAGCTTGAGCTCGAAATTCGTCAGGCAGCGAAAGTTGTCAGCATAGAATCTCTTCAGCATGTTGAAACCACCTGCTACTCCTTGAGGGCCAGATAGACCGTGAGCTTCACGCGCGGCGTGTCGCCGCGCACGTCGCAGCGCAGCCGCAGCCACCCGCCGAAGTGGCGGACCTCCAACTGGTAGAGCCCGAGCCCCGGCACCGCCAGCGCCGCCCCCTCCTTACGCCTCGCGCAGCATCGTCGGTTCGTAGACGTGGTGCAGCAGCGCGGTGAACCGCAGCGTCCTATCCCGTCGCGCTGCTTGACGTATCCGTTCCAGCGCACTGGGCGCGCCGTCCCGGCGCTGTGTCCGGGGCGCGTTTTGCTGGCGCGGATTCCCCTTGGTCAGGCCCCTTCCCTCCACCCGCTCCGCAGTTGGGGTAACGGCGTCCGACCCGACCGTAGGCGTCCCCTTGGCTGTCTCCGGCGTTTCCACCTTCGTGCCCGTGTAGGGTCCGCCATAGCCACGCTGTCCACCGCCCCCGTCCTTGTTCGCGGGCTTCATCGGTACTATGGGCCTGTCCGACTTCCCATCCCCGTGCATCATCGGCGTGCGTCCTTGGACTTTCCGACACGTCCTGTGGCGCCATCCGCCACAGACGAGGATGGGATCTCCCGGTTCCCGTGCGAGGTGTTTCCGCACGTGCTCGGGGTCTTCGACCGCGCAGGGTCCCGCAACGCCTCGCGCTGGCAGCGTCCCGGGTGTTGCCTTCCGCCTCCTCCCACGGCGTCGGCACCCCAAAGTGAGTTTCTTTCGCGGCTCAATACCCGGCCCGCGCGTACCCCTCAACGCTTCGTCTCGCCCTCGCGGGCTGCCACGCATGACTCGGGGCCGTCGTGGGTCGCTAACCGTTCGTACGTATGACTCTTTCATTCACAACACCTCGCCGGTTTGACCGGCGCACGGAGGGTCGAACTATACCGTACACACGAATTCGCTCTGCTTTTGGCCGCCAGAACTCTAGCAGGTGCAGGTCGCGACATCGAACGGCGGAGACGTTACAACAGGACCCTCAGGGAGCTTACCGGCGGCTCTTCATAACAATAATCTTCTCGGGTCCCAAAGTGTCCCAGTGTTGCTGATTGACAACAGTGTTTCAGCACGAAAACGAGAACAACCTGGCACGATCGATGTCGAATCGAATCGACATGACTCGACCCGGCGTCCCTTCCAAGTACGCGGCGCCAATCATATCGTCCGGAAGCTGAGATTTTCCTCCCCAGCTCATTGTGTGGTCGAGGCTGTCGCCGCTAACCGGATCGCAATCGCCCATCGTGAAGCCTGGAACGGGTTTGTCTGCAACATCCAGAAGCTCGGCACGAATCGAACCGCCAGTGGCATTGGCGTTGATACGCAGCTGACGATTGGCCCAACTGATCGGGTGGGTTTTCAACACCCCATGGATGTGGACCGGTTCGATCGCTGCCCAGCGATCGCGTTTGAGTGTGGCCAATCCGATCCCACGCTGCGTCTCGCCGCGACCCGCTTGATAAAGAATGTAGATGTCGTCGCCGACCTGGATCGGGTTTGCCGGTGTGATGAGCAGTTCGTCCCAGGTGCCCGGTTCGCCGACGGTCAACATGGACTGGCGACCGGCCGGCCGACTCCATGTGCGTGCATCCCGGCTAAAAGCCAGTTGGCAGTGGATGTGCCGAAAATCCCTCGATTCGCGGCGATTGTACTCGGGAAACAGAGTGCGCACCAGCGCGACGTATCCGCCCGAAACCTTGATCGATGCGCAACGGTCAAACTCGGTGCCGGGCGCATCCTCGTCGTCGGGTACCAGCGCCATCTGCGGGTACGGGATTTTTTCAAGATCGCGTGCGATGCTGATGCCCATGGTTCGGAATTTCGGGCCAATGCGCGGACGCCACCACAGTATCCACGCGTTCAGGTCTTCGTCGAACCCGTGAACGGTAGGCCCGTCCATGCACAGCGCGTGGCTCATGATGGGTCGTGGCCGCCGGGTCCAGGCAAAGCCGTCTGGCGAGTCGCAGAGGTAAAAGCCGCGCCCGTTGGGATCGTCCTTCGGATCCGGACCGCCCGGCCACGTGATGGCTTTTTCACCCGGTTCTCGGGGGTGGCGTTCCGAACTCAAGGACATGTAGCGGCGGTTGGGATCGCCGTCCCCCGGATTCTTGAACACGTTGGCGTTCGGGCCGTCACCGCCGGCCGGAGGAAAGTCCACCAGGTTGTTGCGGGTGCTTCCCTGCCACTGTACAACACCCAGCTCCGGCTTTTCCCAGGTCCGCGCGTCTGCCGAAACCGCGTAGGCGCGGCGATAGTTCCACCCCAGGTCCGGGTATTCGTCGTAGAAGCTGGGGTCGTGACAGTGGTACCACAGCTTGAATACCTTTTGATCGCGGTCGTAAAGCCACCCGTTGTGCATCCACACGCCCTCTCCTTCCCAAGGCTTCTGGGCCTGGACGACAGGCTCTGGATGCTTCTGCGGCTCGCACAGCGCGCGCTGCACGCCCTCCATCCTGCGAATGTGCAGGTCGTCGATCAGAAGATAGGTCACCGGCGGATAGAATCCGGTCTCCACGTGCAGTTCCTGCCAGTCGCTCGTGCATGTTGCATCGGACATTTCCGTTGCCTCCGTGTTCAGGGGAATGCGACAGCGCCACGAATCCAAGACGAACTGTGCCTGATGCCCACGAGGCTCAGATAGTCCCTGAAGGCCCGGGAGACGTAGCCTGACCCGTTGTCGCTGAGCAGGCTGGTCCTATCTTCCACAGGGACCTCAGTCATGCGGGTCCTGTCCACCGCCTCCTGGAGCACCTCGATGAAGGAGTCGGAGGTCATGTCTCGCTGGAGTCCGTGGGCCAGGATGAAGCGGGAGTAGTCGTCCATCACTGTCACCAGGAGGTATCCTCAAAAAGTGTGCAAACAGTCAGGCGGTGTACCCTCTCTCTGGACAACACGGGCTCGAGGCCCAAGAGAGGAGATACACCGCCCATGAGGAAGGAAAGCACTGAGGGTAGGTCGGAGTCAAGGCCGGAGTGGGAGCAGTTGGAGGATTGGGTGCGAAGCCAGGTCCCGAGGCTGATCCAGGTGTTGCTGGAGGAGGAGGTGACGGCGTTTCTGGAAGGGCGAAGTCGGCGCTCAGATCCGACTCGGACAACGATACCGTCCGGCGCGCGCGGCGGGAATCGAGTGCAAGGGGATGCAGCAGTGTCCGGTGGGCACGGCGGTGCGCGTACCGCTGAGCGAGGACCGGCGCGTGTTCACCCCGGTGGCGCGCTCCAGCTACGTCTCTGGAAGGACCACTACGACCAGCGCAGCGCCGTGGAGCGGGTCGACAGCCGCTTGGCTGGCCCGTTCGGGTTCGACGACCCGTTCATCCGCGGGCTGGCCAAGATGCGGCTACGCTGCACGCTGGCGCTGTCGATCATGCTGGCGATGGCGCGCAGGCGCATCGAATTTCTCCCCTCTCTGCATTCTAGAACCCCACAGCGCAATTGGCTCGGTTCATAGAAAGGTGGACAGGGATTGACGATAATGAAACCCTGAAGACTCTTTTTGAACTCCGTCACCTTTCGATTGTCATGCCGCTCATGCAAAGTTCCAATTCCCGAGAGTCCAGTCGATTGGGTACGCTGGACCTGCTTCGTAGTCGTCGTGGTAGAGCTGTGCTTCACCACGACGGAACTCGAAAATCGGTCTGCCATCGTGTGCAAGCGTCTCCGTGTCGATCCTCATTCTACCGCGATCTCGATCGTGTTCTATCGTCAATGCGTAGTCATACGTATGACCGCTGAAGCGGGACTGGATTTCGAAACGCTGCTCCCCTCGGTTTCCGCTCAAGGTGAGATCGCGTGCTGGAAACACATCGTCGACCTCGGCGCCGCCGACGACCAGACGCTCGATCCTGCGCACCGCGGTCAGCACGGAGGTCTTGCCGGTGCCGTTGGCTCCCAGGAGAGTGTTGGCTTCATCCAGCGTGAGGTCGAAGTTCGTCAGGCAGCGGAAGTTGTCGGCGCATAATCTCTTGAGCATGCTGAGTCACCTACTCCGTCGGTGCATACATCCTGTCGTGCGAACGAATTCGGAGTGTGTTGCTGGGCTGCGTGCAGCGTCAACCCGCCGGCGGCCCCACGCGAACTACTCCTTGAGCGCCAGGTAGACCGTGAGCTTCACGCGCGGCGCGTCGCCGCGCACGTCGCAGCGCAGCCGCAGCCAGCCGCCGAAATGGCGGACCTCCAACTGGTGGAGCCCGATGCCGGGGACCGCCAGCGCCACCCCCTCCTTGTCGCACCAGCCGAGGCCGTCCGGGGACACCTGCGCCTGCACCCGGAACGTGGTGCCGGCATCCAGCTCCGCCACCCGCAGGAACCAGGTCGCCTCGCTCGCCCAGCCGCACTCCATGGGCTCGGTGTCGAACGCCTCCCCGTAGGTCTCGTTCTTCTCCAGGACCGCGGTGTGAAATCGGCGCAGCATCTCACCAGTCCACGCTGACCAGGATCGAGTCCAGGAACAGGAAGTTGCGCACCGGCAGGTGCGTGCGCACGTCGATGCAGAAGTTGAGCAGCCGGTCGCAGCCGTAGTACTCGTGGTCGTATACGGGCACGGGCAGATCGCGCAGATCCATCACCCGGTCGTTCACGCGCAGCTCGACGTTGCGGCGCGCGTCGGTGTCGAAGGTCCAGCTCAGGTAGTTCCAGTTGATCTTGGTGGGCACCTCGTTGTGGCAGAGGGAGAACGCGCCGCCGGGCACCTCCTCCCAGTCGTCGGGGTGCACGGTGTGGTAATCGGTCGGCGTCGGCATGCCGGCGAGCTGCATCTTGGTGGTCACCTGCAGCGAGGTCTTGTACATCCACTTGCGCACGAAGTTGCCCTCGAAATCGGTGTTGACGTAGCGCAGGGCGCAGTGGTGGCGCCTGCCGTCCGGGCCGTCGTTGACGTCGTTGCTGAAGCAGAAGTCGCCGAACATCGCCTCCACCGGGTGGTAGTTGCCGTTCCACTGCTTCGGCCCGGTGAGCGACGGGTCGAACACGGTCTCCGCCTTGTAGGTGAACCAGGTCTCCAGCCGCACCAGCCCGCGTCTGACGTAGCTGACGCGCTTGATGAGCTGGTTCATGTGGTTGACGCGAGGCCGGGTGGCCAGCTTCAGCGAGTAGACTCCGTCGAAGCTGCCGTGCGTGCCGATGTCGAAGAAGGTGCAGGTGGAAAGCTGCGCCGGCCGCAGGTCGCGCACCAGCGGGCGGATGTTGTCGAGGTTGTTGTCGTGGTTGCCGCACAGCTCGCACCAGCCGTTGATGCCCTCGTCGAAGTCGTCGAAGAACAGCACCCGCGGAAGCGGATCGAACTTGGCCAGCCGCACGTCGCCGGCGGCGGTGCCCGCGGGATTCACTCCATCCACCGCGGCCAGACCGCCTCGGCCAGGAAGAGCTGCGACTGGCGAGCGCCGCCCGCGCCCCAGGCCGTCCAGCGGTCGTCGGGCGAGAACACCGGGTGCGGATGGATGCAGCGCCACACCGTGTCGTGGCGCGCCAGCGGCCGCATCTCGATGAACGGTCCCCGCTTGCGGAACATGCCGATCCAGCGGTGCGCTTGCGGCCAGCGGTAACCTTCCGGCCCGATCGCCTGTGGATCGCGGCGCGCCGACGAGAGAGGCCCCTCGGCTGCCTCCCCTTCCCCTTGATCCACGAAGCGCTCCAGGTCGCCCCGTCCCTCGAACCAGAAGGGGCCGGGGTCGGCGGCGTCACCCACCCAGAGGTCGGCCTTCGAGTTGCACTTGAAGTGGATGGGCTCGCGGCCGGGGAAGACCCAGCGGCGATCGACGCGGTTGACCAGGTCGACGTCGATCATCTCGGCGCGCCGCACGGGGCTCACCGGGACACCGTCGCGGTCGTGCTGGGTGTAGGTGAACAACTGCGACTCGACGTGGTTGTTCGGCGCCGGGTAGTAGTGGTTGACCATCTCGAACGGCTGCTGGGCGAAGATCGGCAACGGATCCTGCAGTGGCACCAGCCGCTCAAGGTCGACCCGCATGAACCACATGGTCTTCAGCCCGGTGGGCTGCGTGCGGGTGTAGCTGCCGAAGAACAGGTAGGACGGGTCGCCCCGGCAGATGAAAAGGTGGCTGTCGGCCGCGGCGCGATTCTCGGCGCTCGGGCCGTGGGAGACGACCGCCTGCCCGCCCCCCTCCAGGTCGCACAGCACCACCAGCGTCTCGCTGCCGTGCCGGTAGCGGTTCTCGCCCCGCGACGGCCACGTCGACGCGCCCTCCGCCCGGCAGCCCAGCACCAGGTAGCGCCCGCAACTCGACAGGTCGGGACCGCCCAGGTCGCCGCACCCCGGCGGCGATTCGGCCACGACCTCCTCGCGCAGGGTCTCGATGTCCAGGCAGCAGACGCGTTGCCCGCGGCTGTAGTAGATGCGCCCGCGCACCGGGTCGCAGGTGAGGCCGCCCGAGCCTGCTCCCCCTCCGGGTCGATTCTCGATGCCGGCCAGCACCGGAGGATCCTCGGAGTCGGTGAGCTGCACGATCCTGCCGGAGCCGGTCTCCACCGAGTAGATCTGCCCCTTGCCCGACCGGTTCGAGGAGAACACGTACCGTTCCGAACCGCCGACGAATCCCTCCTGGTTGTAATAGGGATGCACGTTGTGGCACGGCGCGTCGGTGAGCTGCACCGCCCTCACGCCGGTCGCCGGTTCTCGGTACTCCCGTTTCTCCGCCCGAAGGACGTCACCCTGTGCCATGCGTAGAACCCCTCGCCATCATACCGTGTCCGCGGCCGAGCGCGGCGCACCGACTCGCCGGTCGGATTTGGGTGTCGGCTGCCGGCGTGCGTATGCTAGCGGTGGAGGTAGTGATCGATGCTGACTGACCAAGCGAACGTCACCCGAAGGCCGGCGCGATGCCCGCACTGCGGACGCGCCCTGACGACCCCGCGCGGGGTCCAAGCCAACTACGGCCCCGATCGCATCTGCAGCGCCTGTGCACTGGTGCCGGCGACGACCTCTGCCGCGCCCAGCCACTCCGTACGAGCGCACGTCGAGGGGATGACCGAGCTGCAGAGAGCGGGCTGAGCGCCTGCGTAAGGGCGGGAGGGGAGAAGCCTCCCCTCCGCGCCGACAACGTCGACTATCCGCCGACGACCGCCTCCCACTGGGCGCGTGCCTCACCGGCCTTCTGAGCCCATTCGGCAAGGAGCTGGTCGCCGCCCCGCTCCTTGTACTCCTGCACGAACGCATCCCATTCGGTGGCTACATCCTTGTTGCCGAGCAGGAAATCGACAAACCACTTGGTCTTGACGTCGCTCAGCGCACTCTGGATCTGAGCCGCCTCGTCGGAGAGCGAGATGAAGTCCATCCACTGCGGCAGGGCTTCCCAGCCTTCGCTCACGAAGTTCTCCCAGACCTCGACCGCGTTTCCCTGTGCCGCATAGAAGTCCCGCGATCGCTCCCAGCGCACGTCGATGTAATTGAGATGCGCCTCATAGTAGCTGCCGTACGTCTCATACGGCACGATGCCGGCGTTGTAGTGAGTAGTGTTGTAGAACGGTTCGTACATCACCCGCATCGGATCGACATCGTCGACCGTCTTGCCCATGTAGAAGTAGCCCTTCATCGTATCGAACAGCTTGCCCAGGTCGAAGTCGCTGCGATCGTCCATGGTGTAATGGACGCCCTTGACGCCGAACCACCGCATGTACTGGAACTCTTCGGTGAGCGTGTAGTGCAGCACGTCGAGCGCCCGTTCGGGATGCTCGCTGTAGATCGGTATGTAGTTGCCGCGCCGCACGAAGAACGGGACCTCGTGGGTCGTCGCATTGCCGCCGGGGCCGCGCAGCGGATGCAGCATCTGCGGCATGTGCTGCTCCATGATCGCTTCCGGATGCGCCTGCTTGAACCTGTCCCAGAAGTAGAGGTACTGAGATGGACTGGGGCCTTTGAACGATCCGGCAAGGTGCTTTCCCGCCACCAGGTCATCCATGTAATCCCACAGCTCCCCGGTCAACCACCGCGGATGGAACAGACCCTCCTCGGCCAGCGTCTGCACCTCTTCCCAGATCGCCTGGTTGCCAGGTGCGATGGCGGCGTCGAACCAGTTGCCGTCGGCGTCCGTCCAGAAGCCGTCGATCTCCGCTCCATGCGGCTGGAAAAAGTGACGGGCCATATACGAAAACTGCGTTCCACCGTACGTCGGCCAGCCGTATCCCGACACACCCAGTTCCTGCTTCGCACGCCGCATCGCGTGCACCAGCTCGTCATAGGTCTCCGGAACGTCCAACCCGAGCTCGTCGAGCAGATACCCGTTGAAGGCGATCGACCCCTGCGGCCTCCTGGTCGCCCAGCCCGGATGGATCAGGTAGTTGGCGTCAAGGTCGTCGTTCTGCTTGAGGTTGTAGAGTCGGTACACCGGATCGGCAAACAGGATCTCCAGCACCGGGTAGCGCCCCGGGTTCGCGTCCACGATCTCCTTCAGATCGACGATCAGCCCGTCCTTGATCCAATCGCGCCACTGCGCGACCGGAGTCGTCGGATGACCGACCCAGGTATCGATGATGTCACCGATGTCGCCGGACGCCATCCCGGCGATGACCACCTGGTAGTCCCCCGCCGTGAACGGCATCTCGATCTCGACGTTGAACTTCTCCTCGATGTGCTGGAGTATGACATCGTTCTCCGCGACATAGTCCCAGTCGATCCGCGTTGTATCCCAACCGCGGTAGTTGCGCGTGATGGTGACAAGCGGCTGCTCGTCGGCACTCGCCGTGCCCTGTTCCGTCGTGCCGGCCGCGAACGCCGGTGCCGCGCCGATCACCACGAGCACGATACCGGCCGCGATAACCATGATATTCCTCGACATGTATTCCTCCTGTAACGTTAATCGCTCACGATATGTCATCGAGTTCAAGATACAGGCATAGGCATGACCCTCCTCACTCCTTTACCGCGCCGATGAGAATGCCCTTCGCAAAGTGCCGCTGCAGGAACGGATACAGTATCATCACCGGCACCATCGCGAGCACGATCGTCGTCATGACCAACTGCTTGGGCGGGAGAAAGACACCTACATCCTCGACGAATCGCTGTCCGGACGCCGTCGACATCACGTAGTACGAGAACTCCAGCACGCGGCGCAACAGGTATACGAACGGCATCAGCGAGGTGTCCTTCACGAAGATGAGAAAACTGTAGTAGTCGTTCCAGTGCCACACCGCTTCAAACAGGAAAATCGCCGCAAACATGGCTTTCGATATGGGGAAGACGATGGTGAAGAAGGTCCTGAACTCACTCGAGCCGTCGATCAGGGCCGCATCCTCCAGCTCCGTCGGCACGGTGTACGAGAAATAGTTGCGCATGATGATGAAGTGCCCGGTATTGACGATCCACGGCAACACCATCACCCAGAACGTGTCGATGAGCCGCAACTGGATCATCAGAATGTAGGTAGGGATCAGTCCGCCTGAGAAGAACAGGGTGAACACCATCAGCACGTTCAGCGTCCTGGTCCCCATCACGTATCGCTTCGACACGCCGTACGCGAACATCGCGGTGACCAGCACGCTCACCGTCGAGCCCACGAAGGTCTTCAGGAACGAGACCGACATGGTCTGAAGGAAGATGTCCCGCCCGCCGACGATGATCGAGTAGTAGTACAGGAAGGACGGGTTGCGCGGCGGCGCGAGCACGAAGTCCTTCGTGATATACTCCGCGTAGGGAGTGATGGACACGACGAAGACGTACCACATGGGATAGAAGCAAATGAACGCAAAGAAGCCTGCGAAGAGGACGGATGCCACGTCCAGCAGATTGAATCCGAGCGCTCGCTTCAGCATGTCGTCGACTCAGAATATTCCCATGACATTCATCCTTGAAATGAGCTTGTTGGTGACGATCACCGCGATCAGACCGAGCACGTTGAAGACCAATCCCAGAGCCGTTGCCATTTCGAACTTCCCTTGCAGGAGGCCCGACCGATACAGGTAGGTGGACAGGACGTCGCCGGTCTCCCAGACCGCCGGATTGTACAGATTGAACACCTGGTCGAAGTTCGAAGCGAACAGGTTGGCCACGTTGAGGATGAGCAGTACCGCGATCGTCGGACTGATGCGAGGCAGATAGATGTACCACATGAGGTGTCCGCGGTGTGCTCCGTCGCAGATGGCGCTCTCCATGAGCGAGGGATTCACACTCGACAGAGCGGCCAGGTAGATGATGGTGGCGAAGCCGGCCGTCTTGATGATGCCGGAGACCACCAGGATAAACCGAAAGTACTCGGGTACGGCCAACCAGTGTCGCGGCGCGACGCCAAAAAGCCTCACGAGCACGTTGAACGCGCCGGTCGGTTCCGGATCCAGCATCTTGGCGACGATGGCCGCGAACACCACCCACGATACGAAGTGCGGGATGTATACGAGGGTCTGCACGGCGCGCTTGTACCATCCCGAGTGCAACTCGTTCAGTATCAGCGCAAGCAGGATGACGAACGGAAAGCCGACGGCGATATTGTAGACGTTGATGAGAACGGTATTGGCGATGACTTTGTAGAAATATTCCTGCTGAAACAGCACGGCGAAGTTGTCCAGGCCGACCCATGGACTGGCCAGGATGCCGATCCGCATGTTCAGGTCCTTGAACGCGACCAGCATGCCGTACATGGGCACGTAGCGGAATACGACCATGAACACGATGCCCGGCAGCATCAGCAGGT
>JAPOQV010000387.1 GCA_026710565.1 Spirochaetaceae bacterium | reverse complement strand
TGCGGCCTACCGGGGTGCGCACCACGTCGGCGCGTTCGCCGGCGACGGCCGTGGCTACCGTGGCCGCGCCGGCGTCGTCGGCGTCGTAGACCAGCTCACCGCCGGGCGGGAGCCGCCGGCAGAACTCCACGAACGCAGCCACCGTGTCGTGGTAGTCGGCGAAGTAGTCGACGTGCTCCCACTCGACGCCGGAGAGGACGATGCTGTCGGGGTGGTAGTGCAGGAAGTGGCGTCGGTACTCGCAGGTCTCGGCCGCCAGGAGCTCGGTGCCCCGGTTGAGCGTGCTGCGGTCGCCGAAGCTTGCTGCCGGGCTGCCCGCCAGCACCGTCGCCGGCAGCTCCAGGCCATCCAGCAGCGTTCCCAGCATGGCCGTGATCGTGGTCTTGCCGTGCGTGCCGCACACCGCGACGGCTTCGCACTGCGCGGACAGCGCGCCCAGAGCCTGCGGGTAATTGGCGAGCGGCAGGCCGGCATCCCGCGCCGCGCGCAGCTCCGGATGGCGGTCGGGATCGTAGGCCGCCGAGAACACGACAAGGTCGGCGCCGCGCACGTTGCGGGGGTCGAACGGGAGCACCGGCACGCCGATCCGTTCCAGGACCGGTGTGGTGAAGAACGGTTCGTCGACGTCGGAACCGGTGACGACCGCGCCGCGAGCCTGCAGCACTTCGGCAAGCGCGGACATGCCCTGTCCGGCGACCCCGACCAGATGCACCGCGCGTCCGCGGATACGGCCGAACCGGGCCGCGATCGCATCGTCGGGGGCGGTCCCGCCCCGCTGTCCTGACTCCGGCCGTTGCAACTTATCTCCTAGGGGAGTCGAACCCCTGTTGCCGGGATGAAAACCCGGTGTCCTAACCGCTAGACGAAGGAGACATAAAGAAATAGCCGATGCACCCTGCGCGCGCCGACGGAGCAAATGTGCAACCGGCGCTCATGTTCTGTCAAGTTCACCGCGCGCCTCTTTCCTGGCCGTGCCGGATCTCCATGCGGGTCATCCGCGGCTTTCCGAACCTGGCGAGCGACCGAAAGCCCACCGTGCAGCCGGGGACCTCGCGGCGCAGCCGCGCCTCCAACAACGCGGCGTTGAACCACTCCACCGCCGACCCGTCGTACTTCGCGGTCGTCCGGAACCGTCCGGCATACTGCGCGCCGTCGGCGCCCATGATGTCGACGATCTCCAGTACGCCGTGCTCGTGCAGCAGTCCGAGCAGCGTCAGCGCGCTGGCGATCGCGTCGCCGGACAGCGCCATCCGCCCGTCGGCCGGGCACTGGAGCAGGCTGTCGGGCACGGCTTCCGGCGGAGGCGGGACCAGTCGCTCGGCGATGCGCAGCGCCTGGTAGAGATCTGCCCACAGCCGATACATCCCGGTCGCTCCGGCGACCGCCTGCAGGCGGTCCGGCAAGGACGGGGCAGGCCCGTGCAGCACCTCGCGCAGGACTCCGGCGCCGACCCCGAATCGGGCCGCGAGCCCGTCCGCCGCCGCGGCCGGGAGGAAGAGCAGCCCCTCGACCAGGTAGCACCGCCCGTCCAGCCACTCGACGTGGTCGGCCGGCAGGTTGTCGAACAGGCTGCCGACGTGAGCGTGCAGGATGCGGGCCCGCCATGGCGCCAGCGCCGGGGCCGGCGAGCGCAGGTCGAGCTCGACATAGCCGACGCGGAGCGCGTCGAACCGATCGCCGAGCGCGGCATGCACGGCGTCCAACACCCGCGGGGACCGATCGGCGACCAGGTAGCAGACCCCCTCCAGGCCGACCCGGCCGGCCACCGCCGCCCGCGTCAGCTCCTCGGCGAACAGCCGGGGCCCTTCGGCTCCGGAGGCGCCGATGCTCAGATACGCCAACTCGGCACGGGCGCCGGATGCACCGGCGCGCACGCGGCGAATCGACGCGCAGAGACGCTCCGCCCGCTCGCGGACCAGCGGCCTGATCAGGTCCGGTGACCCGCCCACGGCATCGCGGTAGTCGCCGCCGCGGGCGGCGATGTACCGGTCCGCGTGATCCCAGAAGGCTGCGTTCAGCCCCCAGACCGGGCTGTGCCGCAACGGCGTGAAGCCGCCGATCGGCAGATCCCCGGCCCCTCGACCGGAAATCCCGCCGGCCAGCACGGCACGAAACGAGTCGGCCAGCTCCTCGCCGCCGGCGGTTTGCGACAGGTCGACGACCACCTCGATACGTTCCTCGGTAAGGTATCGGCGCACCGCCACCGCCGGCCGGAACGGACCGCCCGCGCCGGATGCCACCCACAGCGAACGCGGCTCCTCGATCCCAAGCGCCCGGCACGCGCGGCGCAGCGCCGACCTGCCCGCGCGCACCTCGGCGGCGCGCCGCTCCAGGCCACGCTCGACGCGTGTCAGCCCCGGCGCTCGCTTGCGGCCCGAGCCGCCAGCGCGGTCAGCGCGTCCCATCGATGCAGGCTGGACTGCACCGCATTCCTGGCGTTGATCATGTCGTGCTGCCTTCGGACCGACGCCGGCCACCGGCTCTTGATGTAGGACATGACGGCGATGATCTCGTCGTCCGTCAGGGTCTTCTGATAGGCGGGCATGGCGGTACGGTAGTCACGACCGGCGAACCGCTGCATGCCGTACTTGGTCATCTCGAACAGCGCCTGATCGGGGTGGTGCCACGTATGCCCGGTCGCGTCGTGAGGAGGAGCCGGCATCAGCCCGTCGGCGCCCCGCTGCTGCCAGTTCGGCTGTCCCTCCAGGTTGACGCCGTGGCACTGCGCGCAGGCGAACCGGTAGATGTAGCTGCCCTCTTCGACGGCGCGGCGATCGTCGGGACGGAACAGAGCTCCCGCCACGGTCGGCGACGGGTCCCGCTCGGGCCAGAAGAGCACGAACGCGCCCACGCCGGCTCCGGCCAGCGCCACCAGGGCGCCTGCCAGGAGAAGCGGTCGCTTCTTGTTCCCGTCCCGCTTGCCAGCGCCCTGGCCCCGCTTCATCTCCTGGTCCCCGGCGCGCTCGCCAGATCGTCAAGGATCGGGCACTCTGGACGTTCATCGCCGTGGCAGCGTTCCACCAGGTGGTCGAGCGTGTCGCGCATGCCCTGGAGCTCCGCGATCTTGCGATCGATGCCGCGGACGTGACTCCGCACGATCTCCCTGACGTCGCCGCTGGCACGGTGGGGGTCGTCGTAGAGCGCGAGCAGCGCGCGGCAGTCCCCGATCGAGAAGCCGAGCGATCGGGCGCGCGCCACGAAGGCGAGCTTGTGCCCCTGCGCCTCCGGAAAGTCGCGGTAGCCGTTCGCCTTCCGGTCCGGGCTGACCAGGCCGATCTCCTCGTAGTACCGAATCGTCTTCGCGGGCAGACCGCACGCCTCCGCGACTTCGCCGATGTTCACGACTGCACCCTCCGGAACCGATAGAACACATTCCAGTAACTGGAAGGTCAACCCCGGCCTGATGAGGCCTCGCGGTTGGCGGGTGACGCGCGTCGGTCGTAGAGTCTGCCGCACCCATGAGCGAACCGACCCGGACCGTGGTCGACCTCCTGCGGCGTGCGGCACCGGGAGAGCTGGCCCACAGGATGCGGAACGGACCAGGATTCGGCGTGAGGGTCGCGGAGCGCCTCCTCTCCTGGCATCCACTCGAGGAGACAACCGAGGACGACAGTCGCACGCTGCTCAGGTTCGCGTCGGATCGCGGGCTCGAAGCGGTCGTGCGCGTGCGCTGCAACCCCAAGGCCCGCTTCGCCGTCTACCGGACGACGCTCACCAACACCGGTGCCGCCGCTCTGCAGCCGCTCACCGCCCTCTCCCCGCTGCTGCTTTCGATCGGTGACATCCGCACCCCACCGCGCGTGATGAGCTCCGCCGGCGGTGGCGACCCCGGCGGCCGCTATCCGCCGCGCGGCGCCTACTGGACGCGATGGGACCTCCTGCAGTTCCCCCACTCACGCCACGGTGTCGAGCTGTCGGCGGAGGGCGACCAGTCCTCCGCCAAGGACCTGCCCATCGCCTTCGTCAGCCCCGGCATCGAGCCGGATGGCGCAGGCTTCATCATCGGGCTGGAGTGGTCCGCCGGCTGGACGATGAGCGTCGGTTACGAGCCGGATGACCAGATCCTGGTTGCCGAGGCGGGACCGGCGGTGAGCTGCCTGGTGCTGGCGCCCGGCGAATCGCTGGAGCTGCCGCCGGCCCACGTGATCTTCTTCGAGGGGGGTTTCGAGCAGGCGACCAACCGGAGCCGCGGCTACATCAGGGAGCACGTCACTCCCCGCCACGAAGGACGCCGGGTGGTGCCGCCGGTGGCCTACACCATCTGGCCCGGCATCCAGGCGCCGTACACGGACCGCGACATCTACCCCCAGATCGACACCGCCGCCGAGCTGGGGGTCGAGGTGTTCATCGTCGATGACGCCTGGTACGAGGGCCGGTTCCCCGGCGGATGCGGCAACTGGTACCCCGACCCCGCCAAGTTCCCCGCCGGGTTGGAGCGGGTGGTCGACCGGGTCGAGGAGCAGGGCATGCGCTTCGGGCTCTTCATCGACGCGGAGGCCGAGCCCGGCACCCGGATCCTGCGGGAGCACCCCGAGTTCTTCTACGGGCCGGAGCTCGGCAGCGCCTGGACCCCGCACCGCCGGCTCTACAACTTCGGCCTCCCGGAGGCATGCGACCACTTCCTGGAGCTCCTGGACGGCCTCATCGAGCGCTACCACGTGCGCTACCTCCGCTGGGACTACAACATGGACGGGCACCCCATCTTCCAGGCCGTGGACCCGACGCTCAAGGTGAAGTTCGCCCACCTCGCGGGGCTCTACCGGGTATGGGAGACGCTTGCCGAGCGGCACCCTTCGTTGATGCTCGAGTGCTGCGCCGGAGGCGGCCAGCGGCTGGACTTCGGCACCATGCGGCGACACCATGCCTGCTGGTGCAGCGACAGCAACGCCCATCCGCACCTCTACCACGCGATGCAGGCCGGCGGTAACGCGTTCTTCCCCGCCAACTACCTTGGAAGCTCCCTGGGATGGCCGCCGAGCAAGGGCCTGCGCGGCCGGCCCGGCATGGCGCTCCACCCCGACGCGAAGCTCACCGATCTCTCCTTCCTGAGCCGCATGGCGGGGGAGCTCTTCCTGCACGGCACGATTTCCGAGTGGCCGGCCGCGGCCAGGGAGCGCGCCCGCCACTGGATCGACGTCTACAAGCGGGTGCGCCATCTGTTGATGCTCGACTACTACCGGCTGCTGCCGCAGCCGCAGTCGGAGGCGGACTGGAACGTCATGCAGTTTGCCGCGGGATCCGAGGAGGGCATCGTCTTCGCCTTTCGCGTCGCGGGGGAAACGCGCGAACAGCGGATTGCTCTGCAGGCCGTGGACCCGGCGGCCCGCTACCGGGTCAGAGACGAGAGCTCCGGTGTCGGGGAGAGCCTGACAGGTGAGCAGCTCACCCGCGGGCTGTCTGTCGCGCTGCAGCCGGCGTCGGCCAGGCTGCTCTCATATCGAGTGGACTCGCCCCGAGACCACGGTTAGGTGAGTCTGGTTAGTCGGCTCCGGGCCGCCAGCGCGGTCAGTGCGTCCCATCGATGCAGGCTGGACTGCGCCGCGTTCCTTGCGTTGATCTGGTCGTGCTGCGTGCGAATCGACGCCGGCCACCGGCTCTTGATGTAGGACATCACGGCGATGATCTCCTCGTCCGTGAGAATCCGCTGATAGGCCGGCATCGCGGAACGGTAGTCACGGCCCGCGAACCGCTGCATGCCGTACTTTGTCATCTCGAACAGCGCATAATCGGGGTGGTGCCACGTATGCCCATTCGCGTCGTGAGGCGGAGCAGGCATCAGACCGTCGGCGCCCCGCTGCTGCCAGTTCGGCTGTCCTTCCAGGTTGACGCCGTGGCACTGCGCGCATGCGACGCGATAGATGTACTGCCCTTGTTCAACCACCTGCCGGTCGTCGGGGCGGAAGAGAGCTCCTGCCGCGGTCGGCGACGGGTCCTGCTCGGGCCAGAGAATCACGAGGGCACCGCCAGCGGCGACGACGAGCACCCCCAATCCCACGGCAAGCATGAGCGGCCGCTTGTCTGTCCCTTGCTCCTTCCTGCGCGTCCTCGATCGGCGCTTGTTGCCGGGGGAGCCTTTGCGCTGCTTCGCTGCATCTTCCTTATCGGAGTGCTTCGATCGGCGCTTTTCGTTGTCGGAGCTTCGCCGCTGGGTCATCGTCCTGTTCCTGGCGCACTCGCCAAGTCTTCCAGGATCGGACAGTCCGGACGGTCGTCCCCCTGGCAGCGCTCCACCAAGTAACTGAGCGTGTCGCGCATGCCCTGCAGCTCCGAGATCTTCCGATCGATACGGTCGACATGGCGCTGGGCGATGGCGCGAACGTCCGCGCTGGCGCGAGCAGGATCCTCGTAAAGGGCGAGCAAGGCGCGGCAACTCTCAATCGCAAAGCCGAGCGATCGTGCTCGTGACACGAATTTGAGCTTGTGTCCCTCTGCATCCGGAAAGTGCCGGTAGCCGTTTGCCCTGCGATCCGGACTGACCAGTCCGATCTCCTCATAATAGCGTATCGTCTTGGCAGACAGCCCGCATGCCTCCGCAACCTCGCCGATGTTCATGGCCACAGCCTCCGTAGTCGTTATACACGTTACAGTAACTGGAAGGTCAACGTCCCGCGGCACGCTGCAAGTTTCAGCGACTGTGGGTTCGCCCGCGGGCCGTTGGCCAAGTAGGCAGGGGCGTCGTGGCTCGTATGGAGGCGGCTGTGGCCGATCGTTGTTGGTGGAAGGCGGGGCCACCGGCCTCTCGCGTTCGACCGGCCTTCTTGTATCGCGTTCGCGCTTGTGGCCGGCATCGCGGTGACCGACCCCGAGCACTCCGTGGCGCGCCGCTGGGATGAAGGAGCTCGGCTACGACCCTGACAACAGCGACCGGGACGGGGCGAGGCCCGCATCTCCCGCCTCTACGGCGGCATCCATCCGTAGGTGGACGACCTTCCGGGCCGCATCATCGGTTCGCAGATCGGCATCGCCGCCTTCGAGCAGGCCCTGACCTACTACGGCGACTCCTCGTAGCCACTACCGCTCGGAGCATGCCCTGACATGGAACTCAGCCGGACCTATGTGGTGTAGACCATTGTCACTGCCTTGACCTTCCCGTGACTGGAAGCTTTATTCTGAGGGTCCCATGACGACCACCGATCCGGTCTGCGGCATGACAGTCGATCCGGAGGCCGGCGGCCCCTCCCTGGAGCACGAAGGCCGCCGCTACCACTTCTGCTGCCCGCACTGCATGCACCGGTTCGCCGAAGCTCCGGAGCAGTGGCTGGACGAGCGGCCCGCGCCGGAGCCGGCCGCGGCGGCGCAGGGCAACCGCTACACCTGCCCGATGCATCCCGAGGTGGTCGAGGAGGAGGCCGGCGCCTGCCCGCTCTGCGGCATGGCGCTGGAGCCGATGACGCCCGTTGCCACTGAGGGACCGAACCCGGAGCTGATCGACTTCCGCCGCCGGCTCCGCATCGGCGCGCCGCTGGCGCTCGCGGTCTTCCTGCTGGAGATGAGCGTGCACCTGGGGGTGCCCGTGGCCGAGTGGCTCGGCGCCCGCCTCCACGTGTGGCTGCAACTCGCGCTGGCGACCCCGATCGTCGTGTGGCTGGCCAGACCCGTGTTCGAACGCGGCTGGGCCTCGATCGGGAACCGCAGCCCGAACATGTGGACGCTCATCTCCCTGGGAACGGCAGCAGCCTACCTGTTCAGCCTGGCGTCGGTCCTCGCACCCGGCCTGTTCCCGGCGGAGTTGCGCGACGCGCACGGGTTGCCTCCAGCCTATTTCGAGGCGGCGGCGGTCATCCTCGTCCTGGTCCTTGCCGGTCAGGTGCTGGAGTTGTCGGCGCGCGAACGCACCGGCGACGCCCTGCGCGCCCTGGTCGACCTTGCGCCGCCTGGCGCCCGGCGCGTCCACGACGACGGCGAAGAGGACGTGCCGCTCGAGCAGGTGGGCGCGGGTGACCGGTTGCGCGTCCGGCCCGGAGAGACGGTCCCGGTCGACGGCACCGTACTTGCCGGCCACAGCTCCGTGGACGAGAGCATGATAACCGGCGAGCCGATCCCCGTGGAGAAGGTGGCCGGCGATCCGGTGACCGGGGGGACACTGAACCGGTCCGGCTCGTTCGTGATGCGCGCGGAGCGGATCGGCGCCGATACCCTGCTGGCCCGCATCATCGACCTGGTCGCGCAGGCGCAGCGCAGCCGAGCGCCGGTCCAGGCCCTGGCCGACCGGGTCGCGGGGTGGCTGGTGCCCGCGGTCGTCGCTGTTGCCGTCATCGCCTGCGTGGCGTGGATCGTCCTCGGACCTCCCCCTGCGCTGTCCTTCGCCGTGAGCGCGGCGGTGAGCGTCCTGATCATCGCCTGCCCGTGCGCGCTCGGCCTTGCCACGCCGATGTCGATCATGGTGGCGACCGGACGGGGCGCTGGTTCCGGGGTGCTGATCCGCGATGCGGAGGCCCTGGAAGGGTTCGCAGACGTGGACCTCGTGATCGTCGACAAGACCGGCACCCTGACCAGCGGCCGGCCGGCGCTGACCGACGTCATTCCCGCAGGCGAGATCCCGTCCTCCCGCGTCCTGGCGCTGGCCGCCGCGCTGGAGCGCGGGTCCGAACACCCGCTGGCGGACGCCGTCGTGGAAGGCGCCCGCGACCGCGGCGCCGAGCGTATCGACGGAGATCCGGAACGGTTCTTCGCGGTCACGGGCAAGGGAGTCCGGGGCCGCATAGACGGACACGAGGTCGCCCTCGGCAACACCGCGATGATGGCCGACGCCGGCGTCGATCCCGGTTCGCTGCAGCACACCGCACAGGACCTTCAGGAGGACGGAAAGTCGGTGCTGTTCGTCGCGGTCGACGGCGCAGCCGCCGGCATCATCGCCGTCGCGGACATGGTGAAGGAGACGGCGGCGGCGGCCGTCCGCGCGCTGCGCGACGCCGGTCTTGGGATCGTCATGGCCACCGGTGACAATCCGCGCACGGCCGCGGTGATCGCCCGCGAGCTGGGCATCGACGAGGTGCACGCGGAGCTCGGCCCGGAGGAGAAGGGCGCGCTGGTCGGTTCCTTCCGCGACCGGAACCTGAAGGTCGCGATGGCCGGGGACGGGGTGAACGACGCGGCGGCGCTCGCCGCGGCGGACGTCGGCATCGCCATGGGGACCGGCTCCGACGTGGCGATCGAGAGCGCCGGGATCACCTTGGTGAAGGGCGACCTGGACGGTATCGTTCGCGCTCGCCGCCTCGCCCGCGCTACCATGCGCAACATCCGCCAGAACCTGTTCTTCGCATTCGTCTACAACGCCCTCGGCGTGCCGGTGGCGGCCGGCGTCCTGTATCCGTTTCTGGGCGTTCTGCTCTCGCCGGTCATCGCCGCCGTGGCGATGAGCCTGTCGTCGGTGTCGGTGATCGCCAATGCGCTCCGCCTGAGGTCGGTCCGATGACCGGTCCCGGGGCGAAGAGCCGAGTCTGGCTGGGATTGGCCCTGCTGCTCGCCGGAGCCTCTACGCTGTGGGCCGACGACGGCGTGGTGGCAATCATCGGCGACCAGCCGGTGCAACGTGCCTAGCTCATGACGGCGGCGGCGGTTGCCCTCGAAGACACCGAGCTCCAACGCCTGCGCTGCGGATACGAAGCGGACCGCCAGCACGACGAGGTGCTGCGAACATTTCTAAGCGAGATCGTACACGATCGTCTGCTCGAATTGGAGTCCGAACGAACCGGGACGACGGTGGAGGCGATGCTGGCATCGGCCCGCAAGTCGGCGCCGCCGGTCTCCACGGAAGAGATCGAGGGGTTCTACCAGCGCAACCGTGACCGCATCCCGTACGGGCTGAAGGACGTCGCGGCACATCTCGGACTTCGAGTGCCCGTTCTGCGCGCGGGTGCAGCCGGCCCTGGAGCGGGCCAAGCGGGAGTATGCGGTCAGGCTGCGCCTGGTCTATCGTCACTGCCCGCTATCGGACATTCATCCGAACGCTCAGAAAGCCGCCGAAGCGTCAATCTGCGCCGGGGAGCAGGGCGAGTTCTGGGAGATGCACGACCTGATGTTCGGCGAGCAGGCCACCCTGTCGGTGCCGGACCTTAAGGACAAAGCCGGGCGGATCGGACTGGACCGTGTCGCGTTCGACGCCTGCCTCGACACCGGCCGGCACCAGCAGACGGTGCGGATGGACATCCGCGCCGCCGCCGCGGCCGGGGTGTCGGGCACGCCCGCCCTGTTCGTCAACGGCCGCCCGCTCTCGGGCGCGGTGCCCTTCGAGACGATCGCGGCCACCATCGACGACGAGCTGAAGCGGCTCGGCACGCGATGACTCCTCAACCTTAACTGCGAAGTCCCTGCGGTCGATCACAGGTAGTGGGTTACTTCAAAGTGACCCACTACCCGATTAAACGCCCTCTTGACCTTCCTGTTCCTGGAAGGTAGATCCTTTGCACAAGCATGGCGATCCAGGATTCCATGAGGTGGCTCGCACTCGCGCCCTCCAGATGCCCGGAGCCTTTGCGGCACAACGATCCAAGGGTATTCATCACCGTGATCGCCTTCATCGGCTCGGCGTTCGGGATCCCGCGAGCCCGTCGCTGGTTCTACCTTGGGGCGGGGGTCATGGGTTCGACCACTCGACGGAAGCTCGTCTTCCTCCCAATCGCGCTGACGGCGCTCGTGTCGCTCGCCGGCTGTGACCGAAAGATCGAGATCCGAAGCTATCGGGAGGTGACGGTGGCGCCGACGCCGGTCGGCGCGCTGTTCGATTCGACCGGTAGCCAGACCGGCTCGGTCGCGGGCAGCGACGGGAACTGGCGCTGGGTCACTCCGGCCGACTGGAGCGAGTTGCCCGGGGACGGGCTGCGAGTTGCCCGTTTCGGGCTGCCGGGCGGGGGTGAGAGCACCTTGGTCGTGCTGGCCGGTGACGCCGGCGGCGTGGAAGCGAACGTGCGCCGCTGGCTCACGCAGCTCGGGCTGGACCTGCCTCCCGAGCGGGTACGCTCGCTCCTCGATGATGCGACCGCTGTACGGGGCAACCTCGATTTCACGCTCTTCGACTTCACGCCCCTCGTGTCCGGCCGCGACCAGACCGCGTTCCTTGCGGCGATCGCGTCCGCGGGCGGGCAGACGATGTTCGTCAAGGCCGAGGCGCCGGCCGGCGTGTTGGGCGAACAGCGCGCAGCGTTCATCGAGCTCCTGAGCTCCCTCGGCCCGCGATCCTCCACCGGCGGGTACGGGAGCCAGGAGTAGCGCCGATGCTGGTTCAGGCGATCAGGCGCAGCCCGCTGCTCAGGATCGCGATAGACCTGCGCGTCACCGTGGTTTCCCTGGCGCTGCTGTTCCTGCTGACCCTGCTCGGCACCTTTCATCAGGTGTCGCACGGTCTGTACGACGCCCAGCAGCGCTACTTCGGAGCCTGGATCACGTTGGTCGGCGGCATAGTGCCGTTGCCCGGCGCGCAACTCGTGCTGTGGGTTCTGTTCGTCAACCTCGTGGCGGTGACCGCCGTGCGGTTCGTGTACCGGTGGTCGCGCGTGGGCATCCTGATCACCCACCTCGGCATGTTCGTAATGTTCTTCGGCATGTTCTTCGTCTCCTACTTCGCCCAGGAGTCCTTCCTCAGGCTGCAGGAGGGAGAGTGGCGGAACACGAGTGAGGACTACCACGAGTGGGAGATTGCCGCGTGGCGCGAGGGGGCCGACGCTCGCGATGTCAGCGCGGTCGACCTGCGTCAGCTCGCTCCCGGCGATCAGGTGACCCTGCCGGCGCTCGGCCTGACCATGCTCGTCGAAGAGAACCACCCGAGCGCGGACGCCTACTTGCCGGCAGAGGGGCGGAGCAGCCCGTTCCTGAACGCCCGCGGCATCGCTGAGCTGCGCCCGCGGCGGCGCTCCGTCCGCCCGGAAGAGAACCAGCCGGGAGCCATCCTGGACGTCGGGACCGGCTCGGAAGGCGCGTCGCTCGCGCTGTGGGCCCTTGATCCCGCGCCGACCAGCGTGACCCTTGACGGCAAGCGGTACTCCTTCTCCCTGCGCCGCACACGCTACGAGTTGCCGGCCCTCATCGGCCTGCAGGAATTCCGGGCCGAGTTCCACCCGGGCACCGACACCCCGCGTTCGTTCGAGAGCGACGTGGTCGTCGAGGCGCCAGGCACGCGGCGGCCGGTGCGCATCTCGATGAACAAGCCGCTCCGGTTCGGTGGGTTCACCTTCTATCAGGCTTCCTATGAGTTCGACGCCACCGGCGCCGCCTACTCGACCCTGGCCGTGGTCGAGAATCGCGGCCGCATCGTGCCGTATGTGGGCACCGCCGTGATCAGCATCGGCCTGATCGTCCATTTCATCCAGACGCTGGCACGCCCGGGGCGGCGGCGGCGCACAGCCGGGGCGGAGGCGTCGTGAGCGCAGATACAGCCCCACTGATCGCGCCCGCTGCCGGCATGACGCGGTCCACCCGCATTCTGCTGCTCTGCCTGCTGGCGGTGCTCTGCCTGCTGGCGGCATCGATGATCGGACGCTTCGGACGCGGTGACCGCTCCACCGGATACGTTCCCCCCGAGCCCTGGCTGGCCAGCGCCGACGCACTACGGCCGTTGCTGGTGATCGAGGACGGGCGTCCCAAGCCGCTCGACAGCTACGCCCGCAACACGCTGCTGCGCTACTCGGGTCGCGAGCGCTACGCCGGCGAGTCCGCGATCGACTGGTTGGCGCGCGTGCTGCTGGCGCCACAGGAGACCCATCGCGACGAGGTGTTTCTGGTCGACAACCCGGAGGTGCTGGAGGCGATCGGCGTGACGTCGCGCGGCCGCGCCCGCTACAGCTTCGAGGAGTTGCGGGCGGGGGGACTGGAGCTCGAGGAGCTGGCAGCCCTGGCGTCCGAGTTGCCGGCCGAGGAGCGCAGCCCGGTGCAGCGCGAGCTGATCCGGGTCTGGAACAACCTGGTCGAGTTCTCGGGGTTGCTCGCCGCGTTCGGCTTCACCTATCCCGACGAACAGGCGTTCTTCGTCGATTCGGACCAGGCGGCGGAAGTTCTTCAGTTGCCCGGCCCCGGTCCGTACAGCTACCTGGACCTGGCGCTCCGGCGGCCGCTTCTGGAGGAACGCGCCGCCGCCGCCATCGATCAGCACGGCCGCTCCGGTACGCTCGATGCGACCGATGCGACGCTGTTGCGGCTGGTGCGGAGCGTGCGCCTCTGGGATCAGACGTACGGCACGTTGCCGCTGCCGTTGATCCCGATGATGACGACCGAGGGCGAACGCTGGCTGAGCCCGTGGCAGGCCCTCGGACAGCCGCAGATCACGCCGCAGGTCGCCGAGGAGTTGACTGCGCTCCGGGACTTGCAGGTGGCCTACGTCGAGGAGCGGCAGGCGCGCTTCGACCTGGCGGCGCAGACCTTCGTCCGCGTCCAGGAGGAGCGTCTGGGGACGGCCATGGTGCTGCCCCGGCCCGCTCTGGAGCTGTTCTACCGGCGGGTGGATCCGCTCTCGTACACCCGCTGGGCGTACTTGGTGGGTACCGCGCTGGCGCTGCTGGCCATGCTGATCGGGCGCCCGTTGGCCGAGCGGGCGAGCGTGGGTGTCCTGGCGCTGGGCTTTCTCATCCACACCGGCGGCATTCTGCTGCGCATGATCATCAACGGCAGGCCGCCGGTCACCACGTTGTACGAGACGTTCGTGTTCGTGTCCTGGGGAGCGGCCGGCGCGGGGCTGTTCCTGCGCCTGCGCTACCGGGGAAATCGTGTGGGCGCCGTCAGCGGGATGGCGATCGGCTTCCTGCTGCTGTGGATCTCCGGCAAATTCGCGGCCGAAGGCGACACGCTGCGGCAACTCCAAGCAGTGCTGGATACCAACTTCTGGCTGTCCACGCACGTGGTGGTGATCACTCTCGGCTACTGCGCCTGCGTCTTTGCGGGGTTCGTCGGGCATGTCTACCTGTTCCAGTACGTCGAGGCGCGTGGCGACCGTTCGCGTCTGCGCCACACCTACCGGCTGCTGTTCGGAGCGCTGGCGTTCGGGCTGATCCTGTCGTTCGCGGGAACCATGATTGGCGGGATCTGGGCCGATCAGTCCTGGGGCCGCTTCTGGGGATGGGACCCCAAGGAGAACGGCGCACTGATGATCGTGCTGTGGTGCGCGATCCTCTTCCACGCGCGTCTCGGCAAGATGATCGGCGAGTACGGCATGGCGGTCGGCTCGGTGATCGGCATCATGGTGGTGATGCTCGCCTGGTTCGGCATCAACGAGCTCGGCGTGGGCCTGCACACCTACGGGTTCACCGAGGGAGTGCTCTCCGGCCTGCTGATCTACGGCGCGATCGAGGTCGTGTTCCTGACGGCCATCACCCTGCTTGGTCGCCGCCGGATATCTATTCGTTGACTCGGCACGACCCGGCTCTGACGCCCAACATTCTCGCGGTCATTCGCTTGAACCGCTTCGCAGAATCCGCTGCCACTCGACCGGCTTCGAACCGTCCCCGGACCCGCTCGCGAGCAGGAAGACGTTGAGATGAGACGTTGACACAACCATCTCTCCGGGCGAAGCGGGATTGATTGCTAGGTAGGTCAAGACCTCGTCTGGCGCTAACACCGGGAGTGCGACCTCGCGTGCGATGCGATCGGCGAGGTCCAGCCGGTAGAGCCGTTTCGAGCCGAACATCAAACGCTGTCCGTCGGAGGAGAACGCCAGCGCGGTCACCGGACCGCCATCCCACAATTCCGCAACCGAAGAGGCATGGTCATCGGACAGGTAGAGTCCCATGACGGTAGCCAACGCGATCGCGCTCGCATCGACCGGATGGGCTGCGAGTCCAGTGATACGCCCGGCCAATCCGCGCAATGCGCTCGGCGTCCACGTCTTCCCCTGGTCCAATCTGTAGTGCAGGCCGGGCGGGAGCGCCGTACGGGATACCCGGGCATCACTGGAGTGTGGCAGCCAGAGTGACGAGACTCGCGCCGCCGTCAATACTCTTCACCAGTCCGAGAGGATTCGGGAGTCGCGAACCCCGCGGACACGGTCGCGCCGACTGCCAACTCGCGACGCAGCCGCAGGACAAGAACCCCCATCCTGCCTATGTGACACTGATCCTCAAGTACTATTGGACTCGGAATTTCCCAAGTGAGAACCGGTTACATGCATGCGTGAATCGACACGGAGATTGAGGTCAATAGCTCCGCGCGTCGATGTCTTCGAAGTGCCGCGACTCGATCGATATAAAGACCCGATTCGGCATGCAGGCAAGCCATGCGCCCGAGCGCGAAATGCGCCCGGCCTTGACGCAGATCTGCATCGGCCCCGGCGACGAGAGCACACGCGCACCGCCATCTCCGATCTGAACTACAGTGTCTCCGATCGGACCGCTGACTACAATCGTGTCCTCTGCGGTTGATGCGAACAGGTACTCGCCCGACGGTGCCGTGATGCGCACTCTGGTACGGTCGCCGCCGCCCGAGTAGACGGCAAGAGCGACAACGACCACCAGAGCCGCGGCCATGCACAGGGCAACGTAGTCAAGCGGTTTCATCCGTGGGCTTCAGGGCAACCATACTCCTTCAGAGCTCGGTCGGAAAGCGTATGGCGCTGCTCCTCGTCCGCCGCCATGCCGACCTCGATGTTCCTTCTTTGACTGAATCGATTTTGACAACCTCGCTACAGATGATTCGATCGTTACCGGTGGATGGCCTCGTCATCTTCCATGAGGGTGCGGCTCTTTTACGACGACCCCTATGTTCATGATGGTACGTGAGATAGATACGGTCGACCACACGTGGGTGCGCCGTTTCAGGCGACCTATGCCGTTGGCGCAGCCATAGGTCGGCTGCTGCCCCGGGGGGGCCTCGGGCGGGGCTGAACAATTTCTGCGGCTGCTCGTCTGAGGTGCTCTCGATCCGTTGGACAGCTCAAGAGGTAGGTAAGGTGTAACCCATTGAGTTGTCAATCTACTCCTTCTTCGTGAGAAACAGGCGGCGGTAAAAGGGGGTTGGGGGCCAGGGAGGGAGTGCTCCAGCCTGCGGACTTTGTGGATAACTCTCCGCTGTTCGCGCTGGCCGTTCGCCCTCCGGACCTCGCAGCCTTTTCGTGCCGCCTTCCAATCATCGTCGCTATGCCACCTCCTATGCGAAATCTGCCACGCCGTCCCGGTACGCCTCGACGGGCGTGTGCCCAGGCAGCGCCTGACCTTTGCCGGCTTCGCCACACTGTGGGCCGCCATCGCGGCCGACGTGGGCGCCTCGCTGTTGGTCGTCGGCAATGCTCTGCGGTTGCTGCGGCAAGGGCCGACGGGCGAGAAGACGTGACACCTGACGGAGGTTGCGGAGCGTGCCGGCGGCCGAACGCGTCTTGCATGGGCAATGATTGGCAGCTACGCGGGGAGGTAGCCAGGATCGGCAGCATGGCGACCGGCGGCACGCTGAACGGGTCCGGCTCCTTCGTGATGCGCGCCGAACGGGTCGGCGCCGACACCCTGCTGGCGCGCATCATCGACCTGGTCGCACACGCGCAGCGCAGCCGCGCGCCGATCCAGGCGCTGGCGGACCGGGTCGCCCGCTGGCTGGTACCGGTGGTCGTCGCCGTCGCCCTGGCCGCGTGCGTCGCCTGGCTGCTGTTCGGACCTCCGCCGGCGCTGTCCTTTGCCATGGTCGCGGCGGTCAGCGTCCTCATCATCGCCTGCCCGTGCGCGCTCGGCCTGGCGACGCCGATGTCGATCATGGTGGCGACCGGAAGGGGGGCCCGCTCCGGGGTGCTCGTCCGCGACGCGGAAGCCCTGGAGCGACTCGCGGAGGTAGACCTGCTGATCGTCGACAAGACCGGCACCCTGACCACGGGCCGGGCGGCGCTCACCGACGTACTCCCCTCCCCCGGATTCGAGCGCGACCGGGTGCTCGCGCTGGCCGCCGCCCTGGAGCGCGCGTCGGAACACCCGCTGGCCGACGCCGTCGTGGCAGGAGCCCGCGAGCGAGGGGGCGAGCGCCTCCACGCCGATCCCGATCACTTCGCCAGGGTCGCGGGCAAGGGAGTTCGCGGCAGGGTCGCCGGGCACGAGGTCGTACTCGGGAACGCCGCCATGATGCACGACGCCAGGGTCGATCCCACACCGCTGCGTCAGATCTCACAGCCCCTGCAGGAAGGCGGGAACTCGGCGCTGTTCGTCGCGGTCGACGGGGAAGCCGCCGGCCTCATCGCCGTCGCCGACCCGGTGAAGGCGACGGCGCCCGGCGCCATCGCCGCCCTGCAGGGCGCCGGGCTCCGCGTCGTCATGGCCACCGGCGACAACCGGCGCGGGGCCGAGGCGGTCGGGCGCACGCTCGGCATCGACGAGGTGCATGCCGAGCTCGCACCGGAGGACAAGAACGCGCTGCTCGATTCCTTTCGCGCCCGGAACCTGAAGGTCGCCATGGCCGGCGACGGCGTGAACGACGCGCCCGCGCTGGCCGCGGCCGACGTGGGCATCGCCATGGGCACCGGCACCGACGTGGCGATCGAGAGTGCCGGAATCACGCTGGTGAACGGGGATCTCGACGGCATGGTTCGCGCTCACCGCCTAGCTCGTGCTACCATGCAACATCCGCCAGAACCTGTTCTTCGCCTTCATCTACAACGCCGTCGGCGTGCCGGTGGCCGCCGGTGTGCTGTATCCGCTGGTGGGCGTGCTGCTGTCGCCGGTCATCGCCGCCGTGGCGATGAGCCTGTCGTCGGTGTCGGTGATCACCAACGCTCTGCGGCTGAGATCGGCCACATGACACGTCCGTCAGCCCGCCTCCTCTGCTTGGCGGCTGCCATCCTGCTCGTCGGCTCCGTGACGTCATGGGCGGATGACGTGGTGGCGACCATCGGCGAGGAGTCCGTGCAGCGCGCCGAGCTCCTCACGGTGGCGTCGTTCTCCCTGGAACAGACCGAGCTCGAACGCCTGCGCTGCCAGGTCGAAGCGGACCGGAGCCACGCCGAAGTGCTGCAGACGTTCCTCCGCCAACTCGTGCACGAACGATTGCTCGACCTGGAAGCCGGCCGCTCCGGGATGACCGTGGAGGCGATCATGGCCTCGGTGTACGAGTCGGTGCCTCAGATCGAGGACTCCGAAGTCGCGGCGTTCTACCGCGAGAACCAGAGCCGCATCCCGTACGCGCTGGGGGCGGTGGCGGGTCAGATCCGCGACTTCCTCAGGCAACAGGCGGAGCAACAGGCCGAGACGGAGTTTCTCGGCGTGCTGGAACAGCGGTTCGCGGTCGACTACCGTCTCGAACCCTTCCGAGTGGACGTGGCCGCCGACGGGTTCGCGACCCTCGGACCCCAGGACGCGCCGGTGACCATCGTCGAATTCTCGGACTTCGAGTGCCCGTTCTGTGCGAGGGTCCAGCCGGCCCTGCAGCGCGCCAAACGCGAGTACGGGGACAGGCTCCGGATCGTGTACCGCCACTACCCCCTGGCCGACATCCACGCCAACGCGCAGAAAGCCGCCGAGGCGTCGCTCTGCGCCGGCGAGCAGGCGATGTTCTGGGAGATGCACGACCTCATGTTCGCCGAGCAGGCCGCGTTGTCCGTGCCCGACCTCAAGGACAAAGCCGGCCGCATCGGGCTGGACCGCGCGGCGTTCGACGCATGTCTGGACTCCGGCCGCCACCACGAGACGGTGCGGGACGACATCCGCGCCGGAGCCGCGGCCGGCGTGTCGGGCACGCCCGCGCTGTTCGTGAACGGACGCCCCCTGACCGGCGCGGCACCGTTCGAGACGATCGCCGCCACCATCGACGACGAGCTGGAGCGCCTGGACGCCCGCTGATCCGAGGGCCCGGCACTGCTCGACAAACATTATGCCTCTCTGACATAATGTCACAGGAACATAATAATCCCGGCACGCCTACTACTTGGCCGACCTCAGCGAAGACGGCATCCAGCGCGCAGCCCTCGCGGTCGAGGCCGGGCGTCTCGTACCGGGATTCGAGGCGGCGTCGTATCCCGACTGGACGGCGTTCCTGGAGACGTGGTGCGCGCGGGCGCCCGCCGACGCCTGGCTGGTCATCGACGAGTTGCCCTATCTGGCACACGTCTCCCCGGCATTGCCGAGCATCGTCCAGCGACTGGTCGACACCCCGCGCGCACGGCCCCTGCGGTTGGTCATCTGCGGTTCGTCACAGCGCATGATGCACGGTCTGGTGCTGGACGAAACCGCGCCGCTGTACGGTCGCGCCGCCGAGATCATCAAGGTCGCACCGATGCCCCCGGCGGCGTTGTCCGAAGCGTTGGGACTGGCGCCGGAGCAAGCCGTGACCGCCTACTCCGTCTGGGGAGGATTGCCACGCAACTGGGAGCTTGCGGCCGACTACGCCGGCACGGACGAGGCGCTCGCCACACTCATCCTCGATCGAAACGGCGTCCTGCACGGGGAACCGCCCCGCCTGCTGCTCGACGACATGCGCAGCGTCGTGCAGGCCAACTCCCTGCTCGCGTTGATCGGCTCGGGGTGCCATCGACTGAGCGAGATCGGCGGTCGCGTCGGCCAGCCGGCCTCGAACCTCAGCCGTCCGCTGGCGCGGCTGATCGACCTCGGCTATGTCCGCCGTGAGCTTCCCTTCGGCGAGAGCACGCGCTCTACCAAGCGCAGCCTGTATCGGTTGGACGATCCGTTCCTGCTGTTCTGGTACCGGTTCGTGGCCCCGAACCGGTCCCGGCTCGAGCATGATCTGATCGAGGCGGTGCACGCCGAGGTGATGGCGCAGCTTTCCGGCCACGTGGCCGAGGTGTGGGAGTGGCTAGCCAGAGACTCGGTCCCGCGCCTCAAGCTCCACGGCATCGACTGGAATCCAGCGTCCCGCTGGTGGGGCCCCGGCGTCGACAGATCCCCGCTGGAACTCGACGTGGTAGCCGAGTCCGCCGATCGCCGGCACCTGCTGTTCGGCGAAGTGAAGTGGTCGGACCGCTCCGCCCCGGAACGGACCGCAGCGGAGCTGATACGCAAGGTGCAAAGGGCGCCCTTCCGCCACGGCAAGCAGGTGCACTACGCCCTGTGGCTGAAAGCTCCGCACGTCGAACAGGTCGACGGAACGCCGGTCATCGGACCGGCCGCCGTAATGGGGTCCGTGTGATGGGCGCATCTCACGACGAGTCGTCCGGCATCCCCGACGGTTGCTCCAGCACCTCCTTCAGTGTCTGGCCGCGCGGTAACTGGTCTACGGGTGGCAGGAATCGGAATCGCTATCGCGTGGCCGCCGCATTGTCCCCGTCTGCGGCCAAACGGTCCGTCGGCCCCAGGCCGGCGGCCGCGAGGACCCGCTCCAGCCGCCGCCAGGCGAAGATCGGCATCATGTGTACGCCGGCCACGCCGGGGGTGGCACGCAGGCGCTGCAGCAGCTCGACGGTGTAGCGCATCCCCTCCTCTGCCGCTTGGCCGCGCGCGTCCGCTCTCCGCAGACGGTCGAGCAGCGCGTCTGTCTCCGCGTGCGAGCCGGTGAAGCCGACCAGGAACAGCCACGTGCGCAGCGACAGCGGCGAGGTGACGATCGGCACGCCGCAGACGATTGGCGCCGTCACGCCGAGCCGCTCGACCTCGGCCAGCCAGCGCGTGAACCGATGCCACAGGAACGGTGGCTGCGTCAGGATCACCTGCGCGCCGGCGTCGACCTTGCGCTGCATGCAGCGCGCTCGTGCCGCCGGCCCGGGCAGGATCGGGTTCTCCACCGCCCACAGCGGCTGGTCGGGATGCGCGCGCCTGATCGCGCGCAGGATGCGGAACGAGTTCTGCGGCAGCAGCCAGCCGAGCTTCACGATCCCGAACAGGCGGCGCACCAGCCCCCCTCCGGACAGCACCAGCAGCGCCACCGAACCGCCCGCGCGTGCCGCCGCCACCCGCCGCGCCACCATGCCGGCGGTGCGCAGACTCGCCGACACCGTGAACACCGGCTCGGCGCTCTTCGCCAGCGCCCCGGCGATCACGAGCCCGGGCGCGACCGCGCGCTCGCGATCACGGCGGACGCCATCGTCGCGGCGCAGGAGCGGCTGATCGCGCGCCGCGACACGCATGTCGACGACCTGGCGAACAAGCTGCGCGAAGAGCGCGTGCGGCGCGTGGTAGAGCCGATCCTGACCGGAGCGGTCGAGACCACGTGTTCGGACGAGGATCTGGCCTACGTCCGCGACCTGGGACTGGTGGCGCAGGCCGACGGCGGCCCGCCGCGCATCGCCCACCCGATCTACGCCGAGGTTGTGGCGCGGCCCAGCGCGGCGGCGGCCATCCGGGAGGCGCAGGAACGGCTGATCCTGCGCCGCGACACGCACATCGACGATCTGGCACACAAGCTGCGCGAAGAGCGCGTGCGGCGCGTGGT
>JAPOQV010000386.1 GCA_026710565.1 Spirochaetaceae bacterium | reverse complement strand
GGTGGTTGGTTGGTAGGTGGGTGGAGGAGATGGATGGGAGGCTCTTGAGGCGGCGTGCGCGGTCCTGCGCGAAGGGGGGGAGCCACTTCACTACCGCGAGATCACGAAGCGCATCGTGGCTCGCGGGATGTGGGTGACGCGAGGCAAGACGCCGTGGGCGACCGTGAACGCCAGACTGGCTGTGGACATCCGGCAGCACGGCGACTCTTCGCGGTCGAGGTGCTCGACACGAAGCGGCACGCGCCGATGCATCTCCGGTTGCATTGATGAGCGGAGCACAGCTCGCGGTTCTGATGGCCGAGTACGAGGTCGGCGTCAAGCGTGAGGAGCATGTCCTGCTGACTCTCGATGATCCGGATGACACCTCCAAGTGAAGCGAAGTGAGCACTCACATCCTGTCGGAGGACAGTCTGGACCCTCAGCCAGGGCAAGCAGGGTCGGGTGGAGTCGGGAGCACCGAGAACATGGGACGCAGCGAGATTGATACCACCTATCTGAGGCGCTGCATCAAGACCCTGGAGCATGCGCTCGCCGCTCTCGGAGCCCAGGGTTCCGAAGACGACGTCCTGTACGACATCTACCGGGCGGCGTGCGTCAAGGAGTTCGAGCTGGTGCTGGAGCAGAGCGGCAAGCTGCTGAAGAAGCGCCTGCGACCATGGTTTGCCAGCAACCGGCAGGCGGATCAACTGACATTCAAGGATGTATTCCGACATGCCGCCAAGCACGGCCTGATTCCGGCCGACGCCTGCGAGCGCTGGCTGGAGTACCGTGACAGTCGCAACGATACCGCTCACGACTACGGCGAGGGCTTCGCCGAAGCCACACTGAAGCTCCTGCCACGCTTCGTCGACGATGCGCGGAGTCTGGCGGACGTGATCGAAGGAAAGGCCGGTGGCTGAGCCTTCTGCGAAGACCGAGTCGGCAGGGAAACTGCACCTGTCGGCGCGCCATCGGGCGTCTATCGAAGCGCTCGTGAGAAAGCATGTTCCGGGCGTTGAGGTCTGGGCCTACGGGAGTCGGGTCAGCGGACTGAGCCACGGTGGCAGCGACCTGGACCTCGTGCTGCGCGGCCCGGGCTTGGGCACGATCGAGGCGTTCCGTCTGGCCGACTTGGCCGATGCGTTGCGCGACTCCAACATTCCCTTTCTCGTGGAGATGCACGACTGGGCACGCCTGCCAGACGGCTTTCACCAAGAAATCGAACGGAGGCACGTCGTGCTGGTTCGCGGAACCGGAGGCTCGTGACCGGAACGCTCAGGCCTCGGCGTGCTCGTTGTGCGGGTTGTCTTCCGGGCCGAACGCCTCCCAGGTGCCGTTGAAGAAGATGCGCTTCTCCGGCGGGAGCTGCGCCAGGGTCTCTTTACTGGGGAGGCGATAGGGCCGGTAACCGTAGGTCGCCGCGCGGTCGTTGTACTTGTAGAAGACGCCGTAGCGTGGCTCGTCCCCCTGCCAGGAAGCGGCCCCGTGCGCGAGCGTCTCGGTGAAGATGATGGCCGAGCCCTTGGGCGCCGCGATGTTGCGCACCAGCGGGCCGTCGATCGCGAACAGGCGCTTGTGGTCCTCCGGCGGGACGTGGAAGTCGCACTTGTGGGAGCCGGGGATGCAGGCGAAGCCGCCGTCCTCCTCGGCGATCTCCTGCAGGGTGAAGGACACGACGGTGAGCCCGGTGTAGATCTGGTCGCCGTGCACGTAGTAGCGGAAGTTCACCCGGCCGCCGCGGTGGCCGCCGTGCATCTCGAAGTGCGGGCAGCCCTTCGAGCGCACGAAACTGTAGTTGCCTTCCAGCCGCAGCTTGGGTCCGATGATCTCGCTCAGGACCGAGACCAGCTTGGGATGATCGATCAGCGTGGTGAACGGCTCGCCGAGGTTCACCAGCCCGTACGCCTTCTGCCAAGTGCCGTTCGCTTCGTAGCCGTCCGGCGTCTTGTCCATCGGCTCCATGCGCTCGCGGATCTTGCGCTTGGCAAGCTCGCATTCCTCGTCCGAGAGCACGTCCTCGACGGTCAGGAATCCCTGCAGGTCGAACAGATATTTCTGGGTGGCGGTCATCGTCCCTCCCTCGCGGCGCGTCCTGTCCGGCGCAGGCGCGCGACGAATGTAACATGGTGCCCGCGGACGACCAGGCCCCGTGCCACGGCGGCCGCGACGCCCAGCGCTGCCGGTACGGCGGCAGCGGCTGCCGACTCGCCGCGCCAAGTGCCGTTCAGTCCCCAGAGGGCCAGCTCTCCGGCGCGGACCGCGGCTGCCAGGAACAGCTCCAACTCGGTGACCAGCAGGAACCGGCTGAAGAGCGTCCGGTAGCCTGCGCCCGCGGCCAGCATGGCCATCGGGGGAAGATCGTTCACCGACTGCTTGAGCCAGCGGCTGCGCACCCCGTAGCGGCTGTAGGCATAGACGATGAGCACCACGGCGGCGATCCAGCCGACGCCTGCCAGGATCGGCAGTCCGGAGCCGAACAGGACCCGCAGCAGGCTGACGCCCCCGCCCGGCGCGACCGTGTTGAGGTCGCGCAGCAGGCGCAGCAACTCCAGCAAGAGCGAAAAGACGTACCCGCTCAACGCGATCGACGCCAGCGACAGCAGCGCGATCAGCGGCGCCTTGGCGCGCGCCGTGAGGTGGTGGTAGCCGCGGGGCAGGTGCGCGTCACTCACGAGATGGACGGTCATCCTAACGCGCATGTCGGAGTTCCGAGCGGGGGCCGCGTCGGTCGCGATGGATCCCGGTCCCGATCACGTCGACAACGCCATCCACGGGGTGATGAACGTGCAGATCGAGCGGCGCGGGGCGCCGCTGCGCGCCAAGGCGCTGGCGCTCCGGCTCGACGACACGGCCGGCCTGCTGGTCACCCTGGACCTGGTCCTGCTGCTGACCGGTCACTGCGACCACCTGCGCCGGCGGCTGGCCTGCGCTACCGGCGTGGCAGCCGGGTCGATCGTCTGGGCCGTGGACATGAAGGCGGCGCTGGCCGCCGGCCGGCGGTTCCCGGCCACCTGGAGATCGTCGCTCGCCGTCTGGGTGATCGACGATCTGGGACTGGTGTTCTACGGCGGCGAGCCGTTCACGGAGATCGCGCTGGAGCTGGCCGCGCGCAGCCCGCTGGGCGAGACGCTGCTGCTGCCGATGGCCAACGGCAGCGACGGCTACATCGCCACTGACGCCGAGCGCCGCCGCGGCGGCTACGAGCCCTACACCAACTGCCGAACCAACCGGCTGGCTCCCGGACTCCGGCCGCTGCCATATGCGATCGGCGCGGCCGGCGCGCTCATCGACGCCGCGCTCCACGGCATCCATTCGGTGATCGACACCGATCTCCGGACCGCGGTCGACGAGATGGAGAGCGCGATTCTCCGCAACCGCACGAGCCGAGGGCCGGTGTCGCTGTGATCGACATTCGGCTACGGTGGGATTGCCGACCTGATGCTGCAGGGAGTGATGACAGTGGCTGACGATCAACGCAAGGACCGGCGCGTGCGGCGCTACCGGGTCATGTGGGACCAGAATGCCGGTCAGGAGATGTACTACCACCCGCCGATCTCGGCGGAGCGGATCGCGCAGGCGCATTTCGGCTTCTTTCAGGGCCGCCCGGTGGACGCCTACGTCGGCGCCATGGGCTCCAACGCCGGCTTCACCGTGGGGTGGCCCACCGAGGTAAAGGGCGCGGAGTTCATCGTCGACCGCATGCAGCGCGGTGCCCGCGTCGGCGACGTGAAGCTGTGGCGCGCCGCCGAGCACCTGCGCCTCGCCTTCGAGGCCGGCATCGACCCGGAGGAGGTCAAGGTGCGGGAGGCCAAGCGCATCGGCGTCGATTTCTGGTTCCGCCTGGCCATGAACGACTGGCACCACTGGGGCGTCGACGCCGACGACTCAAACCTCTGGTCGGGCGAGTTCTTCGCCGAGCACCCCGAGTACCTGATCGGGGAGGACGGCGCCGCCGGCTGGCCGGACAGGCTGTGGAACGTGCTGCGATTCTTCCAGGACTACGCCCACCAGGACGTTCGGGACGTGCGGCGCGATCTGGCCTTCGAGTCGTGCGAGCGCTACGACCTGGACGGATTCCTGTGTGACTACATGCGCTGCCCCGGCTACTTCAAGCGCGGCCGGGAGCAGGCCGGCATGCCGCTGATGACCGACATGATGCGGCAGATGCGAATCGGGATCGACCGCATCGGCGAAGCGCGCGGCCGGCCGATCGGCTTCGCCGCGCGGGTGCCGAACACCGTCGCCGGCAGCGAGCGCCTCGGCCTGGACGTGCGCACCTGGGTGCGCGAAGGCCTGGTCGACATCCTCGTCCCTTCCTGCTTCTTCGGCCAGGACATGGAGGAGGACGTGGGCGAGTGGGTGGAGCTGGCCGACTCGACCGACACGCAGATCTACCCCGCGATCGAGGAGGGTTACCTGGCCGGCGACTCGGACGACAAGCGCTGGTTCGTGCAGACGCCGCTCATGACGGGGATGACCAACGAGATGACGCGCGCGATCGCCGCGCGCCACCTGGCGAGGGGCGTCCCCGGCCTGTACGTGTTCAACTACTTCGGCACCGCGCCCACCTACAACTACGACAACCGCGACGTGCTGGACGACGTCGGCAGTCCGATGCGGCTGGAGTTCAAGGACAAGACCTACGTGGTCATGCGCTCACACGACTCGTTTCCCAACTGCCTGGAGACCAAGCACCAGATCCCGGCGGTGCTCGGCCCCGATCCGCTGCCGATAGCGATCGAGGTGGCCGACGACGCCCAAGGCAAGGCGGACCGTCTGAGCACGTGCCGCCTCCGCGTCCACCTGACGAACATGACCGGCTACGACGAGGTGGAGGTCGCCCTGAACGGCGAGCTGCTGGAGTGCGACACGCCCATGCGGGCCGGCGCCTACTACCTGCGCTGGGTCGGGCGCGACTGGTTCGAGTACGACCTTTCCGGGCACCTGCCCCGGCGCGGCAGCAACGAGGTGACGCTGCGGATGGCCAAGCGCAACGAGCGCCTGGCCGACGAGTTCGACATCACCGTCGAGGACATCGAGCTTTCGATTCGCTACGAATATCCGGACGGCATCTGGCCCGATTCGCCGCGTCCGGCGTGAGCACGCCGGCGGCGACCCTGGACTATCGGGGCAAGCTGGTCCATCGGTTTCGTACCGCCGGTGAGGCCGGCACCGATGGTGTGTTCCCTCGCCACGTCGGCGGCCTGCAGCTCAGCCGCGACCGGTTTCTACTGCTGCTGACCAGCGGCGGCTGGCGCGGCTCGGATGACAACCGCGGCACCCTGTACCAGATCCGCGCGGGCGGCTACGACGGCGAGCTGCTCTGCGAGGGAGTGCTCCGCGCCACCACCGACGACTGGGACGCACGTTCCGATGGCCGCGTCTACAGCCGGCAGACGATCGGCCCGTTGGGGTTTGGTGTCCCGGCCGGGGCGCTCATCGATGGGCAGGTTCCGGCGCACGCCGGACTGTTTACCTTCATGTGGACGCGGGTCGCCCGTCCCCTCGACCCGGACACCGGATGGCTGGGGCTCGAGACGATCGAGGAGGGACGAAGCCGTCTTGACGCGACCGCGCTGGTCGAATGGACGCAAGTGCGCTTCGATCCGGCCACCGACGCCTTTGCGCCGGCGGCGGCGGTGCAGCCGTTGCGGCAGAAGGGCTATGGGTCGGGGTACGCGTGTTGCGAGCGCGCAGAGATACGCCGCGTTATCACCGGCATGGTCAATCCCGTGCCGATCGACGACGACGCCACCCGCTGGCTGGCGCCGATGACGGTCTTCTGTCCATCTACCGAGCGCGTCGCATGCCTGGAGTTCTCGTACTGCCCGGCCGCCGGCCGGTACGAGTGGACCCGCACCGGGCCGGTCTCGGCCGAAGGGCTCTGGGAGCCGTGCCCGATGCGGCTCCGCAGCGGCGATTGGGCGATCAGCGCGCGGGTGCGCCCGGCCTTTCGCCGTCCGGAGGGAGGGGTGGCGTGGCTGCGCGCCGCCGATCCGCTGACCGATCTGCCCCGGCCAGCGTACGTCGACGTGCCCTCGCCCGGCCTTCAGACCGCGTTCCGCTGCGCCGACGGCATGATCCGGATCTACAGCAACGACTCGCGCGTCCGGCCGGGTTGGCCGGGGATGCGCAACCCGCTGTATCAGTGGGAGGTCGACCCGGAGCGGGTCTCCGCCGCCGGCGAGCCGCAGGTGGTGTTCGACGCCGTGGACAGGAAGATGCCGATCCGCGATGAGGCGAAAGCCGTGGTCGATCAGGCCAAGGTGCTGTCACACGCCGGGGGAGATCGTCAGACGGTGGTGCATCGACTGCGCACCTTCGCGCTGGCCGATCCGGCACACGCCGGCGTCGCCGTGAATGCCGCCGAGCGGGAGGCACACGGCATTTATTACTCGGAGCTGCTATTCGATCGAGCCCATCCGGGAGAGTGGGACTTTCCCGCGAACATCGGCACGTAGCGGCCTGCGACATCGGCACCTGTGTTTTGACAGAATCCGATAAACGGGTTGGGGTGTGCTGTCATGATCCGCATGGCATAGCCGAAGGGAGGCCCCAGATGTACCAGGGCGCGCGCAACGTCTACTGCCGGTATCCCGCCACGAAAGAGGTCGAGATGGTCTACGACCTCGGCGCGCGGCACCTGCTGTTCCTGGACGCGGGGCTGGTCTTTCCCGGCAAGATCATATGGTCGGAGCCTGACGGCAAGCCGCATCCGCTGCATGCGACCGCGGACTACTACGGGACCAGGACCTTCCGGAAGCACGAGGTGATCGGGCGTCCGTTCCACGTACCGAGCGGTCTCGCCTTCGAGGCGCAGCCGGCGACGCTCGGCGACCGCGTGGACGCCTTCGCGGACCTGCATCCGCAGATCATGCAGGACGGCGGCCGCTTCCGCGCGTGGGCCGGCGGTCGCATGCGCCTCGGCGACCAGGCGACCGCGGCCCAGCGGCGCCAGAGCCGGGAGGAGGCCGCCGGCTTCGACCTGACCAGCCACACCCTGGTGGTCCGCTACCTGGAATCGGATGACGGCGTCGACTGGCGCGCACCCGACCTGGACGTGGTCGAGATCGGGGGCCGGCGTACCAACATCGTCTTCGGCACGCTGCAGGTACCGGAGCGGGGCTTCTCGGGGATGAAGCTCTTCGTCGACCCGTCAGCGTCGCCCGCCGGCCGTTACAAGGGCCTGTTCGGCGGCCGGATGCCGATCCGGGAGCTGGTGCGTCATTGCCGGGAGGCCGACGAACCATTCGATCCCATGTCCATGCTCGTTCAGCTCTCGCGCATGCCCCGGGACCAGGTCGAAGCCGGCGGCCACTACGAGCTGATTGTCGGCGGCGTGATGCCGGACGACCTGGACGCCCTGCCCGACGGCCCCGCCATGGCGTTCTTCGGAGCCGAGTCTCCCGACGGCCTGCACTGGACGGCGTCTCCGCATCCGGCCCTCACCTTCATGGCCGAGGAGGTAACCCCCTACTGGGACACCGAGCACGACCGCTACGCCGCCTACTGCCGATACTGGCAACGCGCCCAGCGCCGCAGCATCGGCTTCACCAGCACCACGGACTTTGGCCGCTGGCCTCTTCCTCGTCCCATCCTGTTTCCCTCCTACCGCGAGGACCTTGGCGTCGACTACTACACCAACTGCCACAGCCTGTATCCGGGGACGCCGGACGTACATCTGTTCTTCGTCAGCCGCTATCGGCGCGGGCAGGACGATTGCGCGGATCTGCATCTGGCCGTCAGCCTTGACGGCGAGGCGTTCGAGTTCGTTTCCGGGGATCCGGTCATCGCCGTCGATGCCAGGGGCTGGGACCCCGATACCGAATCGCCGTCGGCCTGTGTGTTCCCGACCAACGACCTGGTCCAGTTCGACGCGGACCACGTGGGCATCATCGTCCGGCGGGACAACTTCCCTCACAAGTGGCCGCGCACGACCCAATGGCGCCACATCGTGCAGTGGGCACTGTGGGAGAACGAACGACTGGTCGCCTTGCGGGCGGCCGAGCGGGGCGAGCTGACCACCTCCGGGCTCATGCTGCGCGCTCCAACCATCTACCTCAACGTGACCACGGAGCCGGCCGGGTCGCTGGTCGCCCGCGTGCTGGATGACCGCGGGGAGCCGGTCGAAGGGTTCGGCTTCGAAGAGGCGCGGCCGATCAACGGCGACCACCGCCAGGTCCCGCTGCGGTGGACCACCGGACCGCTGCCGTCGCGCCTGATCGACCGCAAGATCTACCTGGAGCTGCGGATGCGCCAGACGCGGCTCTACAGCATTTGGGCGGCTGACTGAGGGATCAGGCGGTATGTGCGAGTGCCGGCGACTGTTCCTGGACGACACACACGTCGAGTCCCGGCAGGGGCTGATCCGCAGTTTCCACCAAGCGGAGAAATACGGGGGCAACCCGGTGGTCGTGCCGGATCTGCCGTGGGAACGGGCGATGGGACACAACCACGGCACGGTGCTGCTCGAGGAGGGACGCTTTCGCTACTGGTACCAGACCTACGCCTTCGCGCGGGAGGCGGCCGGTACGTTCCACTGTGCGTACGCCGAGTCCACCGACGGCATCCGGTGGGAGAAGCCTCTGCTGGGGCGCCACGATCTCAACGGTGACCGGCGAAACAACGTGGTGGCGTACGACATCGGCGGGGTCAACATCGTCCATGACGATCACGACCGCGATCCGGCCGGGCGGTACAAGATGCTGTACTGGGGATCGGGTGCCGACAAGCCGGGTGCGATTTCTGGCTGGATGGGATCGGCCGGGTCGTGGGGCTGGTGCGCGGCCAGCAGCCCGGACGGACTCGACTGGCGGCCTCATCCGGACAACCCGATCTACCTGGCAGCAGCGGACGACGGTTCCGTGCTTGGCTTCGACCCGACGGAGCAGGCGTACGTCGCTTTCCTGCGCCCCGTCACCTGGAAGCCGGGACAGCGAGCGATGGAGCCCGACACCTACGACGCGACCATCGGCTCGCTGCACGGGGGGGACGAAGGCCGTCCCGCTCCCGTCGACGAAGGCATGCGCCGGTTCCCGCACATGCGGCTCGTCGGGCGGGCTACCTCCACGGACTTCGTGCACTGGTCGCCCACCAGCACGGTCATGGTCCCCGACGAGGAAGATCCCGAAGGGGTCGAGCTCTACAGCATGCCGGTAGCCATCTACCAGGGCTGGTACCTGGGGCTGCTGTACATACTCTACGGCGACCCGGATGAGCCCAAGATCCGCAAGAAGGGGTTCATGGACATCCAACTCGCGGCTAGCCGGGACGGCATCACGTGGCGGCGCGTCGGGGGCCACCAACCCCTGATCCCGCGCGGCAGCCGCGGTGAGTTCGATGCCGGGATGGTGGGGCCCAACAACGGACTGGTCGAGCGCGATGGACGGATCTGGCTGTACTACAACGGATGGACGGGAGAGCATCGGGAGACGAAGGCGTACCGGCGCGCGAACGATCCGGGCCTGTTCGAGATGGGGCGCCTCGGATGCGGAACCGGACTCGCATGGCTCCGCCAGGATGGCTTCATCAGCGTGGATGCAGGGGAAGACGAGGGGACGCTGACGACGAAGCCGGAGCGGCTGGGTGGTGTGCGGATTTTCGTCAACGCACGTACGGCCGGCCCCGGCGGCACGCTCATGGTCGAGGTGCTGCCTGGCGAGGGGAACGCATCAGGCACCGTGCTGGCGAGGGGAGCATTCCGCGGCGACAAGGTCGACGCCGAGGTCGGCGGGGACGATCTGCAGCGACTGCCGCCCGGCAAGTACCGGCTTCGTTTCCGGCTCCGCTCCGGCAGCCTGTACTCCTATCGGCTGGCGGCAGGGGAGTAGGGATGGGGCAGCGGGCTGTCCAAGCCGGCGTCGCGGGCAAGCCGCTGAGCGCGCGCCTCCTCTGGTACGCGGCCCGCGATCGCAACCTCTATCTCATGTTGCTGCCGGCATTCGCGATCTTCGTCATCTTCCGCTACGTGCCGATCTTCAACGGGCTGATCATACCGTTCGTCGACTACGACCTGGTCGGCGGTCAGTGGGCCAGCCCGTGGGTCGGCCTCAAGTGGTTTCGCCAGTTCGTCGAGGATCCGTTCTTCGTGCGGATCATCCGCAACACGCTGTTGCTCGGGGCCCTGTCCCTGGTCTTCGGGTTCCCGGCGCCCATCATTCTCGCCCTGCTGTTCAACGAGCTGCGCTCGGCGGCGTTCAAGCGAGTCGCACAGACCATCAGCTACCTGCCCCACTTCATCGCGACGGTCGTGATCGTCGGCATCATCTACAACTTCTTCGGCTTCCAGGGAATCGTGAACACCCTGCTGGGGTTCGTCGGCATCGAGCCCATCAAGTTCATGAACGATGCCGGCTGGTTTCGCCCGCTCTACGTCGGGTCCGGCGTCTGGCAGGGGATGGGATGGGGGGCGATCGTCTACCTGGCGGCGCTGGCGGGCATCAACCCGGAGCTGTACGAATCGGCGGTGATCGACGGCGCCAGCCGCTGGCAGCAGACGCTGTCGATCACGCTGCCGAGCATTCTGCCGGTCATCCAGATCGTGTTGATCTTCGCCGTCGCCGACATCGTGGACGTCAGCTTCGAGAAGGTGTTTCTGATGTATCACCCCGGCATCTACGAGACAGCCGACGTCATCCAGACGTACGTGTATCGCCGGGGCATCGTCGGCCTGGACTTCAGCTACGGGCAGGCGATCGGCCTGTTCAACGGCGTCATCGCCCTCATCCTGCTGGTATCGGCGAACTGGATCAGCCGCAAGACCAGCGAATCGAGCCTCTGGTAGTACGGCCCTGATAGGAAGCATGGAATATCGGAGAAGCGCCGGGTCGCACGTCTTCGATGCGGCGAACGTGGCGTTCACGGTGCTGCTGATGTTCGCGATGATCTACCCGTTCGTGTACGTCTTCTCCATCTCCGTGAGCGATCCGAATCGCGTGTCCGCACAGGAGGTGATGCTCTTTCCTCGCGGCTTCGATCTCCTGGCCTACCGCATCGTGTTCAGCACGGACGAGATCCCGCGGGCGTTCCTGAACTCCGTGTACTACACGGCGTTGACGTCGTTCTGCACGCTGGTCTTCGTCACGCTGACAGCCTATCCGCTGGCACAGCGCCGCCTGAAGGGAAAGGGCATCATCACGGTGGTGTTCGTCCTCACCATGTTCCTGCCGGCCGGCCTGATTCCGCAGTTCCTGCTCATCCAGAACCTCGGGCTGATGAATACCGTCTGGGCGCTGGTGCTGCCGGTGCTGCCGGTCATGTGGTACATCATCATCACGCGCACCTACTTCCGGAGCCTGCCGGAAGCCCTGGTGGAATCCGCGTACATCGACGGAGCCAACGACTGGCGCATCCTGCTCAGCATCATCCTGCCGCTGTCGAAGCCCATCCTGGCGACGATCGGCCTGTTTGCCGCGGTCGGGATGTGGAACAATTTCTTCTCTCCCCTGCTCTACCTGAGCGACCAGGAGAAGTATCCGCTCTCCATCGTGCTGCGCAAGATCGTCATCCAGGGCGCGCTGCAGGTGCAGTCGGGTTGGGTCGATGCCGCCGGCGCCGCGGACGTCGGCGAGCTGCGCGATCCGGGGCTGTTCATGAAAATCCAGATGGCGACGATCATCGTGGCCGTTGGCCCGATCCTCGTCGTGTACCCGTTCGTACAGAAACACTTCGTGAAAGGAGTGCTTATAGGATCACTGAAGGGTTAGTGGCATGGACCGCGACGCGGAGCGTTGCGGCTTCGTAATGGCACCATAGGAGGGTGTGATGAAGAACAAGACACTGTGGCTCGTGCCGGCCCTGCTGCTGATTGCAGCGGCGTGGGCCGTGGCGAGTGGCGACGAGGAAGGCGCCGAGTCCGAGAGGCCGACGATCAGAATCGTCGTGTACGACGAATCGGATACCGACTGGTCCGCGGACCTGTGGCAGTCGCAGCAACTGGCTGACGCGGGCGGTGTGATCTTCGAGTACCAGGCGATTCCCGGCGCGGACTTCGTCGTGAAGCGCAACGCATGGATCGCATCCGGAGACCTGCCGGACATCTGGCATGACCGGGTCGAGCGCCCCAAGGACATCGCGGACAACATCGGCCCCAAGGGCCTGCTGGTACCGATCAACGAACATCTGGACGCGTTGCCGAACCTGATGCGCTTCATGACCAAGTACCCGGAGTACGAGAGCGTCATGAAGTCGCCAGACGGAAACCAGTACGGCGTCGCCTACATCTACGACTTCGTGCCGTTCGGCAGCGCGCCGGCGATCCGCGGACACATCCTCGAGGAAAAGGGGATCGATCCGCGCGAGGACATCCAGACCATGGACGACCTCTCTGACGCGCTGTCGGTGATCAAGCAGTACGACATGGAGATGAAGGGCGAGGAGAACTTCCCCTGGACCGCCCGTCATCCCGGCCGCTTCGTCGACACCATCGGCATGATGTGGGGCGTCCGACAGAACATGTACTACGACGACCGCGACGGAGCGTATCAGTACGGCCCGCTGAGCCCGCGGTTCCGGCTGATGGTCGACTTCGTGCGCCAGGCATACGAGGACGGCCTCATCCACCCGGACGTCTGGTCGATGCCGGACGAGGTCATGGAAGGGCTGAGCCGGCAGGAGCGGGTGCACTTCTGGGTCGACAACATCTGGAACGGCTACTTCTGGGGCGATCGCGAGGGCAAGGATCAACTGGAGATGACCGATCATCCCTTCGTGGCGATCCTGCCGCCGATGGTCGACGGTGAGCGCTATTACGCCAGCCGGGCGGGCAACAACGTTGACACCCAGCAGTTGTGGCTGGTCTCGGCAAAGACGGAGTATCTGAATAACATCCTGCGCATGATCGACTGGGGGCTCTCCGACGAGGGCATCTACGCCATGGCCATGGGCAAGGAGAACTACAGCTACGTCAGAGACGACCAGGGAATGCGCATCTGGCCGGCTCCCGGTCTGTTCACCGGCACCCGGGCGTACAACCCCGATACGGGTGAGGCGAAGGACTTTGCCGCGGAGATGACGATCGACGATCCGGCGAACTTCCAGGCTCCGGAGCCGTGGGTGATCCTGAGCAAGGAGTTCAAGAACATCTGGCGGGCATTCCGCAACTTCAACAACTTCGTGTGGCCGGAGAGCACGTCGGTGCCGACCTTCTACGAGGCGGCGCCAGTCAGATTTGCGGACGGTGAGTGGCTGTCCTCGGCCGGCGTCATCGCCGATCCCGCGCCGCAACTCACCTTCACGGATGACGAGTTGGACCGGAGAAAGGTGCTGGAGACCGCGATCGACACGCTCTCGGACGAGATGGTCGTGAAGTTCACCACCGGCCAGGAGCCCATGAGCAACTGGGACGCCTTCGTGAGCCAGCTCCGCGACCTCGGCGTGGACGAGCTGGTCCAGATCTACAACGACGCGCTGGGTAGGCAGGGATAAGAGCCGAGTCCTGAGCGACCGGTACGGCGGAGCAGCGGCACGGGGATCTTCCCGATTGCCGCTGCTCTGCCGGCATGCACGAACCATCCTGACTCTTCTGTTCGCGGCGCTGGGCGTGTTGCGGCTGGGGGCGCAGTCCGTCCCCGCGATGCCGTCAGGCGTCGAGCGCCCGGGCAGCTACGATGGGTGGGCCGCCCGCATCGACGACACAGGGCGCACCGTATGGACGGCCCGCTTCGGCGGCATGGGTGCCGACGCCGTCCGGGCGCTCGCCGCAACCGAAGACGGGATGATCCTGGCGGCGGGCCAGGTCGAGGACCCTGACCGCGGGCTGGACGGATGGGCAGCGATGCTGGATGCGTCCGGGATGACGCTGTGGGAGGTGTCCTACGATCGGGGCGGGACGGAAGTGCTGACGGCGATCGCCGTCGTGCCGACGGGGTTCCTGCTTGGCGGATTCCGCACGGTGGCTGCCGGGGGAACCGTTGCCTGGCTGCTCGTAGTCGACGCGTCGGGAACCGTGTTGGCCGAGCGCTCCCTTGCATCAGGTGGTTTCGACAGCGTCGTCGCTCTTGCCGCCGCGGAGGGCGGCGCGCTCGTCGCTGGAGTCCGGGGTGAACCTGGAGGCCGTTCCCACGGTTGGCTTGCGCAGGTGGACGCGACCCTGGGGATCCTTGCGCGAGACCGATTGCCGGATCGGATCGGCCCCACCGCGATTGCCGTGCGACCGGATGGGATGATCGTCGCCGGAGCGGATCGCGGACGCGGCTGGCTGGACTTCCGGGACGGGGCCGGCACGTGGCATGACATGACTCCTTCGCTCCCGTGTGAGACGAGCGCGTTCGACGACCTCACGGTGGCCGATGACGGTGGCGTGGTGGCTGTCGGTTGGTGCGTTGGCCACACCGGGGACATGGACGCGCTGATCGTGCGCCTGGATCCGACGCTGAAGCTGGTGTGGTATCGAACCTACGGCGGATCCGAGCACGACGAGGCTGCCGCCGTGGCAGTCTGGCCGGAGCAGCACCTGGCAGTTGCCGGCGCAACCAGGTCGGCCGGCGCCGGCAAGCACGATGTGCAATTGATGCGATTGACCGCCGTCGGTGAGCCGGTCTGGGAGCGCCTCCTGGGGAACGCCGGAGACGACCGTGCGGCCGCTGTCATCCCGTTGGTCGGTGATCTCATCGTGGCGGGCTACCGGAAAGTCTGGCGTAAGCGGCCGCCCGGCTGATCACGCGCCAGAGGCAAGATCGGCGAACATCGGCGCGTAGCGGCCGCGGGGGCTCATCTCGACCAGCGTGTCGCCTTCGAACATCATCCGGTACCGCTGCCAGTACACCCACTCCTCCTCGGAGCGGCGCACCGGCGTAAAGCGCACCTGCACCTCGGTTCCGGCCGGCAGCGGATCGGTCACCGCCCACGGCTCGATACGCCTGCAGCCGAGCCCGTTTCCGCCCTTGCCGGCGCGGCCAAGGGTGAGCTCCGCCCAGGGCAGCCATCCGGGCTTGCGCACCCAGAGGCTGCCGGTGGCTGGCATGGTGACGGTCACGTCGCCGGCAGCGGGCAGAGAGCTGATCGTCCTGGCTGCGCTGCGGTCCGTGGAGAACAGCAGGTTCAGCCGCGTGTCCGAACCGTGGCGTGTCGAACCGTGGCGGAGCGTCGCCCACAGGCACTGGATGCCGCCCTGGACGATGTCCAGGACGCTGGTGGCAACGCCCAGCGGGTCGGGGACGTGGCGGTCGGAGGGGCTGGGGAACCCCCAGCCGCCGTCGGCGTCCGGGGGAAACTCGGTCACCGCGTAGTCGGGGGCGTCCTCCGGGCTCAGCATCTCCTGGCCGGCCAGCCATTGGCTCGGGAGCACGTGGCTGCGGATCATCCGCTCGGCGACGCCGAAGTACTCCGGCCGGCCGGACAGTCCCAGGACAATCGCCGTCTGGATCATGTCGCCGGTGTTGTTGATCTCGCCCCTTCCGGGCACGCGCTCGTTGCCCAGGCTCTCGATCGACCAGCCGAAGCTGCTGCGCGTAGGCGCCAGTCCCACGTCGAAGATGCGGCGGGCGTGCTCGACGGTGTCCAGGTCACCGACCAGTAGCCCGTAGTCGGCCAGACCGTGCACGGTCCCGGTGATCGAGTGGGTGTGGATGCCGGCCTGCGCGGTGAGGCGGCCGTCCTCCGTGAACGACGTGGTGCGAGCCAGCCGGACGAAGCGGTCGGCCAGCTCCAGGGCGCGCTGGTCGCCGGTAAGGCGGAAGAGGTGGGTGAGGGCCATCACGGTACGGGCCCGAGAGCGCGGTGCCGGGGACTCGATGCCGTCGCACTCGTCGGTGAACCCCGGATGCCTCAGGCTGGGCTCGGCCGCGATCAGGTCGGCCCGCCACGTGCCGTCCGGAGTGGTGAGACGGATCCAGGTGTCGAGCAGCCTTCCAAGCTGCTCGCGGGCGGCGCGGTCGTCGCGAGCGGTCGCCAGCTCCGTGAACGCCTGCACGATCTCGCGCAGGTCGTGCGGGCCGGTCTGCCCGTCGACCCGCGGGAACCCGAGCGGATTGTCGGTCAGGTCCAGCAGCACGGTGCGCAGGCCGTCGACGACCGACTCCGGCGCCGGAGTGCCGCTCGCCGCGGCTCCCTTCAGCAGCGCGTCCACGGCCCGGCCGTAGTTGTGCGGGTCCAGCACGCCCTCGGCAAGGCGGCGCTCGCACCAGCGGGAGACGTAGGCCATGGCGCGGTCGATGCGGGCGGGCAGGTCGGCGTCACGGGCGTTCGGCATCGGCTCCTCCGGACGGATATGATGCGTCGCCATGGCCCAGCGCGACAACGGAGGCGGCACGCTGGCACCCGAGTCGGTCGAGGCGCTCACCTTCGACATCTTCGGAACGATCGTCGACTGGCGGAGCGGCGTGATCGACGCCGGCCGCGAGCTGCACGGGCGTATCGGCAAGGGCACGGACTGGGCCCGGCTGGCCGATGCGTGGCGCGGCGGGTACGAGCCGGCGATGGAGCCGGTGCGCAGCGGCCGGCGCCTCTGGGAGCCGATTGACGTGCTGCACAGCGAGATCCTGGACCAGCTTCTGGCCGAGCGCGGACTGGAGCTCGATGCGGACGACCGGCACTGGTTCGTCCACGCCTGGCACCGGCTGCCCGCATGGCCTGACGTGCAGGCCGGGCTGCAGCGGCTCCGACGCCGATTCAAGGTCTGCGCGCTGTCGAACGGCAACGTCTCGCTGCTGGAGGATCTGGCGCGCTACAACGACCTCGCCTTCGACCACGTCCTGTCGGCCGAGCACGCGCGCACCTACAAGCCGATGCCCGCGGTCTACACCACGGCCGCGTCGCGGCTGAACCTGCCACCGGAGCGCATCCTCATGGTCGCCGCCCACGACGACGACCTGCGCGGAGCACGGGCCGCCGGCTTCCGCACGGCCTTCCTGCCGCGGCCGGCCGAATGGGGCCCGAACGGCAGCGCCGAGGTGCCGGCCGAGCCGCACGACCTGACCGTCGCCGATTGCGAGGCGCTCGCCGACGTGCTGGGGGCGTAGTCCGGCACAGATTCAGTTCTCCTTCCACAAGGGAGAGATCAGGCGAGTATTCTCCTTGCCGTGAGGAGAACATGAAGGCGGCGGATGCTACGCGACTTCATCGGGTGCGATGGGTTTACCTGGTCGCTCTGATGGAGTACATGTGCGGCAACGACTCGCCGAGGTTCGGGAACCGCCATCACGATGTGGAATGTTCCGCCCGGTCTGAGCATGCGGTGGATCACCGATGCCCATCTGTCCAGATGCGGAAGCCACACCAGGACTCCGTACGACGTGAACACGATGTCGAACTCCTCATCGAGCACGTCCGGCAGGTCGTACACGTCGGAATGGATGAAACGCGTGTGCAGCTCCAGCTCATCGTTCAGCGACCTCGCCAGATCGATCGCGGCGTCGGAGAAGTCGACGCCGGTGGCCATCGCGCCCAGACGCGCCCATGACATCGTGTCCAGGCCGAAGTGACACTGGAGGTGGAGCAGTGTCTTTCCGTCGACGTCGCCGACCTCACGTCGTTCCACGTCGTCAAGCGTCATCCGGCCTGCCTTGAAGCCCTCGACGTCGTAGAACTCGGTCGCCGCGTGGACCGGCGTCCGCTCGTTCCAGTTCCTGCGATTCGTCAGGAGGCGTTCGTCGTCCATCTCGTTGGTTCCAGATCGCCGGAACGCTACTCGCCAAACGGGGGGAGGTCGAGCCAATAGCGGGTGTAGCGGCGAGCCCCCTTACGCCGTAACGCGCCCTTGGACACCAGATCCGCCAGATCCCGCGTCGCCGTGGAGGCGGCTGCTCCGGTGATGCGGCGATAGTTGTCCGCGCTGAGCCCACCCTCAAATCCATCCGGCTCGGCGCGGAACAGTCGCGACAGCGCCTTCTCCTGCCGCGGATTCAACCGGCCGCGCAGTCGATCGAACATTCGGGTCTGCTCCATGGTCCGAATCAGCCGGCGTTCACTCCAGGTCTGGGCGTCGAGCACAATCCCGGCGAACCACACCAGCCACTCCGTGATGTCGAGCGAACCGTTGGCGGCCTTGAGCGCATCGTAGTACGCCCTGCGACTGCGGAAGATGGTACGCGCAAGCGCGATCAGGCTCGGTTGTCCGAGCGCTCGCGCCAGCGCCTTCTCGGCGAGAGCGCGCCCGATACGGCCGTTGCCGTCTTCGAATGGGTGGATGAAGACGAAGTGAAGATGGGCTACGCCGGCACATGTCAGCGGCGCCAGCCGGTCACCACCCGCGCTCGCTTCCTCGTACCACGCGATGAAGCGGTCCATCTCCATCGTCATCCGGCCGGAAGGCGGGGCCACGTAGTGGACGGTCGGGCGATAATCGGGACCGGAGACCACTTGCATCGGCTCGGCGTGGCGGCGGTAGCCTCCGATGACGTTGAGCCTGCGTCGTTCCCGCATCAGCATTCGGTGCCAGTCCCACAGCGTCCGGTGGTCCAGGGGGCGATAGAACTCCCGATACACCGAGACCATCATCTCGGCGACGCCGGCTTCCGCGGGTGACGCAGGACGCTGGTCATGGGCGAGGCCGAACTGGCGGCGAATCGACGATTGCACCGAGTCCCGGTCCAGAAGCTCGCCTTCGATTGCGGACGTCTCCGCCGCCTCGTCGCTCAGCCAAGCGATCCTCAGTTCCACCTGCTCGTCCTCGCCGAGGCGGTGCCATGAGCCGATCCGGCGTCCGGCGTCGTCCCGAAAACGGGCTTCGAGCGGTTCCAGCTCGGCTTGACTCCAGGCGAAGTCCGGCCAGCCCGGCCGCTGCCAGATCCAGTTCATGGGCTATGGAACGTCATCCTATAGCCCACCTGGACCGGAGCCTGGGCTCCTGAGGACTTGGGCATCCTATACCCCCTGGTGGGACAAGTAATCCTCAAGCGCTTCCACCACCACGGCATTCAGACTCTCTTCCTTGATGCGAGCGAGGGTGCTCGCGCGGCGGTGGGTATCGGCGGGAAGCCGCACGACGAATCTCCCGGAGAAGGGCCGCTCCGCCTCTTCTCCGTCCTGCCTGCAGCCGTCAAGGTAGAAGTCGACCGATTCATGGAACGCTCGACGTACCTCGTCGATCGTCCTCCCGCGGAAGTCCACGTGGTCGCGGTGGAGGTTGACGACCGTGCCGTACAGCTCTGCACCGTCGACGTCGACCTTACCAAGGTAGCCCTTGTACTCCATCATGGTTCGACTCCCATCCTCCTCAGCAGGTTCATGATCGCGCGTACGGTGCCTTGTCCGATCTCGTTGGCCGGGTGCGGCCTCGAATCGTGGTTACGAGTTTCGATACGTTGGGGTGACACATGAAGAGCGCTCTGGTAATCTCCGATCTCCGATTGACTCAGTGTGTTCACTATATCACGCCTATCGAAATCATCACTCGTCTGGTCAGTCTGGCAGGGCAGGCGATCGGGCGACAGCGGGCGGTGGTGAGTTGCCGCTTATGGTTCTCTTGTCCACGGAGGGAGACGTGCGACGGATCTTTCTTGTTGCCGAGTTTCTGTTTGCGTTGGGGCTCCTCTCACCGGCGGCGGACGTATCGTCCTGTGGGGGGAGTTTCGCTGCCAGCTCGGAAGACGTGAACGCGGTCAATAGGTTTATTCGAGCCGTGCGAGCGCTGAACGAATCTCCTGACCATATTGCACGATTAGCCGAACTCATTCGGTTTCCGCTACGAAGAGAGTATCCGCTTCCCGGTATCCACTCTCCTTTCGAGTTCTTGGCGCGATACAAGGAAGTGTTTGATGAGAGGCTGGTCCGTAGAGTCATGGAGTGGGACGGAGGATGCGTCAATACATTCAAGTATGGGCTTCATTTGCGAGACGTAGTGAGGTTCGACAAAGACGGGATGGTCTGGAGAATAGACTATGAATCAGAGGTCGAGAAGCACGAACGATCCAGGCTGATCGAATTGCATCGAAATGAACTGCACGATAGCTTGCAAGAGTACGAATCTCCGATATTGGACTGGGAAACCTGTACCTATCGGATCAGGATAGACTACGTCGGCGATGATACGTTTAGATACGCTTCCTGGAAAGTGGGAACGGCATATGGGAGCAAGCCGGACCTGATCATCGATGACGGTGAGCTGTTTTACGAAGGTACCGGGCTTTTTCGATATTACTATTTTGCGAATGGAAAATACAGGTACGTGATAGACGGAGCGTCTGCTGGTATGTACCGGCGACCGCAGCCTGGATTTCTGCGGGTCTACAGAGCTGATTTAAGTGATGAAGACATGAGTCGGTATGGGTACAGAAGCCTCGGCTCGCTCTGGTTTGACGAGCAATCAGATGCCCCACGGGAACCGTTATTGGTTGAGGAAATTGTGAGTGGCGATCCCGGATATTGGTACGTCCGGACCTCCGCTTGCGGTGGAGAGTAGATGGTGGCCGGGATTTGTGGAGCCGCCTATGCGGTCAAAGCGTAGATGGCGGAGGCGCGGGCGTAGAAGCGCACGCGGACCAGGGAGCCTGCCAGCTCGGAGCCGTCGCGGCGCCGGCCTTCGTTCTGCCAGAGCAGCGGGTGGTCGGGGCGGTCGAGCGGGGCTTGCAGCAGGCATCCGTCGCGCTCGTAGCCGGGGATCACCCGGTCGCGGTCGTCGATCAGCTCGGCCATCACGTAGGCTTGGTTCTCCTGATTGTCGTACTCGTCGCCGGGGATCTTGACGTTGAGCCGCAGCGGTCCGGCCGGCATCGGGAATTCGGCGGTCTCGAACCGCGAATTGGTCGTCGACGTGGCGTACGTCAACCGATCGGCGGGTAGCCCGTGCAGGCGGTCGCCGCGCTGAAACAGCATCATGCCGTTCACAAGGATCGGGTTGTGCAGGGAGAAGGCGCCGGCGTCGATCTCCCGGAACGGCCGGCTCCAGTTGAGTCCGTCACGGCTGATCCAGCGCTCGCAGGGCAGGAACACGCCGTGGCCGTTGGCGCGCATCGGGTCGATGCCGGGCTGGATGAAGCTGCCGGCATAGTTGTTCATGTGCATGTAGTAGCGGCCCTCATAGGCAAAGGTGCTGCCCGAGTAGAACTCCAGGTCGGGCGGATCCTCGTCGTCGGGTGAGATCTGGAACTCGATCGGTACCAGCCGCCCGCGCAGCAGCCGCATGTTGTTGTGGTACTCGGGCTTCTCGAAGTACTGGCTGGCGGTGTCCGGCGTCCACTTGAAGCCGTCCTGGCTGGTGCGGATCGTCACCACCCGGCGGCCGTTGAGGACCAGGTCGTGGACGCCCCCTTTGTCCCAGCGTTGCCAGCCCTTGCCGTAGTAGATGAACCGCTGCACGGTGGGACTCCACATCGCGCCCCAGGCGTCGCCGTCGGCGAACACCGGCCCGCCCGGATGCTCCTCCCAGCTCTCGCCGTCGCGGCTGTGGAAGATGTACATCTGCATCTCGCCGTCGTGGATGGCGTTCTTCATGAAGATGTAGCGCTCCAGCTCCGGGCTGTACATCATGCGCGCGGCGTAGTGCCACTTGTATTCCGAGCGCTCGCAGACCAGGTGCGTGTCCTCGAAGCGGATGCCGTCGGCCGTGACGCTGCGCAGCAGCTTCCAGGGCACGTGCCGGCTCATCTGGTAGTGGAACACGTCCGCGGTGCCGTCTGGCCGGGGCTGCGCGAAACAGATGACGTCGCGCATCTCCGTCCTGCCCAGGGGCCGGAACGGCGTCGGGCGGAACCGCACGTGGCCCCAGGGCCGGTGCACGTCGTGACGGTCCATGAACAGCAGTTTCATCGCGAGATCTCCATGAGTCTGTCGGGTTGCCATCCAAGCGGCAAGTTCGACAGACGCACGGTGGGCTTACCGATGTCGCCGGCCGGCTGGGTCAGTCTCCGCACGGACTGACGAGTCGTTCCGCGAGCTCCAAGGCATCCACCGGCCAGAAGACCTCAGGCCGTGGACGGCGTACACCCGGACGGCCAGCTTCCGGACGACAGGTGAGCAGCCTCTCGACCCACTGAGCAGGAATCGCGTCGCGGCCGTGTACCGCACCCAGCAGTGCGCCGCAGATCGCCCCGTTCGTGTCCGTGTCGCCGCCGCGTATGACGGTGTCCACGACGCCTGCCGCCATGCTCGGCGCGTGGAGGAGCTGCCACAGCGCGTTACGGAATGCGATCAGCACCCATCCCTGTTGCCGGACGTAGTCGGCGGGAGGGGTATGAGCCGCGCCGGTAACCGCGTCGTGCAGTGCCGGCTCTGTCGCCATCTCGTCAGCCAATTCCCGCACGTGCCGATAGATGTCGTCTGGGCTCCGTCCCGACCGGATCGCGAACGATACCGCTGCCGCGAACAGAGCGTTGGCCTGGAGGCACAGCTCGTGCGGATGCGTGATCGCCGAGTCCTCGCGGGCCCATTCCATCACCACGACCGGTTCCTGGTACGTCCCGAAGATGCCCAGCGGACTGATGCGCATCAACGCGCCGTTCGCCTGACTGTCGGGGTTGGAGCGACCTGTCAGTCCGGCAGCAATGGTCGCGCCGCAGTCGAAGGGACCTGACTCCAGCCACGAGACGTACGCTCGCCGGACCGCTTCCCGATCGTATCGTCCATATTCGGCCAGCGTTCGGGCAAGCGCCAGCGCCAGCTCGGAGTCGTCCGTAGGCTGACCGGCCAGCGTGTCCCAGGTGCCGCCGTCGGCCAACTCCCGTACTCCATCAGGGTACGTGCTTCGGATCGCCTCGGGAGTCTCGAACTCCACGAGGCTACCCAGCGAGTCGCCGGCAAGTTGTCCGAGCAGGCAGCCTTGCGCTCGTTCGAGGACTCCGGCGCCGTCGGACTCTTCCGCCGACGCCCCGGTTCTCGGTCGTACGACGCCATAGGACGCCTCGCTCCGCGAATCCTGGCAGCTGAACCGAGTCTCGGCATGGTCCAGCAACTCGAAGATACGGCCGTCGTCATCGGCCGCCGTGCGCCCCAGGAGGCCGTCGCGCCAGCGGCGAGGCAGGGCGGCCTCGCCGTGCAGAGCGCCGACCGCCGCGCCGACGATGGCCGCGACCGTATCGTTGTCCTTGCTGTCGTTCACGGCTCGGACGATGGCTTCCTCCGGATCGTCGGCGTACCGCGCCAGGATGAACAGAGCCGTCGGCAGGGTTTCCAGAAGATAGGCTCCTGAGTACCACGTGTCGGCTGCCTTAAGGACCGACTCTCGGCGAGCCACGCGCGGCGGCACGTACTCCTCCGCCAGACGCCAGAGGGGGCCGCGGTAGGAGCCCTGAAGAGGTCCACCCCGCGGAACGTACTCGCTCTCACCTTCCACTGCGCGCGCGACTTCCGCGTAACTCGTGACCCACCAGTCGGGGTCCGGCACCCGATGGCGGCCCAGCAGGTGACCCAGAATGCCCGCGAACGCCACGCACGCCCCGATGGAGCCCCGGTCGTTGTGGGTGATCGCGGCGCAGAGCGCGGCGTCGCACCAGAACGCCGGGCCTGCCGTTCCGAGGTGCGGAATCGTGATCGGAGCGATACGCATGAGGGCGCCGTTGCCCGCAGACCGTGCCGATGCCTTCCACCAGGGGCGTCCGGCATTCATACCGGCAACGAACTCCCGCACCGAGTGTCCGATGCCGAAGATCTCGCGCGACGCGAACGCCTGCGCCAATTTCTCAGGAACAAGCCGGCCGCAGTCGATGAGGTGCTCCAGGGTCCAGAACGCGAGCTGACTGTCGTCCGACGGGACTCCCACCGACCGCCCTTCCGCGTAGCGGTTCGGCAGGTAGTCGCGTATCTCGCCGTGCTGTTGCCGGCGCCACGCGGGGGTCAAGCCCTCGGTCGTGTTCCCGAGCGCGTCACCAATGGCGAGGCCGAGCATCATTCCGCGCACCCGGTCCCAGTGGATCGCGCCCGGCGCAGGTCGCGCAGGCTGTTCGAACAGGGGGTCGAGCTCCATGTCGAGTCGCTTTGCGTTGACCAACTCGCGAAGGAGGGATTCGTTGTCGTTGCGGTTGACGTTCATGATCCTGCGTCGCGTTTACCTACTCCGCCGCGCTGCTGTCAGTCAAACGCCTCACGAGCGCCTCATGCGCCTGTTGGCAGGTGCGACTAGCCAAGTCCGTGGACAGTGTCTGGGCATTGCAGTGTCGATGTCGGGCTGTTGTCGCCGCCGGCCAATTCGGTAGGATCGTGCGGGATGAAGAGCGCAAGGATCGTCGCTCCCGGACGCGTCGAAGTAGATGAGGTAGCCGATCTGACCGTCCAGCCCGGCACGGCGGTCGTGCGCCCGCTGGTCATCGCCATCGACGGCAGCGACACCCGCCGCGTCTACAACGGAGCCCCGGACTCCTATCCCCTGGCTCCGTCCACCTGCGCACACCAAGTCGTCGGCCGCGTGGAGGCGATCGAGTACGTCGGGGTCAAGCCGCTGCCGTTCGTCGTCGACGAGGTGGCGATCGTGCGGCGGCCCGGCTTCGACGGGCTGGCCGAGCAGATCCTGGTGCCGATCGGCGAGTTGATCCACCAGACGCTGGACACCCCGCTGGAGCGCCTGGTGCTGGTGCACCAGCTCGCCCGCGCGCTGATGGCGGCCGAGCGGCTCCGTGACGTGGTCGGCCGGTCGGTGGCGGTGATCGGCCAGGGGCCGGCCGGCCTGGTGCTGGACGCCGTGCTGAGGCGCGCGGGCGCGCGGCAGGTGATCGGCATCGACCCGGTCGCCACGCGCCGGGATGCGGCGCTCCGTTTCGGGGCGACGGCGGTTGTCGATCCCGGCGGCGGTGCGGCCGACGCCGCGGCGCAGGTCGCGGCGGTTTCCGGAGCGCAACTCCCCGATGTGGTGGTGGAGGCGGCCGGCAGCGCGGACTCGATCAACCTGGCGGTCGCCCTGGTGCGGGCCGAAGGGCGCCTGCTGCTGTACGGCGAGCCGCGCGCGCCGACCTTCCCGTTCGACTACGGCGTGCTGTATGAGAAGCAGTGCGCGGTCGTGATGTCGACGCCGGGCACGTACGAAGCCGACGGCTACCACGCCTATCGCTTGGCCACCAACCACCTGGCCCGCGGCGACTTCGCCTTCGACGGCCTGGTCACGCACCGCCTGCCCCTCGACGACGCGGCGCGCGCCTACGAGCTGTCGCGCACCGGCGACGACGGCGCCTGCCAGGTGGTGATCGAGCTCGGCTCGTGACGGCACCGAAGCCCGGCAGCGTCCCACCCAGTGGCGTCCACGACCGGGGCGGCCTGCCTTCCGCGGAGACGATCGACCGCTCGACCCACGAGCTGGCCGATTGGGAGCACCTCGTCAACGCCCTGGTAGGCGTGCTCCGGCATCGCGGCCTGTTCACCGTTGACGAGCTGCGCCGCGGTATCGAGTCGCTGCCGCCGGATCGATACGAGTCCTGCAGCTACTACGAGCGCTGGGCGTCCTCGCTCGAAACCGTGCTGGTGGAGAAGGGCGTGCTGACCCGCGAGGAGATCGACGCCCGCGTGAAAGCGGTGGACGGCAGATGGGAGTAGTGTTCCGGGCGGGGCACGGCCGCTTCGCTCCCGGCGATGAGGTGGTGGTCCGGCGCGATCGCGTACGGCATCACCACCGCACGCCGTGGTTCATCAAGGGCGCCCGAGGCAGGATCCACGCCGTGAGCGGGCCGTTCTTCGATCCGGAGTCGCGCGCCCACGGCGGCAGCGGCCTCCCCAAGCGCCTGCTGTACCACGTGGAGTTCAGCCAGAGCGACCTCTGGGGCGAACGGTACGACGGCGGTGAGGGCGACGTGCTCCTGATCGACGTGTACGAAGGCTGGCTGGAGCCGGCGGACCCGGCGGGCGCCGCGGCATGAGCGGCGATCACGAGCACGACCACGGCTCCGAACACCCGGGCATCCATCCCGACATCGAGCTCAGCGAGCCCGCCCGGCGCGCCATCGCCATGCACGAGCTGCTGGTGGAGAAGGGGGTGCTCGATCCCGGCGAGCTCGCCGAGCAGATCCAGCGGGTGCGCTCCCGCTCGGCCGCGGACGGCGCGCGGGTGGTTGCCCGGGCGTGGGTCGATCCCGCGTTCAAGGCCAGGCTCCTGCGGGACGCCCGCTCGGCCGTCGCCGAGCTCGGCTACACCCTCACGCGCGACGCCGAGCTGGCGGTGGTGGAGAACTCCGGCGCCGTGCACCATCTGGTCGTGTGCACGCTCTGTTCCTGCTATCCGACCGCGCTGCTCGGTCCGCCGCCCGACTGGTACAAGAGCAGCCCGTACCGTCAGCGCGCGGTCGTGGAGCCGCGGGCGGTCATGCGTGAGTTCGGCACGGAGCTTGCCGGCGACGTGCAGGTGCGGGTCGTCGACAGCACCGCCGACCTGCGCTACCTGGTGTTGCCGCGCCGTCCCGCCGGGACCGAAGGGCTGTCGGAGGAAGAGCTGGCACGGCTGGTGACGCGGGACAGCATGATCGGCGTCGCGGACCCACTCGCAGCGCGCAACGAATGAACGAGCCTGCCATCTCCGCCTACCGCCGCACGGCGGTCGTGCACCCGGTGCCGGTCGCGGACGATGAGGTGCGCGCCAGGTTCTGTGAGTTGCTCGGCCTGCTCGACGTCCCCGGTGCGGACTCGGTTTCGGTCGAGCTGGGGGAGGACGAGACCGGGGCGGACGGGGTGAGCGTCACGCCGCTCCGCTTCCGCAACGAGCTCGACGAGATCGTGCCCTGCATCCTGATGCGTCCGGCCGGGGCCAGCGGCGCGCTGGGCGGGATTGTCTGCATGCCCGGCACCGGCGGCGACGCCGATTTGATCAGCGAGGAGCGCCTGCAACGGCCGCTCCGCCACCGCGGCCCCCTGCACGGCTGGGCTCGCGAGCTGGCGCGGCGCGGCTTCGCGACGCTGGCGGTCACCCTGCGCGGGACCACGGCCCGCCAGCCCAACCCGATGGAGCGTGAGCGGGAGTCCAAGGCGATGGAGCCGTTCGGGCGGACGGCGGTCGGACTGCGCGTCCGCGAGGCGCTGCAGGCCGCCCGCGTGCTGGGTGCCGCCGACGGGGTGAGCGCCGACCGAATCGGGCTGACCGGATTCTCCCTGGGCGGTCAGGCCGCGTGGCAGGCGCAGGCGGGCGCCCCGTCGCTACGCGCTTCTGCGCCGCTGGCCGGCAGCGTCGGCAGCATGGCCGCCGTCATCCGGGAGGGCGACCTCGACCGCCACTCGAGCCCGTTCTACATCCCTCACCTGCTGCGCCACTTCGACCAGGGCCGCATCGCGCGGGTGTGCATCTGCCCGCGGCCGCTCATGGTCCTGGCGCCGACCGAGGACGAGGACATGCCTGCGAGCGGCGTCGACGAGATGGAGCGCGAGGTGCGGCAGGCCTACGCGTCGGCCGGCTGCGCCCACCGGTTCGAGGTGCACCGGCCCCACCTCAACCACCTGTTCCTGCCCGAGCACCTCGACTCGGTCACTGCCTTCTTCGGGCGGTGGCTGTCGTGACGCCCGCCGCGCGCTACCGCGAGATCGAGGTGTACGGGACGCCGCGCGAGATGGGCCGCCAGCTCGGCGAGGCCGCCGGAGAGGAGATTCGCGGCTTCGCCAGCATCGCCGTCGAGCGGGTCAACAAGACGGTGTCGATCAGCCGCGAGCAGGCGCTCGCCACCGCCTCCGCGTGCATCCCGTACGTCGCCGACTATGCGCCCGAGCTGCTCGCCGAGCTGCGTGGGACGGCTGAGTCGAGCGGCGTGTCGCTGGAAGAGCTGATGCTCCTGCAGGTCCGCAACCAGCTCCGCAACCGGCCGGACACCGGCCATCCGAACGAAGGAGGGTGCACGGCGCTGGCGACGCGCCGGCCCGCGCTGGTCGCCCAGAACTGGGACAGCGACCCCGCGCTCGATCCGTACACGGTGGTGGTGACGCGCCGGCCGCTCACCGGCCCGGCGACGCTGACGGTCGGCCAGGCCGGCCTGATCGGCTACATCGGCTGTGGCGAGCGCGGCATCGGCGTGTGCCTGAATACCCTGCCGGCGCCGTCCCGCGAGGTGGGCGTGCCGCATTACTTCATCGTCCGCCGCGTGCTGGAGGCCGATTCGCTCGACGCCGCGGCCGGGGCGGTACGGAGCGCTCATCGTGCCATCCCGGCCAACCTGATCCTGGCCACGCCGCAGGGGCCGGCCGACTTCGAGATCCTGATCGACGACCTGCACGTGCTGCGGCCGGACGAAGGTGCCGACCGGCTGACGCACACCAACCACTGCCTGCACCCGGCGCTGACCGGCGTCAACGAGCGCTTCCCGGAACTGATCGAGTCCCGGCCGCGCAAGCGGCGCATCGACGCCCTGCTGGATGGGGCCGAGGGCGGCATCGACGTCGGCGTGGCGCAGGCGGCGCTGCGCGACCACCGGGACGAGCCTCGATCGATCTGCCGGCATGCGAACGACGATCCCGGGCACGGCTTCTGGACCAGCGTGTTCTGGGTGGTGATCGAGGCCGACGCCTGCCGCATGCACGTCAGCCGAGGCAATCCCTGCTCGAACCCCTACGAGGAATACCGGCTGACGGCGTGATTCGTCTGAGGATTGCTGCTACGCGACCCAGAAGCGGTGCACGGTGCGATGCCGGTACGTCTGGCCGGGGCGCAGAACGATGGGCGGGAAGTGGGGCCGGTGCACGCTGTCGGGGAAGTGCTGGGTCTCCAGGCAGAGGGCGCCCCGCGGGTCGAACGTGCGTCCGCCGGCGCCCGTGGTGGTCTCCAGGAACTCCGAGGTGTAGAGCTGCACGCCGGGCTGGGTGGTGGCCACCTCCATCACCCGTCCGGAGCCGGGCGCGTACACGCGGGCGAAGGTGCGGAGCTGGCCCGGCGCGCCGTCGATCACGAAGCAGTGGTCATAGCCGCCTGCCTGCTTGATCCGCTCGCCGATGGGGCGCGGGGTGGTGAAGTCGAACGCCGTGCCGGCCACCGGCAGCACCGCGCCGGTGGGCACCCCGTCGGCGCCTCGCTCCAGGACGTGGGCGCAATGTAGCTGCAGGTCGTGCCTGTCCACGGTGCCGTTGCCGGCGCCGGCCAGGTTCCAGTAGGCGTGATTGGTGAGGTTGACGATCGTCGGCGCGTCGGTGGTTGCCTGCAGGTCGATCACCAGCTCGTCGTGTTCGGTGAGCCGATAGACCGCCTGCGCGGTCAGCTCGCCGGGGTAGCCCTCCTCGCCGTCCGGGCTCCGGTAGCGCAGCGCGACGCGATCCTCGTTCTCGCCTTGGTGCGTGGTGGCCTGCCAGATGCGGCGGTCGAATCCGGTCACGCCGCCGTGCAGGTGCAGGTCGCCGGCGTTGCACGCCAGCTCGTAGCGGGTGCCGTCCAGCTCGAAGGCGCCGCCGGCGATGCGGTTGGCGACGCGGCCGATGATCGGCCCGAAGTACGGGTACTCGGGGTCCAGGTAGCCGTTCACGTCGTCGTAGGAGAGCGTGATCTCGTCCAGTCCGTGGCGGCCGTGCGTGCACACGGATTGCAGGTTGGCTCCCAGCGTCAACACGGCGGCGGTGGTGCCGCGGCGGTTGCGCATCTGGTAGCGGTGCACGTGGCTGCCGCCGGCCAGGCCGAAGTCGGTCCGCGTAATGCTCATCGGGCATGACCCTCCGCACGCAGCGTACCGCAACGGCCGGCCGGCTTCCCGGCCGGAGGTCCGGGCCGCAACTCATCAGTATGCCAGGGCTCCGCCGAGGTCCCAGTCCTGCCAGACGCGCCGGACCGCGTCGACCGTGGCGGCTCCGGGCGCCAGCTTCTTGTAGGCGGCGAGGATCAGCCGGCGCCGCGGGCGATCGAGACTGCTTCCGGCGGGCGATCCGCAGATCAGGTACAGGAACATGACCGCTACGGCGCTGGCTTCCTCGCCCTCATCGACCAGATCCTGGAGGGCGTCGCCGATCTCGTCCGGAATGCCGAGATCCGCAAGGTCGTCGAGCGTCGGCATGGCCGGCAGCGAGCGCTCGTTCAGCGCCGCGACGATCTCGACCGGTGATCGGATCGTCCCGGGCATGGGGTCCGGCGCCGGCGCAATCATGTCCGGCAGCGGGCTCAGGGCGGCTTCAGGCGGCGGCGCCTGGCTGTACATCGCCTTCATCGGAGCCAGCGCCGCGTCGTGTACGGTGCCGATCCCGTGCCAGCCGGCCGCCAGCACCTGCGGGACCTTGACCAGGCTGGGCAGTGCATGCGCCTTGTCCGCCTCTGCCCGGACGTGGACGACCAGGCAGTCGGTCCATTCCGATAGGAGCTGATACTGAACGGCCAGCTCGGTCGCCGCCGCCGCGTCGCCGATAGCCGGCAACCGCCGGGCGGCGCCCAGGCGCGCGAGGTCGGATCGAGCGGCATCGGCGCCTTCCACACCGGCGCTGCGGGGCGGCATCGGGCCGATTTCCAGCCGCTGGCTGATCGTGCGGCCGTCCGCGAGCTCCAGCTCCAGGACCACCGGACCGTGCGGTCGCTCCGCGAACGATCCGAACAGGTGCAGGGTGTCGCCGGGGTATGGCGGCGGCAGCGGATCGGGGACCGCGTCCCGCACCGGCGCAGGCCAGATGACGCGGGCGCGCCTGGCGGGTGGAGCCAGGATGCGCTGGAAGTGGCGGTGGATGCGCTCGGCCATGTCCTCGCGCGGCGTCACCAGCTCGCAGGCGCCGCCGGTCGCCCGGGCGAGGGAGCGGACGAACGGCTCGGCGACGGCGCTGCCGACGCCGACGGTGAAGATGCGGTGGCCGGACGCGCGCGCCTCCGCGACGGCGGCGTCGGTGTCCCACACCTCGCCGTCGGTGATCAGCAGCAGGTCGCGCGGCATTCCGGGCTCGCCCTCGATGGCGTAGGCGGCACGCAGCGCGGACTCGATCTCCGTGCCGCCGAGGTCGGCGTCCAGGTCGCGCACGAAATCGCGCGCCCGGGCCACGTTGGCCGGGGACGCCGGCATCGCGCGGCCGAACAGGGCGCGATGGCCGGTGCCGAACGCGACGATGTCGAACAGGTCGCCGGGGCGCAGGCCGTCGAAGATCCGTTCGCCGGCGATCCGCACCTGCTCGATCGAGTCGCCGCTCATCGAGCCGGAGCAGTCCACGACGATCTTGAGGCAGCGGTGCGCGCCGCTCTCGCCCAGGTCGGGAATCTCGGGACGGAAGCTCGCCAGGACCACCCAGTCTCCGCCGTCGCGGTCGAGCAACCCCCGGCTGTCGGCGCTGGCGGCGCGCGCCTCCAGCACGCAGTCGCGGTCCATGGCCGCGGGCCGGGCGATCTCGATCACCGTTCGCTCGCGGTCCGGGGTGACGGCGATATCGTGCGAGGGGGATGCCCAGCGGGCACCCTGCAGCACGCCGCGCACCGACACGCGCAGCCGGAAAGAGCGTTCGGCGTCGAAGGCGAACTCCGGCTCCTGGTGCGGCTCCAGCCCGCCGGCGGACGGATCGCCGTACCGCGGGGCGATGGTCGTGGGCATGGCGAGCCGCACGAGATCGCCGTTCCAGCGCAGCAGCAGCCCGTAGCGGAAGTGGACGGTCGCCGTCTCGCCCGGGGCCAGGTTGCCGACGCTCGCGGTGTACAGCCCCGGCTGCGGCTGCGCCAGGAGCACCGCCGCGTCGCCGTCGGTGATGGCGTCCTCGTAGCGCCGCTCCGCTTCCGGCTTGGCGATGACCGTGCCGGCCTTCGTGCGGTCGCCGATCTCCACCGAGAAGCGGAGCAGGACGGCGTCCACCGGCAGCGGGAACGTGTAGACCGCCTCGATGTGCTCGGTGCCGGGGTTGCGATAGCGCTGGCGCACGTCGACGACGGTCATGAGATCGTCGACGGCGGCGTCGATGCCGACCTCCTCCAGCACCACCTGTCCCTGAGCGCTCTCCAGCGTCGCGGCCATGGTCGTTCTCATCTCTTTGCATCCTCCTTGCGTGTCTGCTCGACGAGTGATGCCGTTCGACGGACGATCGCCCGCACGGCCTCGGCGCCGAGACCGGCTTCCTGGGGATCGATCACCAGCTCGACGCCGGGGGCGAGCGTGACGTGGGTACGCAACGTCACGTCTCCGGGGCGCCGGGCGCGTGGCGGGGGCAGGGGAGAGGAGGTCTCTCCGCCGCCGGATACCAGCTCGCGGATCCGTTCCAGGCTCAGGCCGGCGCGCTGCCAGGTGCGGATCGTCATCAACTGCTCGCCGTGGCGCCTGGTGTAGTAGGCGCCGCGCTTGGCCCCGGCGGGCCGGTCGACGAGTCCCTCCTGGATGTAGTAACGGACGGTGCGCCGGGGCAGATCCACCAGGGTGCACAGCTCGTCTATCGCGATCCGATCGCCTTCGTTCGACATCGATCCACAGTATACGACAGTTTAACTGTCAAAAACAAGTGTCGAACAATAGGGCTGCCATGCGGAAGCAGGACGCTGGGCATCACCTCCTTCGACTCGGACATCTTCAAGGCGTACGACCGCGCATCGGGCACGTTCGTCGATCTGGGGGCCGGCGGGGTGGTGAACGAGTTCGACGCCAAGTTCCACCGCTCGCTCGAATCGGGCGCCGACGGCTGCATCTACGGGGCGACGGCGCTGCTGCACGACGTGGACCGGTTCTTCGACGCTCCGGGCGGCGGCATCTTCCGCTACGACCCGCGCACCGGCGATTTCGCGCGCATCGCGACGCCGGTGCCGCACACCTACATTCAGTCGATCGCCATCGACCGGGAGCGGGAGCTGATCTACTGCCTGTGCTTCGCGCCCGAGAAGCTCGTCGCCTACGACGTGGCCAACGGCGCGGTCACCGACTACGGGCTCATCGCCTCCGGCTGCGCAGGGATGGCGCAGGGTGAGAACATCTGCCTGGACGACCGCGGCTGCCTATGGGCGACCTGGCAGGTCACCCGTGCGTGGCAGTCGAGCAGCGGCGTGGACATGGCCCGGCTCTGCAAGATCGACCCGGAGCAGGGCAGGGTGGTCTACTACCGGGGCGGGCTGCCGCGGCCCGACGGCGCGTACGGCACCGTCAAGGCGGAGGGGCTGTTCAACCTGGGCGACGGCATGATGTACGCCTCCGGCGGCAACGGGTCCCTGTTTCGCATCGACCCGGAGACCGGTTCGGCCGCGTACCTGTTCACGCCGATCGAGGATCGGCCGAGCCGGCTCACCTCGCTGGTGGTCGCCGGCGACGGCTGCGCCTACGGGGTGACCGGACGCGGCGGGCGGTGCGAGGTGCTGCGCTTCGACTTCCGGAGGGACCGCTACGAGTTGCTGGGCCCGGTGGCCGACCAGGACGGCGAGCCGTGCTTCCAGGTCCATCACATCGTGCGCGCTGCCGACGGCACGCTGTACGCCTGCGAGAACGACAACCCGCGGCGCAGCGGCTACCTGTGGGAGATCAGGCTGTAACCGCGCGAGCGGTGAGTAGAACCCGGGCCGTCTGGCGCGCCTCCTCCAGCGTGTCGACGACCTGACCTGGGGGAACGTCGTGCAGGATGTCGAGGGCGTCCAGGGTCTCGGCAACGGGGCCTGAAAGTCCCATCACGATGCACGGCGTGTCCTCCTCGGCGGCGAGGTCCATGAGCTGCCTGATCAGCATGGCGGCGCTGTCGTCCATGTAGGTGGCGCCCGAGAAGTCGAAGATCACCACCTCGTGGTCCCTGATGTCCGGGCCGATCACGCCGATCAGCTTCTGGGCGGAGGCGACGGTGAAGCCGCCCCGCAGGGCGATGAGGCCGACCCGGGCGGAGTAGGGGTCGTCCGTGTCGCCCTCACCACCGAAGAACGCCTGGTCGAGCAGCGGGACCGACCCCACGCTGTCGAGCTCCAACCGCTCCAACTGGCGGGCGTGTGCCATCCCCGCCGCGATCAGCCCGATGGCCACCGCCGTCACCAGGTCCACGAACACGGTCAGCCCGAGCGTGATCAGCAGCACGATCAGGTGCTCCCGGCGGATGCGGTGCAGGCGCAGGACCATGCGCCAGTCGACGATGTCCCAGCCCACCTTCATCAGGATGCCGGCCAGCACGGCGTGCGGGATCGGCTCGACGAAGCGTCCCCAGCCGAGCAGCAACGCCAGCAGCACAAACCCGCGCAACACCCCCGACCACACCACACACACAACCACCCAGCGCCCCCACCACCGCAGCCGCGCCCCTGTCCCGTCCCCCACCCCCCCCCCCCCCCCCCCCTCCTTTATTCCCTTTTTCGCTCCCCCGGCATAGGTTGTTGTGTGTGTGGTTGTCCTCCCCCGCCCCCCCTTAAATGAGGCCGGACTGCGGAT
>JAPOQV010000385.1 GCA_026710565.1 Spirochaetaceae bacterium | reverse complement strand
TCGGCGCTGAGCAGCCGGATCTCCGGCAGCCCGGTGACGATCTCGTAGATCCACGAGCCCACGACACCGTAGCGGCTGCGGAGCGCGCGCGCCTGCGCGCCGGCTTTCCCGCCGAAGCGGCGCGTGGCATACGCCGACGCCGGGAGCGTCACGGCCATCAGCACGAGCGCATGCCAACTGATGGTCGCCACGGCGGCGGCGCACACGGCAATCAGCACGCATCCGGCGATGATGCGGATGATCTCCCCCAGCATCCGATGCGCGTGACCGGAGTCATGGTGGATGGTGGTGAACAGGTCATTCGTCCTGGACGTGTCGAGGACGTGGGACTCCAGCCGCAGCACGACGTCGTGAATGCGGAGTCGCGACCGATACCAGAAGTCCCGCTGCAGGGACACCTGGGTCAGCCGTTCCAGCAGGAAAAGCACCTGGTCGGCGGCGAAGAGCATGAGAAACCCCACGGCGATCGCGCCGAGCAGCTCCACCTGGCGGTGCAGGATCACCTCGTCGATGATCAACCCGAAGACGTACGGGTACGCGCCGCGCAGAAAGGAGGCTGCCACCATCGCCACGAACAGATTGACGAAGGTGAACAGCGCCGGCCGGACCCATCTCCAGACGCCGCGGATCCGCCAGAGACGTCCCCGGCTCGCGGGCTGTTCCGGCATCAGAGCCTTCGCGTTCGCAGCGCCTGCAGAACCGACGTGGTTCCGACCGCGATGTCGATCTCGGTCGCGGTGCCGGGCTTGGGCAGGCCGGCGCTGTCGGGGTCGATCGAGGCGAGGAACCTGGCCGACCACCCGGCGCCTTCGCGGGCGACGTCCATCACGGACGCATCGATGACCCCGCCGTCATGGCGCCATACGGCTTTCGTTCCGACCTCGACGGATACCGGGACGATCGCGACGATCTCGATGGAGCCGTCGGACTCGACGCGGGTGATCTGCGCCGAAGCGGTCTCGAAGTCCGTGAGCGGCGCCCTGGTCGCCAGGGCGTACAGTCCGTACGAGGCTCCGATGGTCACCGCAAGCGCCAGGAGCGGCGTCCGGATGCCGACGAACCGGCCGAACCTGCGGAGGACACCCAGCCGCTCCGGGTCCAGATAAGAGGATCGCCGACCGGTCACGCATCGCTCCGGTCAACTGCGCGAGCGCTCCGAGGATGCATGCGATTCTCAAGCCTGAGGCACTGCGGCGGGCTGAATCTGCTCGAGCTGTTCCTGCATCGCCTTCTCGGCGTACCACAGGCCATGGTGCTGCTGCATGCGTAGCCATATACCCGGTCCGTTGCCAGCCAACCTGCCGATTCTGAGCGCCATCTCCACCGTGATCGGGTGAGTACAACTCATTATCCGATGAAGTTGCTGACGAGATACCCCAAGCCTCCGTGCGGCTTCGCTTACTGACAGCTTCAACTCGGGGAGAACATCCTCACGGAGAATCTCTCCGGGGTGTGTCGGCGCGCGACGTGGCCGCCTGCCAGCGTGATGTTCCATCATGGTCCTGTCCTCAATGATAGTCGAGTCGAACCGAAACCGCTCCAGCGCCGGCCTGGGAGCAGGGACGATCCGAGGGACGAAGTCGGGTAGGGTTCACGCGATGGCTTCGTTCGCCGTGGATTCCGTCAGCGAGATCCGGCATACGCTGGGCCAGCACACCGCGGTCACCCGCGCCGGCAACGGCGACATCCTGGCGATGTACGGCGACTTCACCGACCAGATGGAGGGCCAGACCGGCTACCTGGTCCGCTCCCGCGACGACGGTGAGAGCTGGGGCGAGCCGGAGTTGGCGCTGCGGCCGCGCTGGTGGCGCGGCGGGACCCACACCTCGCTCGGCATGCAGACGCTTTCGGACGGCCGCATCCTGCTGCCGTGGACCCACGGGGAGAGCCTCAAGCACAACCCCACGGGCCGCACCCGCTTCGTGTGCCTGCGCTCCGATGACCACGGCCGGAGCTGGCAGGGGTGGGACGAACAGGCGCTGCCGTTCCACCGCGTGTCGCCCTACGGTACGGTCGTGGAGCTTGCCGACGGCACGCTGCTCTGTCCGGTCCATGGACAGTCCGGCCGTGACGGTGGCTATCTCGGCACCTGCTTCGTGCTGCGCTCGTCCGATCGCGGCGTTACCTGGGGCGACCACAGCTTCATCTGCCACGATCACCCCAACGGCGCGAGCGAGACCGACGTGACCCTGCTGCCTGACGGCAGGCTGCTGGCGCTGATCCGGACGACGGGATTTCCGGACGAACGGCCGTCCGTCTCAGGCGAGCTGCCCGCGCCGAGGGTTCACTGGATCGACTACGCTCACTCCGAGGACGGCGGCCGCACCTGGAGCGAGCCGCGGCGGACCGACGTGGTCGGTCAGAACATGAATGCCTGGGTCACGGCGCAGGGGACGTTGATCGCCGCCTGCCGCGGGATCGACGGCACCAGCCTGTTGCGGGAGGAGCAGATCCGGCCCGCGAGCCGCAGGTACAGCGACCAGATCGGCTACGGCATTCACTTCTTCACGGCGGAGGCTCCCGCCGACGGCTCACGGTGGCGCTACCGGTTCACGCTGCCCGATCCGAGCGGGCTGCGCTACAGCGCCCATCATCAGTCGGGAGAGCCGTCGATGTGCAACCTGCCCGACGGCCGCGTCATGGTGGTGTACTACTCCTACGACGAGTCGATCTTCTGCGGACTCGCCGACGAGAACTGCCTGAATCCGCTGATCCGCTCGGAGATGGAGCGCATCCCGCACGTGTTCAGGCGCCGCCCCTGCCGAGCGATGCTCACCGAGACCGGCGACGCCGGTTGACGCGGTGGCGCCGGCGCTCCAAAGAGAGCTGCCCCGGAGGCAGGAAGCCCCTGGGGCAACTCCGCGGCCCAGGCCGGCACCGCGTAACCCGGACGCAGCGGCGCCGGCCTGTCGCTCGCTTCGCTCAGCGCTTGACCTTGAAGTTGTAGGTGCGGTTGTAGATCACCTCCAGGTCGGTGGCGCCGGCGCTCTTCACCTCCCCGATGAAGGCGTCCCACTCGTCCATCGGCCGGCGGCCGGTGATGAACAGGTCGACGTTCTCCAGCACCGTGTCCAGCGTGCTGGTCTTGAGATCGGCCACCTTGCGCTGCTCGTCGACCGTGAACGGCAACGGAAACTTGCCGACGACGTTGCTCGTCTGCTCCAGCTCGGCGATCTTCGCCGTGGTAAAGGCGAAGGCCGGTGACGGCCAGCGCTGCGTGTCGCCGTCGAACAGGTGGATCTGGTACAGCGCCCAGCGGGGCCACACCTGGTACAGGCTGTAGTACTGCACCTCGCGCTTCTCTTCCGGCGTGATCTTGGTGACGTCCCCCTTCACGTCGTCGCGATCGCGTACGGCGTTCCAGCGCCCGTCCCGCTCGTAGAACTCGGGCGTGTTACCCGTGTACTCCGTTCGTACGTCGACGTCACCGCCTACCAGGTCATAGTGCTCGCCTTCCTGGCCGTAGTTGATCCACCGGACCCCCTCCTCGGAGTAGAGCCAGTCCACGAACGCCAGCGTCTTGGCCAGCTTGGTGGGGTCGGCCTCCAGGGCCTTGCTCACGGCCAGCCCGTCCGGATCCAGCGAGCTGCCGGACAGCGGCTGCGCCAGCGGGATGCTGATGCGGTCGCCCAGGAACAGCGGGTAGGTCTCCGGCCACCACTGCTCGCGCAGGCCGTTCACGGACCATTCGTGCCAGCGCAGGATGTTCGCGTGGCGGTTGATCTGGTACGCCGAGAACGGCGCCAAGCTGTGGCGGCCAGCCTCGTTGGGAGCCGCCTCGAACAGCTTCTGCCAGTCCCGGTAGTTCTCGGTGATGTAGGTCTGCGAGATGAGCTTATCGTCATACAGCCCCTTTACGTACTCGACCGCCTCCTTGAAGCGCGGATGCAGCGCCGTGTACAGGAACTGATCCTCGTCGCGGAAGTAGTTGATGTCGATGTCGCCGATGCCCATCGAGTTCAACGTCGCCTGCAGCGTCGTGTTGGCGCCGTTCGCGATCCCCGGCCAGTACAGGCCGACGATCGGGTAGATGTTCGGTTCCTTGTCCCGGAACTGCGTGGCGACGTCGACCAGCTCTTCCAGGGTGCCCGGCACCGGCAGGCCGCTGCGCTCGACGAGCTGGTCCTCGTTGTAGCCCCACTGGATGTCCTTGTCGTTCTGGGTGGAGAACTTGGGAGCCATGTACAGCGATCCGTCGAGCACCGTGTAGGCGAAGCGGTACTGCTCGTAGCGGTCGAGCCAGCCCCGCAGGTTCGGCATCCAGTCGAGGTAGTCGGCCAGGTTCAGAAAGCCGCCGACCGACCCGTACTCGAAGCTCTCGCTGGCCGTGACCTGCGCCAGGTCGGGGATATTGCCCATGGCCAGCGTGATCTGCTTCTTCTCCGGGTACGGCACCTCGTTGAAGGTGATCTGGACGTTCAGGGCTTCCTGCACGTCGATCCATACGAGCTGGCTGCCAGAGGGCCACCAGTACTTCGGACCGAGCATCGTGAGCTCCAGCGTCTCGTCGAACGGCATCGAGACGTCGGCCAGGTCCACGCCCATGCCGGCGGCCGCCTCCGTCGCGGCCTCACCTTGGCCGTCGGCCCAGGCGCCGGCACCGGCGAGCACGAGCGCCGCGGCGATCAGTAGAGCGATTCGGAATTGGTGAGCGATCATGTCGTACCTCCTGTCGTGTGGTTTGGAGTGGAGTCGAGATAGGTCGCGCTACCGCGGAGGCCCCCTCGGCCATCCATACGGCGTCATCGCGTACAACCCCTGCATGGTCATCCGCGGATGGCACCGATCATCGTGCCCTTGATCAGATACTTCTGTGCGAACGGATAGACGAGGACGATCGGGACGAGGGTGAGCATCATGATCGAGGCGCCCAGGACTCGCTGCACCGGCGGCTCGCTCAGGTAATAGCCCTTGTAGAACCCGATGCCGGTGATCTCGTACGCCGCCTCCCCCTGGATGACGAAGTCGCGCAGCACGAGCTGGATCGGATACCTGGACGCGTCGTCCAGGTAAATCAGCGCCGCGAACCAGGCGTTCCAGTTCATGATGAAGAAATAGACGGTCATGGTGGCGAACAGCGCCGAGCACAGCGGCAGGTAGATCCGAACCAGCACCACCAGGTCGTTGGCGCCGTCGATCTGCGCCGACTCCTCCATCTCGTTCGGGATCTGCTGGAAGAAGGTGCGCATCATGATCATGTGCCAGGCGGAGAACGCGGTCGGCAGCACGATCGCCCACACGGTGTTGACCAGCCCCAGGTTGAGCACCAGCAGGTAGGTGGGAATCAGGCCGCCCGAGAAGAACATCGTCAGCGCGATGTAGACGACCACCGGCCCCTTGAAGCGGAGGCGCCGCTTCGACAGCGGATAGGCCGCCAGCGTGTTGAGGACGAGCGCGGCGCAGATCCCCGTGGCGGTGTAGTAGATGCTGTAGCCGAAGCCGCGGAGCGTCCTGCTCCACCCCAGGATGAAGCCGTAGATGTCGAAGCTGGCGGTCTTCGCCCACGCGGCCAGGGCGTAGCGGTACTCCGGCTCGACCTGCGCGGGGTGGGAGAGCGAGATCTGCAGGATCTCCACGAACGGGTACACGGTGAGCAGCGCGAAGACGCCGAGCAGCGTGGCGTTGAGCAGGTCGAACCCGCGTGAGAGCAGCGCCGATCTGATCTCAGGCCGCACGCCGGCGCTCCTTCACCACAACCGGTACTCGCTGACCCGGCGGCTCACGGTGTTGGCGGTGAGAAGCAGGATCAGGTTCAGCACGGCCAGGAAGAAGCCGCTGGCGGTGCCGAAGGTCCAGTCGGCGCCCAGCAGCCCCTTGCGGTAGATATAGGTCTGGATGACGTCGGCCACGTCGTAGGTGATCGGCCGGTAGAGCAGCAGGATCTTCTCGAAGTTGGCGTGCACGATGCCGGGGATGCGCAGGATCAGGAGGATGGCGATGGTCGGCAGGATGCCGGGCAGGGTGACGTGCCAGGCGCGCCGCGCCCGGTTGGCGCCGTCGATGATGGCCGCCTCGTAGAGCTCCTGGTCGATGCCGGACATCGCCGCCAGGTAGATGATCATGCCGAAGCCGGTCGTCTGCCAGATCTCGGAGCCGATGTAGATGGGCAGGAACCACGGCCGCTCGACCATGAAGTAGATCGGCTGTCCGCCGGCCGCCACGATGAGCCCGTTGACGAGGCCGCTGTTGGGGTCGAGCAGGTCGATGATGATGCCCGCGATCACCACCATCGAAATGAAGTTCGGGATGTACAGGAAGGTCTGCACCGTGCCCTTGTAGATCCTGTGCCGCAGCTCGTTCAGGAGCAGGGCGAACAGGATCGGCGCCGGGAAGCCGAAGACCAGGCTGCTGATCCCGAACTTCAGCGTGTTGAGAAACGCAACCCAGAAATGGTCGTCCTCGAACACCCGGATGAAGTGCTTGAGCCCCACCCACGGGCTGCGCCAGTAGCCCAGGAACGCGTTGAACTCCTTGAAGGCGATCGTGATCCCGTACATGGGGATGTACAGGAACACCAGGATGTGCACGAGCGGGACGAGCAGCATCAGGTAGAGCCAGCGGTCGCGGATCAGGTCCGCCCGCAGGCTTGCGCCCCTGGAGGTACGGATGCCGAGCTCGACGATTCCCGCCCGCCGCGCATCCATACCGCGTGCCCTTGACCAGTTTTCCTTACGCCGCCGCCGGAATCTCCAGCAGGCTCACGCTCTGCGCCGGCAGCCGCAGGGCGAGATGACTCCGGGCGCCGGACATCTCTACTCCGATGCCGCCCGCCTTCCGCCGCGGACGTTCGAGACTCCGCAGCTCCGCGAGCTGCTCCGGCGCGAGCCGCGGTGGCCGCCCCATCGCCTCCCACGCCCGGAAGGTGTTGCCGTGCTCGCGGTCCAGCAGGTACCAGGAGGCCGCGTCGGGGCGCAGGGCGCCGTGCGAGTCGAGCCGGACCCGCACCTCCTCGGCTGCGCATGCCGGGTCGGGCCCTTCGACGAAGTGGTAGAGCAGGATGCGAAGCGAGCCGTCGGCGTGGCGGGTGGCGAGCCCCGCCACGCGGTCGCCCGCGCCGGCGCCGCCGAGGTCGAAGAGGCGCCGCGCATCCATGATACGATATCGCACATGTCGAGCCCTCCATTTCACGACTGTATGCGGCTGCCTTCCGCCGCAGATCATGCGGCACGTTCCGACGGGAACCGGACGTGGTCGCGCCTTAGGGATGCCGGCATTTGCCCGACCTGTCGCGAGATCGAGACCGGTGCCGCGACGGCAGATGAGGACGGTCGCCTGATCTTCGAAGACGAGCGATCGTTCGCCACGCTGGAGCGGTTTCCGCGTGGCTTGGGTCACACAATCGTGATTGCCAAGCCGCATATCTCCGACATAACGGATCTGCCTGAGCCTCTTGGATGTCACCTTATGACGGTGATGGTGCGCCTGGCGCGTGCCTTGGCGGAGGTCACGGGTTGCGAGAAGGTGTATCAGGTCACGATGTGCTCAGGGCCGCTGTCTCACCTGCACTTTCAGTTGATACCGCGGCTGCCGGGGGAACAGATCGGTGGTGGCGTGTTCTCGACCGAGCGTATGGTGCTGGAGTCTCCAGGATCGCTGGCCGGTGCGATCAAGGGGGCGTTGAGGAATCCGCACGGCGCCGACCGCGAGTCGAGCCTCCCGAGCGTTGAAGGGCTCTGATCTCACCGACCGCGAGTGGGAGTCGTACAAGGCATTGCCGCGGGCCGGCGTCTCGGTGGCCGAGTGGATGGAGGCCTACGCGGCGGCGCGCGAGCGCGTGTGGCTGGTCGCCAGCGACGGGCAGCGGGTCCGCGTCGTGCACGAGGCGGAAGCGGAGGCGGTATCCGGGATCGCCGTGGCCGGCGGCGATCGGCCCGCTTGGGCCTGGACCTTCCGGTCCTCCGGCGTATGGCGTAACTACGTGGTGCGCGCCCAGTCGATCGCGGACGACTTGCCGGCCGGGCCGCTGGTGGTGTACTCGTCGCCGACTTACGTAAGATCGGGTTACGAGGAATACAGCACATGACGGGTAGATCGAGCAGGGTGACCGAGCAGGACATCTCGTTCTTTCAGGAGCGGGGCTACATCCGCTACGAAGGGTTCTTCTCCGCCGCGGAGATGAACGGGCTACGCCATGCGATCGACGGCGCGATCGCAGACAACCGAGCGCGCATCAGGGGTGCTGAAGGCGGCGGGCGGGTCTCGAAAGAGTACGAGCTCGTGTTCAACCAGATGGTCAACCTGTGGACGGACTCTCCGGCCGCGAAGACCTACGCCTTCCATGCCGACCTGGCCGAGGCCGGCCGGCGTCTTTCCCGCTGCCGGCACGTGCGCCTCTACCACGACCACGCCATGGTCAAGCCGCCGGGCCAGAGCAGCCGGGCGACCAACTGGCACCAGGACGCGCCGTATTGGCGCATGGATCCGGTCGGCTCGTTCTCGGCCTGGATCGCCGTGGACGACGTCGACGTGGACAACGGCTGCCTGCACTTCGTGCCGGGCTCGCACCGCTACGGCCGCCAGGAGCCGATCTCGCTCACGTTGGAAGGGGAGAGCATCATCGACCGGATGCACGCGCAGGGCTTCTCGGTGGCCGAGCCGGTCTCCATGGAGATGGCCGCCGGCGGCGTCACCTTCCACCACGGCTGCACCTTTCACTACGCCGGTCCGAACCGCACGGCCAATCCGCGGCGGGCCTTCGCGATCATCTACATACCGGACTACGTGACGTTCACCGGCGGCAACGACGCTGCCGGTGCGGCCGACGAGATGACGGCCGGCGGCCCGTGGGACCACGCGGTCCATCCGATCCTTGCGGGCGATCTCTGACCTGGAGCGGCCGATGTACTTCGATGCCAGTCTGGACCCCTTCAAGATCGAGTTCCTGCGGCCGGACGAGTTGCGCGGGCGGATCGATGCCTGTCCGGTGGCGTTCGTCCCGCTGGGCACCCTGGAGTGGCACGGCCATCACAACCCGATCGGGCTGGATGCGCTGAAGGCGCACGGCGTCTGCCTGCACGCCGCCAGGCGGCTGGGCGGCGGCGTGGTGCTGCCGCCGTGCTACGACACCGGGCTGGTCACGCCCTTCTACCAGAAGGAGCCGCAGCACTTCGGCAGCCTGATGACCATGCACCTGACCTCACGCGGAGTGATCGAGGACACGCTGGTCAACCTGGAGCGCACGGGCTTCAAGGTCGTGCTCGTCTACGGCGGGCACTACCCCGCGGCGCGTCTGGCGGAGTTGATCGCGCGGGACTATGCGACCGACATGGAGGTGCGCTCGTTCATGGAGCGCACGGTGGAGGCGACCGAGCGGACCGGCGACCACGCGGGATTCATCGAGACGTCGCTGATGATGGCCCTGCTGCCCGATCACGTGGACCTGGAGCGCATCCGCCGGCGGCATCCCGACAACCTGTACGACGATCCGCTGGAGGGCATCTCGGAGAGCGATCGGCCGGTGGTCACCGCGAACGTGGGGGACGGGCGCGCCCTGCTTGCGGCGATCGCGGAGGAGCTCGCCGCGATCTGCCGCGACCTGCTCACGAAACAGGGCGGCCGGCCGACACGGGTCAACTACGTCGGCTGCACCTGAGCCGCCCGGCGCGTATCATGGAGTCCATGGCGGCATCCAGAGCTCTCGTTGACCTCAGTCCCGACGAACACGGCGATCGCATCGCGCTGGTGCGCGACGGCCAGGTCTCGTACCAGCCCGCGACTCGCGTCGACATCGGCTACACCCACGAGGGCGCATCGGGGAGCTGCCGGTACATCCGCCGCGCGGGCAACGGCGACCTCTACGTCACCGGGCCGAGCCTGCGGCGGACGATGTTCCGCTCAAGCGATGGCGGCCGGTCGTGGTCGGCCACGCCCTATGACCTGGGCATGGAGCGGTTCGATCTCCGCCAGATGGAGCGGGACAGCGAATACGGCTGGATCGGCGCCTTCACGATCCTGAAGGACGACACGTTCCTGATCTTCGTCGCGCCCTCGAACCACCGGCGCAGCACGGAGGGGTACCTCTCCCGCTCCATGGACCTGGGCGCGACTTGGTCGACCGAGCCGATCGACCTGCCGCTCGGCCGCTACCGCTCGATCTCGGCCGGCAACGCCGACATGATCGAGCTGGCCGACGGCACCCTGCTGCTGACCCTCCACTTCTACTACTACGTGGAGCTGGAAGAGGAGCGGGCCTTGCCGTTCGACCAGCAGGGCTCGTTCGGCTACGTGCTGCGCTCCACCGACGGCGGCCGCACGTGGCCGGAGGCGCACTGCCACCTGCTCTACGGCGGCGAGGCGCACCTGCTGGATCTGCCGTCCGGGAACCTCCTGGTGGCCAGCCGCAAGCAGCGCAACACCTCGCTGCCGGGCGACCCGGAGGACGTCACGGTGACGATGCGCGCCAACGGCTACGACCCGGAGTACACCGGCTTCCACGAACCCATCGAGGCAACAACGGCATCCTGCAAGCACATGGCGGTGTCGGAGTCGCACGACGGCGGCCGCACCTGGGTGAACGAGCAACGCGTGTCGGGCTACGAGCAGTGCTCGGGCGAGCTGACGCTGCTGGCGGACGGCTCCACCGTGGTGCTCACCTACGACTACCGCTATCCCGACCGGTTCGCGTGGTCGGGCGTCCGCGGCCGGGTGAGCTACGACGCGGGCCGCACCTGGGAGCCGGAGGAGTACGTGCTCGGCGAAGGCGAGAACTACCCCGGCTGCATCGCCATGGACGACGGCGGCATGATCACGGTCTGCCCCTACCGCAACCGCGGCCCGATCCAGGCCGTGCACTGGCGGCCCCGGCCTCAGGACGGTAGTCCGTGAGGACGCGATTGATGAAGATCACATTGCTGTGGACTCGGAGGTAAGCATGCCCAGCGACACCCGCGTCACCCTCGGCGAGCACTTCGGCAGTTTCGTCGACGAGCAGATCAGGGAGGGTCGGTTCCAGAACGCCAGCGAAGTGGTGCGTGCCGGGCTGCGCCTCCTGGAGGACGAAGAGGCGAAGCGCCCAGCGCTGCGCAAGGCGTTGCTGGAGGGCGAAGCCTCAGGACCGGCGATACCGCTGGATTGGGATGAGCTACTAGCGCGAAACCGGGCGAAGCATCAATGAATTGAGAGCCCTCTACCGGCCTGCCGCTCGGGATGACCTGGAACAGATCTACGATGTCACTTCGGAGATGTGGGGCACAGCCCAAGCGCAACGCTACATGTCGCAGTTGCGATCTGCCGTCGAACGCGTTCTCCGATTCCCACACAGCGGTAGGGTGTATCGTCTTGCCGGCAAGGAGTACCGGTCGGTTCCGGCTGGCCGTCATCTCGTTTTCTACCGCATCCAGGGAGATACCACCGTGGTCATCGTACGGATCCTTCATGACCGAATGGACGTCCCGGCGCGGCTCAGCGACGCTGGAGGCGGTTAGCGTGATACAGGCGACGCCTTCCCGAGAAGTCTTGTCATGAACGGCGACTGCGCATAACGTGATTCAGATGAGTGCCGGCGCGTCGGGCCTGCGCTACACGGCAGCGGTCGACAAGCGCTTCAGGAGCCCCGGTCCCCAGCCGAACGGCATCCAGGCAGCGGACGCGGGGCTCTGGTGCATCGATCAGGTCGATCTCAAGGCGTACCTGTTGGACTGGGCTACCGGCGCGACGCTGCAGGAGTTCCAGACCGCCACCGAGCACTCCAGCGGTATCACCCTGGACGGGGACGGGAACCTGTGGATCACCTCAACCTGGCAGCTCGACGTGGTGAAGATCGATCCCCGGACCGGCATGGAGCTGGCCCGCCATCCGGATCCGGGGGCCGGCCTCACCGCGCAGACCGAGCATGCCGGTGGCAACGGCAAGCCGTCGGGGTCGCACGGCATCGAGTGGCGCGCCGGAAGGCTCTATCTGGCCGCGCCCCCGACGCAGCGCCTGCACGTGATGGACGCGGCCACCTGGGAGCCGGTGCTGACGTTTCCGCTGCCGGGCCTGCGCCCGCACGGGCTGGGCTGGAACCACGACGGCCGGCTGTGGGTCTCGGATACCTCCGCGGGAACCGTCCACGCCATGGACCCGGAGACGGGACGCATCCACGACGTGTTCCGGGTCGCCGAGCCGGCCGAGGTGCACGGCATGACGGTGCGCGATGGGCACGAGATCTGGTACTGCGACGCCGGCACGCGCGACGTGGGCGTGCTGGTCAGGTGAGCTCCGACCCGCAGATCGAGGTTTCGCCGGCTCCTGAATACAACAGACAGGTCTTGCCCGCGTCCGTGAAGATCGCCGGATCCCGCAGCTCGTTCACCGGTTCATGCACGGCTCCGGATGTCGACGGCCGCAGGGGCCGGCCGGCGCCCTCGTACGGCAGCTCGGGGCGCAGCACCTCGACCGCTTCGGACGCCTGCCAGCGCCGCCAATCGCCTTCGAGGCTCATGCTGGAGACCAGGATGCGCTCCGGACAGTCCGCCACCCGGCTGTAGAACACCCGCAACGTGCTGCCTTCCTTGACAACCGCGGCGTGCCGCATCCTCGGCACCACTGCCAGGCCGGGCTCGAAAGGGTCGCGCCCGTCGGGCGAACGCAGCAGAGTCCCGCCGCCGCTCAGGTCGGGCACCCTGGCGATGGCGAACGACGCTCCGTCGTGCTGGAACACCCGAAAGTACGACGGGCCAAGCGCGGTGCGGTCGGCCTGGAAGCGCAGGCCGTCCGCCGACGACGCTCGGAACGAGAGTTGCCCTTCCGGCGTTACGCCGTGGAAGTACAGGACGATGCGCCGGCGTTCTTCGAGCACGTGAACGTCGGGGGAGGCGATGTGTCGCTGGCAGGCGGTCTGATCCAGGTCCAGTACGCCTGGGCGGTAAACCGTCCATGGGCCGCGCACGTCGTCGGCGTACGCCATGCGGATAAAGGTGCCCTGGTGGTGCGCGAAGTAGAGGTAGTAGCGCCCAAGGCGATTGCGCACCCAGTCGGGAACCCGGATCAGCGACGGACCGTTGAGGTTGGCCCCGATGCGCGGATCCATGCCGGCACGGATGAGGGGATTCTCGCTGAAGCGAAGTGCGTGATACATCCGAGCGAGTTCGGCGCTCAGGCGACTCTCAACGACACGTCAGCGGCTACTCGTCGGAGAAGTAGTCGGCGTCGATTCTCTTCACCGCGTAGGTAGCGTCCGTGCTCACGCCGACACCATGATCGAACATGAGCTCGGCGAGCTGTTCTCCCCCGATGAGAATGATCTTCGTTTCGATCTTGGCTGCGTACTGAGTCGCTTCACGGGAGAACGTGGACGTTGTGATGAAGACGCCCTTTCGCGCCCGCTGTCCCTGCAACGCTCCTGCGAATTTCTGAACCTCCGGTCTGCCGACTACGCTCTCCCATCGTTTCGCCTGGATGTAGATGATATCCAGTCCCAAGCGATCTTCCTTGATGATGCCGTCGATCCCTTCGTCTCCCGACTTGCCGATGGCTTGGCCGGCTTCCTGGTGCGAGCCTCCGTAGCCCATCCGTACGAGCACGTCAACAACGAGTTTCTCGAAGAACGTCGGCGGTGACTTTCTGACGGCATCCAGCACTTCAGCGACGAGACTCGATCGAAGCGTCTGATAGGCATCCTGTAGTGCTTCGTCCGGAGTGTTGGTTGGAGGAATGACTGGCTGCACGCCGCTGCGATCGATCCGCGAAGGATCCTTGCGACGTTGCGTTCGAGAGTCGACGAATTCATCGAACTGGTCGAGGAACTTGACGTCGATCTTCGGCGGAGAGTCGGCGAGAACACTGCGACCACGGTCGGTAATGCGGTAATGAGCTCTCTTCGGGGACTCCAGCAGCCCGGCCTTCTTGAGGTAGTGGGCAGCCCAGCTGACGCGGTCCCGGAATCTCGGCTTCTTGCCGCTTGGCAAGAGCTCGTTCATTTCGGCGTCTGTCAACGAAAAACCAAGAGCGAGCTTGTCGACCGCCGCGCCTACGTGACGGATCTCGCCGTCGCCGGACAGCTCGAGCAGGGGCAGCATGATGGATTGGAAGTCGGGGATGGCCACGAATGCTCACTCCCGGATCTCACGAACCAGCTCGTGAGGAGTAACGGTCCGACAGTGACCGGAAGCATAGTCCTTCCGCGCCTCCGCAACCTCTGCCGCCAAGCGTCTTCGCCCGGCTTCGGCCAGACGGTGCCGGACGACATCGACCAATTCTTCCTGCTCGTCCTGAGATAGCTTGTCGATCGCTTCGATGATATCGGCGGACGTCATTCCTTGCCTTGCTCCTGTGATCCTTGAGGCCGGCCAATCCGCCTTACACCACGCACTTTACCAGCTTGCGGAGGCTGCGGACCTCGCGCGGCGGGGTTTGCTTGCTGCCGTATGCGGCCCAGGAGACCTCGCCGACGTAGATGTCGCCGTGCGAGTCGACCGCCAGTCCGTGCGGGGCGATGAACTGACCGGGGCCCTCGCCCGGACGGACGTCGCCGAGCCGTGCCAGCCGCCGTCCGGAGAGATCGTGGACGCTGACGCAGCAGCCCAGGTTGGGGTAGTCGGCGTTGACCGTCAGCTCGGTGACGATCTGGCCGATGTAGACCAGGCCGCCGGCGATGTGCAGCCCGCAGGGACGGTGCAGGTCGTTCCACTGCTCGAGGTAGGTGCCGCGGTCGTCGAAGATCTGCACGCGGTGGCTCTCCCGGTCGGCGACGTACACGTTGCCGGCGTCGTCGGTGCAGACGCTGTGCACGAGGTTGAAGCGGCCGGGGTCTGTGCCGTACTCGCCCCATGAGAACAGGTGCTTATCGTCCACCGTGAACTTGTGCACGCGGGCGTTGCCGTAGCCGTCCGAGATGTAGAGGTCGCCGCTCCGCGGGTCGAACGCAACCTTGGTCGGGCGGTTGAACGGCTGCCCGCCGTGCAGCGGCGCGGGCTGCCCCGGCGTGCCGTAGGTGGCAAGCAGCTCGCCGCCGGGCGTGCAGCGCCGCACGCAGTGTCCGTCGTCGTCGACGCAGTAGAGCATCCCGTCGGGGCCGATGGTGAGCCCGTGCGCGCGGGTGAACAGCTCATCTCCCCAGGAGGAGACGAACGTCCCGTCCCGCTCGAAGACCATCATCGGATGGTCGCTGCGGTTGAAGACGTAGACGCGGTCGTCCGCGTCCACGGCCACGTCGGCGACCTCCTTGAAGCTCCAGCCCGCGGGGAGCCGGGCCCAGTCGTCGATCTCCTCGTACCGGTGGTCGCCGTCGCCGAGAAAAGTCTTCATGTGTGTCCTTCCGTGATGGTGTGTCGCGTCCCGCTCATCCGGGATACCAGATCCTGCGCGGGTCGTCTGCGGCGCGGCGATAGTCCCACGCCTCGTCGATCAGCCGTTGCAGATCGTAGCGTGGCCGCCAGCCCAGCAGGAACTTCGCCTTGCTGTTGTCGAGCCAGGTGCCGTGGAACTCGGTCGAGATCTCCACGCTCGGCAGCCCCCGCGTCTCGCGCAGGCAGGTCGCCACCGCGCGGTAGTCGACCGGCTCGTCCATGCAGATGTTGAAGAGCTGCTGCCGTGCGGCCGGATGGTCCAGCGCGGTAATGATGGCCGTCACCAGGTCGTCGACGTGGACAAAGTTGCGCAGCACCGGCCTGCCCTGCGGGTCGAGCATCACCGGCACCGTCCCGGCCTCGCAATACGCCTCGGCCTGCGCCGGGCCTACCAGGTCGCGCCAGCGCGGGCCGCCGAACACGTCCTCGCCGAAGGAAAGCGAGTACCGGAAGTCATCCTTCTCCATGATCCAGGGTGCGCGCAGGCAGCAGCCGTCCAGGTCGTACTGGATGTAGTACTGCTCCAGCATCGCCTCCTCCAGCACCTTGGACAGGGCATAACAGCCGGCGTACGCGGAGTGCTTCTGCGTCTCGGTCACCGGGATGGGATGCGGATAGACGAAGTGGCCGACACCGGCATCGCCGCCGATCAGGACGAAGCGCTCGAAGGCGGCCGACTGCCGGCATTCCTCCAGCAGCCAGAACAGCCCCTTGACGGTCACGTCGATGACGTCGTCCGGCGTTTCCTTGCAGGTCGCAAGGTGCACGACGTGGGTGACGTCCTCTGCCGCCCGCGCCATGTCGGACCGAACGGCCATCGAACCGCGCACCACTTCCAGCCGCTCGCCGGCCGCGAGCTGGCGGTTGTGGCACAGGGCGCGCAGGCGGGCCCCTTCCCATGATGGGTCCGCCAGGAAGCGGCCGATGAAGTGCTGCCCGACCTTGCCGGTGGGTCCGGTGACCAGGACGAGCTTCTCGGACCGGTCTGCCACGCTACTCGTCCTTCAGGCGCAGCAGCATGCTCCCCTGGTTGCCCTCGTCGAAGCGCCGCTTCAGCGGCCGCCGGTCGAAGAACTGGCTGGAGTCGTAGACGTGCCGGTAGCGCCCGCCGCGGTCGAACCCCTGCCGGAGCGCCTCCCGGTTGACCTCCTCCACGGTGCCGTAGGCCGGCCAGAGGATGCCGTGCTGGCAGTAGGAGACATCGATGAAGTAGCGCGAGCACTCCTCGCCCCCCGGCTTCGGGCGCCGTGCATGCCACACTGCCGAGTGTACGATCACCGCCGACCCGGGCGGCAGGCGGTCGACGCAGACCGATCCGGGTAGGTCCTCCGTGCCGAACAGGGCAAGGCTCCACTGCACCACGGTGTTCTGCGAGCCCGGCAGCACCAGCAGGTCGCCGATCTCGCCGTTGAGGCCGTTCAGGTAGTAGAAGACGTGCACCATCACGTGCGAGCGGTTGGTGTGCGGCTCCTGCTCGTAGTCCTGGTGCCAGTGGACGCCGCGCTCGCCGCGGTCGTGGCGACTCGAATGGATGTGATGCATGGCGAAGCGCGGGCCCATCAGCGACTCGACCATGGCCATCATCGGCGGATGCGAGGTGAGCAGTCCCATCTCCCGGTAGGAGGTTAGCACCGGCCTGACGCCCTTCGCGCGTTCGGCCATCAGCCCGTCCACCTCGGCGATCAGGCGGTCGTTGTACCCGGGCTCCAGGAAGCCCTCCAGGACGACGTACCCGTCGCGCTCGAAGTCCTGCGTTTGCTGCGCCGACAGGCCCGGGTCCCCCGGCTGGGCGCTCATCGCTTTGCCCCCGCCGTCACGGCCGCGTGCCGCCGCGTCCATGCGGCCAGCATCTCCGGATCCGGCTCCGGCAACTCCGTCGCGAACGGGCGGAACGTGTGCGCCCCGTCGTACTCCAGCGCCGGCGCGGCCAGGTCGCGCGTGTAGAAGCGGGACGACGGGAACAGGTCGCCGGGATAGGTGACGTTGTCGAGGGTGGCGAGCTCGACGCAGACGGCGCCGCCTACCGAGCTCTCCAGCATCCCGCCGATCCAGACCGGAATGCCGGCATCGCGCGCCATGTCGTGGATGGCCAGCGAGTTCGCAAGCCCGCCCACGCGCGCCGGCTTGATGTTGATGTAGCGGCAGGCGCCGATGCGGATCGCCTGCTCGGCGGTGCGCGGGTCGATGATGGTCTCGTCCAGGCAGATCGGTGTGCCGATCCGCTTGGCCAGCTCGGCGTGGTCCAGGATGTCGGCGTGGTGCAGGGGCTGCTCGATGAACGCCAGCCCCAAGTCGTCGATCGCGCGGAAGAACGGCAGGTCTTCGAGCGTGTAGCCGGAGTTGCAATCGATGTGGAAGGTCGCCTCGGGGAAGGTCGAGGTGACCTCGCGGAGCATCTCCAGGTCCCAGCCCCTGGCGACCTTGAGCTTGATACGCGGGAACCCGGCGTCGACCGCCTGACCGATGTTGCCGAGCAGCATCTCGATCGAGTCCTGGATGCCGAAGTCCGCCCCGGCGACCACGTCGCGCGTGGCGCCTCCCAGCAGCCGGTGCAGCGGCGTGCCGGTGATCCGGCTCTGCAGGGTCCACCAGCCGATCTCGATCGCGGCCTTGGCGAACGAGTTGCCCTTGAACGGGCTCAGCCGCTCGTTGATGGCCGCGGCCGTGTCGTATTCGCGGCCGACCACGTGCGGACCGAACACCTCGGTGACGTGGTAGAAGACCGAGCCGGCCGACTCGCTGAGGTAGTGAGGGGCAAAGAACGGCGTGCTCTCCGCCCAGGCGGTGTGCTCGCCGCTTGCGAGCTTCACCAGCACCGAGTGAATGTCGGCATCCTCGCCGTAGGCGGTGCGCCACGGATAGATGAGCGGCATTACCACGTAGTGCACGTCCAGTCGATCGATGCGCATGGTGACGGGACGATACCCGATCCCGTTCCAACGAACAAAGCGCGGCGGCCCAACCGCTTCCGACCATGTCGCAGGCTTCATTCACGCACGGGCAGGATTGGCGGCCTGAGTATCTCCCCTTCCATCGTAACGAAATAGCTCGCTGTCGCCGAGGGCACGCTTCTGTACGCGCGTCGTGAGTGACGCGCAAGCAATGTTCCATCAACCACGTGTCCTTCCTTGAACGACCATTGAAAAACCGCCGCGCATGGTTCCTGATCGGATCTGGCCGGCACGGTACCTGCAGGGGGCCCATTGGTGGCCAGGCCAAGCCACATGACGGACCTCGGCGGACCATCGCGTATTCACTCACGATGTGTGATCAGCGCTATGATCGCGTGTGCCATGACTGGTGGGGAGGCGCTTCGCTTTCGTACGTCCGGCTTCCTGCAGTACCGCCAGATGCTGTCGTCACGGGAAACCGGTGCGCTTGCCGACGCCTTCGACCTCGCCATGGAGCGCGCGGAGCGGCACCGCCCGACACCAGCCGGCGCACGGCAGCAGGTGGTGCCCTTCTTCGACTACGATCCCGACGCGTTCTATCCGCTGCTCGACGACGAGAGGCTGGTCGAGGTATTCGAGACGCTGCTGGGAGTGGATTACATCCTGGTGGCCACCGCGACTCCGCGCCGGCAGCGGATGCTGGCGCGTGCCATCGAGCTGGGCTTCGGCACCACCGGACGCATCACCCACCTGCAGGACATGCGGTAGGACACGTGGCGTCATGGTCACCGGTCATCTGCATCGGCCTTCACCAGGATGGTGATGCGCCCGGCGGCAGCGCACAGCGGGCACGGTACCTGCATCCGGGTTTCCGTGTTGGGGGGCACTTCGTGCTCACCGTTGTGGCCCTCACGGTTCTCCTCGGCATCGGGCCTGCGAGTTACGCACAGAATGACCCCGAGCCCTGGGACGGGACCGTCGAGGTGTCGGGGAGCACGACCGTTCAGGCGGGAGAGTCGGTCACCTACTACCTGAGACTGAGCAAGCAGCCGACTGCCGACGGGTGGTTTGTCAGGGTGCGCGCCGACGGCGAGGTGCGCGCCGACGGCGAGTACAAGGGGTTCAGCTGGATACCGTCGGTCGGCTGGGGGTTCGATCAGGACGACTGGAACGTATGGCGAGGCGTAACGATACGTGCTGACGAGAACGCTGCCCTGAGTACTCAAGTCACGTTCACCCACGAGGTGTGGGATCACACGGCCGAGTGCCCGGTACACAATGTCGGCTCGGTGACGGTCCAGGTCACGGAGACGACCGACCCACCGGTGCAACGGTCGCCGCCCGACCTGCCGGCGCTGAAGATCGACGACGTGGGGGTGGATGAGGACGCCGGGAGTGCGGTGTTCACCGTGACGCTGGACAAGCAGAGCACCGAGACGGTGACGGTAACGTACGGCACCTCGAACGGATCGGCGAGTGTCGGCATGGACTACGAGGCCACGAACGGCACGTTGACGTTTCAAGCCGGTGACCGGGAGCAGACGATCGGCGTAACGGTGATCGATGACACCGCGGCGGAAGCGGACGAGACGTTCACGGTGCGCTTGAGCAGCCCTCGGAACGCGACGCTCGAGGATGGAGCGGGAACGGCGACCATCCGGGCCAATGACGGCGGCGTCAACCCGTCGCCGCCGCCACCGCCGCCCACCGACCTGCCGGCGCTGGCGATCGACGACGTGACGGTAGGTGAAGACTCGGGTAGCGCGGTGTTCCGTGTGATGCTGAGCGGGCAGAACACTGCGGTGGTGACGGTCGACTATCAGACGTCGGACGAGACCGCGACTGCCGGCCGGGACTACACGTTCACGGATGGGACGCTGACGTTTCTGCCGAACGAGACGGTCGGGACGATCGCGGTGCCGGTGCTGGATGACAGCGATGCGGAAGGGGAAGAGACGTTCCGGGTGACGCTGAGCACACCCTCGAACGCGACGCTGCTCGACAGCGTGGGGATAGCGAGGATCCGGGACGATGAGGGGGTCGAACCTCCACAGCCCGGCGTACCGAGGCTGGCGATCAACGACGTGACGGTGAGAGAGGGTGACGGCAGCGCGGTATTCAGCGTGAGGCTGGACGAGCAGAGTGCTGCGACCGTAACGGTGGCGTATCAGACGTCGAGCGGGACGGCTATTGCCGGACAGGACTTCACGTCCACCAGCGGCACGTTGACATTTGAAGCCGGCCAGCAGGAGCAGGCGATTACCGTGCCGGTGACCGATGACGCGCGGCAGGAAGGGAGCGAGACATTCACGGTGAGCTTGAGCACCCCCCAGAACGCGACCCTGCTGCAGGGCGTGGGGATGGCAACGATCGTGGACGATGACGGTATCCAGCCGCCCTCCGGGCTGCCGTCGCTGTCGATCCATGACGTGACGGTCACCGAGGGCTCCGGGAGCGCCGTCTTCAGGGTGAGCCTGGACAAGCAGAGCGGCGACGCGGTGACGGTGGTGTATGCGACGTCGGACGGGACGGCCACTGCCGGAATGGACTACACCGCCGCCAGTGCGACGCTGACGATCGAGCCCGGCGACACGCGGCAGACAATCGTGGTGCCGGTGCTCGATGACGACGACGTGGAGGGGACCGAGACGTTCACGGTGACCCTGAGCGGCGCGCGCAACGCGACGCTCGGCGACTCGGTGGCGACCGGGACGATCAGAGACGATGGCGGCGACGAAACGCTTCCGCCATCCGGCCTTCCGGAGCTCGCCATCCACGACGTGGCGGTAGCGGAGAACGCGGGGAGCGCGGTGTTCAGGGTGAGCCTGAGCGGCGAGACCGACCAGCCCGTGACCGTGGCGTACCGGACGTCCGACTGGACGGCGACCGCCGGCTCCGACTATACGGCCACGGACGGGACACTGACGTTCCGGGCCGGAGAGACCCGAAGGGCGATCGCGGTGCCGGTGCTGGATGACAGTGCCGAGGAAGGGACCGAGACGTTCACGGTAGCGCTGAGCGACGCGCGCAACGCGACGCTGGGCGACCCGGAGGCGACGGGGACGATCAGGGACGATGACACGGAAGACGATGACCCTGGCGATGGCGCCGACGGGCCCTCTTCACCTTCCGGGCTGGCGGCGCTGTTCATCGACGACGTGACGGTGACCGAGGACGGAGGGAGCGTGCCCTTCACTGTAAGCCTCAACCGACGGACCAGTGCCTTGGTGACGGTGGCCTACGAGACATCGGACTGGACGGCGACAGCGGGCGCGGACTACACGGGCGAGAACGGGACGCTCGCCTTCGCGCCCGGTGAGACGCGGAAGACGATCGCGGTCCAGATCCTGGATGACGACGAGGAAGAAAGAGACGAGGTCTTCACGGTCAGGCTGAGCGATGCGCGCAATGCGGCACTGATCGACCCTGAAGGCACCGCGACCATCAGGGACGACGATCACGCCGCCGCGCAGCCGGAAGACCAAGCGACGACGCGATGGATCGGGCACTTCGGTCGTACGGCGGCTGCTCAGGTCGTGGACGCACTCGACGAGCGGATGCGCTGCGCGCGGGACCGCCGGTCGGTGGAAGGGACTCCGGACAACCTGTCTCCACGCTGGCGGTGCACGCGCTCCACGGTTGGCGTCGTTCCGGCCGGTAGTCCCTTCGATGGCTCCGCCACGGCGCAACAGGACGCGCCGGGATGGAGCCTCTGGGGCCGGGGCTCGGTCTCGCGGTTCGACGTCGAAGGCGAGAACGACCGGGTACTGGGCGGCGGTGTCGGGACCGCTACCTTCGGTGCGGAGCTGGCGGCAGGGCAGGTGCTCCTGGGCATCGCGCTGTCGCACAGCCGGGGTGGCGGCACGGTCGCGCTCGACGACGTCGCGGCGCAGTTGACCTCGGTGCTGACCGGCGTTCATCCCTATCTACGCTTGGGCGTGAACGATCGCCTGTCGCTGTGGGGAACGGTGGGCATCGGTACCGGAACGCTGACTCGCACGATGAACGACCAGTCGCTGGAGACCGGCATCGCGCTCCGCATGGCGGCTGTCGGCGGGCTGATGCAGGTCCTCTCTCCGACCGAGGACCATCCGTGGTCGGTGTCGGTCAAGGCCGATGGGCTGCTCCTGGCGATCGACGCCGATGCGGCCGCATCCTTCGCGGCCGCATCGGTGGACGCGTCCCGGCTGCGCCTGGCGCTGGAGGGCGCCTACGAGATCGTCGTCGGTGACGGACATTGGATCGTGCCGTTCGTCGACGTCGGCGGACGGCTCGACGGAGGCGGCGTGGAGACCGGATGGGGTATGGAGATCGGCGGTGGGCTTCGCTATGCCCATCCGGCGCAACACCTGACCGCGGAGCTTTACTCGCGCGCCCTGCCGGTGCATGGCGCCGACGGGTTCAGGAATTGGAGCCTTGCGGGGTCGGTGCGCTACGACCCGAGCGGGGGCTCGGAGCTCGGCCCCTATTTTGCGTTGTCCTCGGCGCGTGGATTGAACGACGACGGCCGGCAGGCGAGCTGGGGGATCGAGACCCACGCCGATCCCTTGCAGGTCGGCGGCACCGCGACTGGCTGGGACATCGACACGGAGTTTGGCTACGGCGTTTCCGTCCTCGGCGGCTCCGCGACGGGGACGCCCTGGGCCGGCGTGTCCGTGTCCGAGGGAGTCGCCGAGTACCGGCTCGGTTACCGGATGGCACTCGGCTCCGATCTGCGCGTGGGGCTGGCGGGCGCACTCCGGGACAACGCGCCCGAAACCGAGCCCCCGGATTTTCAGATCACGCTGGAGGTGTCAGCACACTGATATCAGAGGCGACCCGGACTTGCCGCCTGACCTAACCCATCAGCGTCAGACGGGCGCGGACACTGCCCGGCAGTGAGGACAGCGTCGCGACCAGGGCGTCGCTCTCCCCGCTGAGGGTGCCCACGGGATTCACGGGCGAGGCGGCCCGCGGCTCCGTGCCGGCGCTGGCAGGGGTGGGGCCGAAGAACACGCAGAGCGCGCTCCCCGGCGGCCAGTACGCCACCTCTCCGATCTCCATTACCTCGCGGGCCTCCGGCGCGGCGTCCGCGACCACGCCGCAGTCGCCGTAGTATTCGTCCCCCCAGCGCGAGAGGCGAATGTCGATGGGACAGGCAGCGGCGATCGCGTCGGCGGTCTCCGAGTCGTTGAACCGTCCCTCCAGGGCCACACTGCCGATCTCGAGGCGAAACGTCAGGGATGCCATTCCGCCGAGGATAGGCCGGCGACCGTCGATGGACAATGTCTCGGGGGTGGCGATACGCTCGGAGCATGGCTGAAGCTGACGTCCAGCAGCGTGACCGACGCGGTGAGTGGCTCCCCGACTCCTTGCCGGAACCGTCTCCGCTGTTCCGCTGGCCGTTCCGGGTGCTCCCGGCGCTGCGCTATCTGGTCAACTTCTACTGGCCGTACAATCTCTTCTATGCGCTGGTCGCGGTGGTCTGCTGGCTGTGGTTCACGCCCGACCTGAGCCGCACCGGTTCCTTCTCGATCGGCTGGATCGCCGAAATCTATGCCCGCAATGCGGTGCTGATCGTCGTCCTCTACGGGGCCGTGCACGTGCGGCTCTACGTCCAGCGCGCCCAGGGAGATCGCTACAAGTACAACGGTCGTTGGCCGAGTGCCAGGAATCGCACCTTCCTGTTCGGCAACCAGACGCGGGACAACGTGTTCTGGACCTTGGTCTCAGGCGGCCTGATCTGGACGGCGTACGAGGCGGTCACGTTGTGGATGTACGCCAACGGCAGGCTGCCGATGATCGGCTTCGCAACCAGCCCGGTCTATTTCGTGCTCCTGATGCTGGCCGTTCCGTGGCTGCGGACGCTCCACTTCTACTGGACGCACCGGATCACGCACTGGAAACCGCTGTACAAGGCTGCGCACTACGTCCATCACAAGAACGTCAACCCCGGCCCGTGGTCGGGACTGTCGATGCATCCCGTCGAGCACCTGCTGTACTTCAGCGGCGTGCTCCTGCACTGGATCATTCCTTCTCATCCGCTGCACGGGATCTTTCATCTCATGCACGCCGGCATCGCGCCCGTTCCCGCCCATGCCGGTTTCTTCAAGGTCGAGGTCGGCAAGGACCACGCGATCAAGCAGGGCGGGTACTTTCACTACCTCCACCACAAGTACTTCGACTGCAACTACGGCGGTGAGAACGTCCCGCTCGACAAGTGGTTCGGCAGCTTCTGCGACGGCTCGCCGGAGTCAGAAGCGCAGATGCGGGCCCGGCGCAAGCGTCTGAAGGGAGTGTCGGCCTAGTACCCCATCAAACTGTAGTTTTTAGGGGTGCGTGCTACGGGGCTCGGCCTCGTGCGCGCCGTTCCAGCGCTTGAAGCCCGTGTAGCCACCTAATGTCACCCGTCGACATCAGTTTGATGGGGTACTAGCGCTCCATCTCTCCGGGGGCCAGGTCGCGCTCGCTGCGCCGTAGCGCTTCGATCACGACCGGCACCTCCTCGGGCTCCATGCACATCGGCGCCACCGTCACCTCTCCCGGGGACTCGCTGCCGCACACCACGGGCGGGTCCTGGGCGCGCAGGTAGTCGAGCACCTGCTGCTCGCCGATACCGCCGAGCATTCGCAACCTGGCCCGCGCGATCGGCTGTCCCGCCTCGCTGCAGGGGTCGCGCTCGGCCGCGAAGAGCCGGCTGCCGGCCAGCGCCCGGCAGATCTCCGCCACGGCCTCGTCGGCCCAGGCCAGCCGCGCGTCCTCGTCGGCCTCCAGGTACTCCCTGACCGCCCAGTAGAGGCCGACGATCTCCTCGCGCCCGGTCTTCATCATCCGGCCGTGGCCGTAGTTCGGGAAGCCGATGCGGGTGACGATCTCCAGGAACCAGCGCTCGCCCACCAGCAGGCCGCTCGACTGCGGGCCGCGCAGGTCCTTGCCGCCGGAGAACAGCGCCGCGGTCGCGCCGGCCTGCGTGAACTTCCAGAGGTTCTCCTTCGGCGGAAGCTGCGCCGCGCAGTCGATCACCAGCGGCAGCCCATGCATGCGCGCCACCGCCACCGTGTCCTCGAAGGGGAGTCCGCCCTGCGTCGTCCAGCCGTGCTCGGCCTGGAAGAAGAAGATGGCGGCGGTGCGGTCGGTGATGTTGTGGGTGAGCGTCTCGCGCGTGATCGGCTCGATGAAGTTCGCGTAGCCCAGGGTCCTGGTGCGCACGCCGAGCTGCTGCAGCACGAAGTCGTAGGGGTTGTGGTGGGCGGTGAACACGATCACCTCGTAGCGGCCGATCTCCTCGGGGCTCAGGTAACGGATCGGCCGGCCGGCGCGCCGCTCCACGGCCGCTGCGGCGCACAGGTAGAGGCCGGTGTCGGCCCCGTTCGAGACGAATGCCGCCTCGTTGTGGGTCAGCTCGGCCAGCCGCCCGTGCACGGCGGCCTGCAGGGCGCGGATGTCGGTGTAGCTCCGCGCCGCCTCGTTCATCCGCTGCAGCGTCGACTCCCGCATGCGCGACCCGCCGAAGGCGGTGAAGCCGCCCGCGGCGTTCACCAGCCGCGCGACGCCAAGGTGATCGTAGATGTCTTCCGCCACGTCGCTTCCGTCCGGTCGCCTACGATAGGGGCGGGGTCTGCCCGGCCGCAACGGGCGGTGTGTGCCGGTCGGGAGCCGGGGCTCGGTCGGTGGAGGCGGCCGGGAATCCCGATGCGGCGATGCGGAACTCGGCGTCGTGGAAACAGCGGTCGCCGGCGGTGCGGCGACCGATGCGGTCCAGTTGGCCCAGGCCGGATACGGGAAAGCGCGTTCCGTCGAGGCGAGGATCGACGTGGCGGTCGAACCACCGGGTCAGGCGGTCGCGCATCTCGTCGACCACCGGGCGACGCGAGCGCTCGTCGGCGAGGTTGTTCCGTTCGGCGGGATCGGCGGTCAGGTCGTAGAGCTCGTGCGCGCCGTATGGGTAGCGGTGCACGTACTTCCACTCCCGGGTACGGATCATGCGCACGGGGCCGTACTCGTCGTGGACGACCACGTCCTCCCGCGCCTCTTCGGCCTCGCCTTCCAGCACGGGCACGAAGCTGGTGCCGGGCAGCTCGGCTTGATCCGCGCTGTGCGGGGGCTCCTCGACGCCGAGGTAGTCGAGGAGCGTCGGCATGACGTCGTACTGGCTGACCAGCGCGCCGGCGCTCCCGCCGTGCGGCAACCGGGCGGGGTGGCTCACGATCATCGGCACCTTCACGGAGTTGTCGTACATGTTCAGGGGAAAGGTGCCGTTGCCCTTGCCCCAGAAGCCGTGGTGGCCGCAGGAGAAGCCGTTGTCGCTGGTGAAGACGATCAGCGTGTCGTCGCGCAGGCCGCGCTCCTCCAGGCGGTCCAGGATCCTGCCGACGTTCAGGTCCATGGCGGTGACGGCCGCGAAGTAGCCCTTCAGCTTCTCCCGGTTTCCCAGGCAGTCGCGGGTCAGGGACGTGGCCCACGGGTGCATGGGCTCCTGCGGGCAGGACCGGAACGGGCAGTCGTCGTAGGAGCCCACGATGTCCTGCGGATGGCCTTCCCACGGGCTGTGCGGGGCGGTGTAGTGGACGCCGAGATAGAACGGCGCATCGCCCGCGCGGTCGATGAAGCGCAGCGCGTCGTCGGTGATGACGTCGGTGACGTAGCCGGGTGCGGTGACGGGGGGGCCGGGGGGGACCAGGGGCGCGCCGCGGTACGGCCGGCCGCCCCGCTGGTGGACGAACCAGTGGGTGAACCCGGCCTGCGGGGTGAGGCTGTCGCCCAGGTGCCACTTTCCGCTCAGGCCCAGGCGGTAGCCGTGCCCGGCGAGGATCTCGGTGTAGGTCCGCTGGCCCTCCAGGTAGCTCACGGCATCGGGCGGCATGTTGCGGTCGCGGATCCAGTCGTGCACGCCGTGACCGGAGGGGATCGTGCCGGTGAGCAGGCTGGCCCGTGCCGGTGAGCAGACCGGCGATGCGCAGAAGAAGTTGTCGAAGCGCACGCCGGTGGCGGCCAGCCGGTCGATGTTGGGCGTGCGGATCTCCGGGTTGCCGTAGCAGCCGGCGGCCCACGGCCCCTGGTCGTCGGTGAGGATGAAGACGACGTTCGGACTCATCCGCCCGGAATGTACAGGCTGCGGTCGGCCACGGGCAGGGCGACGCGGGCTCCGTCCTGCAGGTGCGAGCAGGCCACCCCGAACTGCACCTCGACCGACTGCATGGTGATGTCGATGCGGCCGGCCGTGGGCTCGCCCGTTTCCAGCTCGTGGATGATGTCCCGGATCGTGCAGATCGTCGGGCTCTCCCCGCGCGGCCGGATGAACGTCTGCTCGACGTCCTCGCCTCCCGTGCGGTGCAGGAAGATCAGCTCGCCGTTGTCCCACGCGTGGGCGTGGCCGCCGGTGCCCTGCACGTCCAGGTCGAAGCCGGGACGCGGGACGAAGTGGCCCTCGGCTCCGCCGCGATACCCGACCCGGTAGAAGCCGACCATCGGGTCGCCGATCTCGCCGTCCGGCGGGCGTTCGAAGCGGTGACCGGCCGCGTCGTAGCGCGGGTACTGCTTGGTGGGCGGCCCGCCGGGGTCTTCCGGTTCCTCGAGCCGGCCCTCGACCCACTCCGGCACCGGATCACCCAGCATCATCGCCACCAAGTCGAGCGTGTGCGGGTGATGCTTGATCAGGTCGGTGCGGGAATGCAGCGTCGCGAACCGGGGCTCGCCGATCGCGCCGCGCCCGATCGCCGCGCGCAGCCGCTTGAAGCCGTCGTGATGGCGCCGCATGGCCCCCCAGTTGAAGGCGACGCCGTTGGCTTTCAGGGCGTCGTGAATGCGGTCGGCCTCGGCCAGCGATGCGCAGAGCCCCTTTTCCGCGTAGATGCCGCGCACCCCGTGCTCGGCAGCGAAGACGATCGGCTCCGCGCGGGCGAAGCTGGGGGTGGTGACGCTGACGAGATCGGGCTTCTCCCGCTCGATCATCGTCCGGTAGTCGAGGTAGGTGTTGGTGACGCCGAAGCGCTTCCCGAACCGCTCCAGGCGCTCGGCGCCGCGGTTGGCGACGGCCACGACCTCCACCCCGTCGATGGCTTCGTAGGCGCTGAAGTGGCCGTACGGCCGGCTGAAGCTGTCCGGCGGAATCTCGTCCTCGATCAGGCCGCCCATGCGGCCCGTGCCGATGATCGCTGCGCGGTAGGTCGCTCCCATTATTCGCTCCTTGCCGGATCGAGTCGCCGCCAACCCGTGGCACCCTCGGCGCAGCGTCAGTATGCTGACAGGCCATGCAGGACACGTACCGGGCCGTCCTCATCGGCTGCAGCCGCATGGGCGCCTTCATCGACCACGAGATAGGCGACCGCGAGTATATCCTGCGTCCGTACTCGCATGCTGCCTCCTACCGCGCGTGCGAGCGCACGGAACTGGTGGCGTGCTCGGACCTGCGGCCCGACGTGATGGCGGAGGTCGGCAGGCACTACGGGATCCCGCCCGAGAAGCAGTACCTGGACTACCGGCGGATGATCGACGTCGAGCGGCCGGACATCGTCAGCATCGCCACCCAGCCGGAGGGCCGGGCGGAGATCGCCGTCCATGCAGCCGAGCACGGCGCGCGGGCGATCTACTGCGAGAAGGCGATGGCGGCCTCCCTGGCGGAGGCGCAGTCGATGGTGGACGCGTGCGAGCGCCACGGTGTGGCCTTCAACCTGGGCACGCAGCGACGCTGGCACCCCGGTTTCCGCACGATGCGGGACGTGATCGGCGGCGGGCGGTTGGGTGCTCTCCTCTCGGTCATCATCCAGGAGACCGCCGTGTTCGACGGGGCCAGCCACTACTTCGACAACCTGCTGTTTCTCAACGGCGACCGCCGCGCCTCTTGGGTGCAGATGCAGCTTCGGGCCGGCGACTGGACCCTGGAGGGGGACCGGCTCACCGGGGACCCCGCCGCGCACGGGGGCATCGGGTTCGAGAACGGGGTCGTGGCCTACGCGGTCCCGTCGGCGCAGGACGTGGCGTTCGAGGCGCGCTGCGCCGACGGAACCGTGCGCTGCACCCAACAGCACGGGTACTCGATGCGCCGCCGGGAGCACCCCGGCCAGCCGCGCAGTCCGTTCGCCGACGTGCCGTTCCCGGACTGGCAGCCGGTCAGCCCCACCCAGCGGCTGGTGCAGGATCTGGTCCGCTCGCTCGACACGGGCGAGCCGCCGGCCGGCGGCGTGCGGGTCGCGTACGCCGCCACCGAGCTGACCTTCGCGGCGATCGAGTCCCACCTGCGGGGAGGAGCGCGCGTGGACCTGCCGCTGGCCGGCAGCACGGTGCGGCTCGAGCGCGACCGGGCACCCCGCCAGCCTCGCTTCCAGCCGCCCCAATAACCGTCGCCTCCGGCTCCGCTCATTGGCCCATCCCCACCTTCCGCCAGTGGTCTGCCCGATTGCCGCTGACGCGCCAAATCGGACAGACTCCTGGCGACGACTGTCCCCCGGCGGCAGTCCATCGGGAGAGCGGAGACATGAAGGACACATACCGGGCCGTCCTCATCGGCTGCAGCCGCATGGGCGCTTTCATCGACCACGAAGTCGTGGACATGAAGTACATCCTCTATCCGTACTCGCACGCCGCGGTCTACACCGTGTGCGATCGCACCGACCTGGTGGCGTGCTCGGACCTGCGCCCCGAGGTGATGGCGGAGGTCGGCAGGCAGTACGGGGTCCCGCCCGAGAAACAGTACGTGGACTACCGGGAGATGATCGAGGCCGAGCGGCCCGACATCGTCAGCATCGCCACCCAGCCGGAGGGCCGGGCGGAGATCGCCGTCCATGCCGCCGAGCACGGGGCCAGGGCGATCTACGCCGAGAAGGCGATGGCCGCCTCCATGGCGGAGGCGGCCGCGATCGTGGAGGCGTGCGAGCGCAACGGCGTGGTCTTCAACCTGGGCACGCAGCGGCGCTGGCATCCCGGCTTCCACGCGATGCGGGGCGTGATCGACAGCGGGGAGCTGGGTGAGCTCCGCTCGGTCATCCTCCAGTCGAACCCCCTGTTCAACGGGTCCAGCCACTACTTCGACAACCTGCTGTTCCTCAACGGCGACCGCCGCGCCTGCTGGGTGCAGATGCAACTCCTGGACGGCGACTGGACCATGGAGGGCGACCGGCTCACCGACGAACCCACCGCGCACGGCGGGATCGGGTTCGAGAACGGGGTCGTGGCCTACGCGATCCCGTCGGGGCGCGACGTGGAGTTCGAGGCGCGCTGCGCGGACGGAACGCTGCGCGTCACCAACCACCAGGTGTTCTCCATGCGCCGCCGGGAGCACCTCGGCCAGCAGCGCAGTCCGTTCGTCGACGTGCCGTTCCCGGACTGGCAGCCGATGAGCGCCAACCTGCGGCTGGTGCAGGACCTGGTCCGCTCGCTCGACACGGGCGAGCCGCCCATCGGCGGCGTACGCGCCGCCCGCGCCGGCACCGAGCTGATCTTCGCCGCGATCGAGTCCCACCTGCGGGGCGGCGCCCGCGTGGACCTGCCGCTGACCGGCAGCACGGTACGGCTCGAACGCGACCGGACGCCCAGACAACCCCGCTACCGGCCTTAGGAGAATCAAGCATGTCCACCACCGACACTCAGGCCGCAGGCCGGCTTCTGCCCCAGGACCTGGAGTTCTACGAGCGCGAGCTCGCATCGTTCCTGCCCGACCGCGTCTTCGACGCGCACACGCACCTGTGGCGCCGGCAGGACACCGGCTGGGACCTGCCCGGCTGTCCCGATGACGTGGGGCTCCCGGAGTACCGGCAGTTGATGGACGACCTGCATCCGGGGCGGCGCATGGCCGCGATGTTCATTCCGTCCGTGAGTCCGAGCGGGGACGGATCGTTCACCGACCAGAACGAGTGGGTGGCGCGGGCGGTCGCCGCCGACGCGTCGTTCCGGGGCATCTTCTTCATCCGGCCCGAGGACGATCCGGAGTGGGTGCGCCAGGAGGTGCGCCGCCTCGGCCTGCACGGCCTGAAGTGCTACCACACCATGGCGTCCGTGAAGCCCACCTGGGAGGCGGAGATCCCGGACTTCCTGCCGGAGCGGCTGGTGCGCGTCGCGCACGAGGAGGGGTGGGTGATCACCCTGCACATGGTGCGCTCGCGGGCGGTGGCCGATGCGACCAACATCCGCTGGATCCGCCACTACTGCGAGCGCTACCCGGACATGAAGCTGATCCTGGCTCACTCCGCGCGCGGCTTTCAGCCGGCCCACAACCTGGAAGGGCTGCCGCACCTGACGGGGCTCGACAACCTCTACTTCGACACCAGCGCCAACTGCGAGCCCATCGCCCACCAGGCGATCATCCGCATCATCGGCCACGACAAGCTCATGTACGGCACCGACCTGCCGGTCAGTCACGGGCGCGGCCGCCATGCCGGCGCGGCCGACGCCTTCCTCTGGCTGTACGAGGACTCGCCGGTCTGGGACGAGAAGCACATCGGCATCCGGCCGGTGCTGATCGGGCTGGAGCACCTGCGCTCGATCAAGTGGGCGTGCTGGTCGGAGCGGCTCGGCGACCGCGAGGTTGAGGACATCTTCTGGAACAACGCCGCGCGCCTGTTCGGCGTCGACTGAGGAAGGGCGCGTGAGGTACTGCACGCTGGGCCGGACGGGCATGTCCGTCAGCGAGGTCAGCCTGGGCGGCGCCTACCTGATGGGCCCCGACCCCGAGCGGCACGAGGAGAACGCGGCGGCGGTGGTGCGGCGCGCGGCCGAGCTTGGCATCAATTACCTGGACACGGCGCCGGGCTACGGGAAGAGCGAGGAGCTGCTGGGCCCGGCCTTGGCGCAGGCGGGCCGGCCGTTCCAGGTGGCGACCAAGGTCGGGTTCGTCCCCGAGGGCATCGACTTCCGGCGCGACAGCGTGGTGGCCAGCCTGGAGGCGAGCCTGCGCAAGCTGCGCATCGACCGGCTGGCCGTGGCGCAGGTCCACGAGGTCAACTTGGTCGGCTGGGAGCGCATCATGGAGCCGGGCGGGGCTCTGGACGGCCTGCGCGCGGCCCGCGACGCCGGGCTCTGCCAGGCGATCGGCATCACCGGGCGGGCGATCCCGCTGCTGGCCAGACTGGCGGAGACCGGTGAGTTCGATACCGTCCTGGTCTACCACGACTACCATCCGGCATCGCAGAAAGCGCGAGAGGAGGTCATCCCCGCGGCGGCGAAGCAGGACATGGGGATCGTCGTCGGCACGCCGCTGGGGGGCGCTGTTCGGCCACGAGGCGAAGCGCGGCGAGACGCTGGCGGCGCTGCCCGACCGCGAGCGGAGGTCCGCTGAGTGCGTGATCGACCGGCTGCGGCGGGAGCCGGGGACGCTCGCCCGCAACGCCTTTCGCTATATCATGGCCGACGAGGCGGTGAGCACGGTGTCGAGCGGGGCAGCGGACGTCGAGCAGCTCGAGGACGTGGCGGAGGCCTCCGCGATGGGAGCGATGCCGGCGGCGCTGGTCGCCGAGCTCGATCGACTGGGGCCGCGCGGATGAGTCGGGACGAGGTGACCCGGGACGAGATCTACCGGGGACTCTGGGACACCGGCCTGCACGACGGGGACGTGGTGCTTGTCCACTCGGCGATGCGGACGCTGGGCCGCATCCAGGGAGGCGCCGACACCGTGGTGTCCGCGCTGCTGGAGGTGATCGGCGAGCGCGGCACGCTGGTGGTGCCGACCTTCACGTTTGCCCACGAGGTGGAGGACGACCCGATCATCGACCCGCGCAGCGATCCGTCCGAGATGGGGGCCATCACGGAGGCGGCCCGCACCCACCCGGGGGCGCTGCGGAGCACCGCGTTCCGTCACAGCTTCGCCGCCATCGGACACCGTGCCGAGGTGCTCGCCGGGGTCGACCCGGCGCTGTCCGTGTTCGACCTGCGCTCTGCCTTCGGGGTCATGCTTGCCCTGAACACGCAGGTCCTGATGCTGGGCATGACCTATGGGAGCTGCACCAGCTTCCACTTCGCCGAGTGGCTGTGCCAGGTGCCCTACCGGCGCGTCATCCCGCTCCAGGTCAAGGTGCGACGGGCCGACGGCACGGTGGTGCCGCAGGCCATGACCGACTATCAGCCGCACAGCTATACCGGCACGCGCCGTCCCGACTTCAACCGCATGGGGCGCATGCTGGAGGAGCGCCGGTTGGTGGGGATCGCCGCGGTCGGCAACTCCGTCGCCCGGCGCTTCGCCATGCGCGACCTGACCGACCTGGCGCAGGCCGAGGCGGAGAAGGACTACAACGTGTTCCGCACCCCGGAGGGCGGCACGACCCACGGTACGCCGCTGGACTCCGGCACGACGGTGATCAGCCCGGAGATGCCGGACGCGGCGGGACGGCCCGACCGCTATCAGTGGAGCGTGGTCGACGAGTCGCGGCTGACGCTGCCGGCCGGCTGACGGGCGGAGGCCCGGGTGGCCGCCCGGTCAGTCGTGGTCGTGGTGATCGTGGCGGTGGTGGACGTCGGGTACGTGCGGGTGCGCGTGCTCCAGCTCGTCGTGGGCGTGGCGATGCACATGGCCCAGCCAGACAGGGCGCCCCGGGTGGGTGTGCCCGTGGTGGCCGTCGGTGTGGCGGTGCCAGTGCTCGTGCTCGGCGGCGGGTTGGTGGTGCCGGTGCGCGTGCCCCTCGCGGAGCAGCACGCCGAGTCCCGCCAGGAGCACCGCGGCCGCCACGATCTGCATGGCGTTCATCCGTTCGCCCAGCACGATCAGGGCGATCAGCACGCCGAAGAATGGCGCAGCGGAGAACACCAGTTGTCCGCGCGTGGCGCCGATGTTCTGGGCGGCGGCGATGTACAGCACGATGCTCGCCCCGTAGGCGGCGGTACCTAGCAGCACCGCGCCGGCCACCGTGAGCGGCGTCGCGCTCCACGGCGCGATGGCCAGACCGATCACGAGGTTCGTAGTCCCCGCGGCGGCGCCCTTCCAGAAGGTGGTTTCCTGCGGCGTGAGGCCGTCGATCAGCGACGTGAAGTGGTTGTCGAACCCCCAGCAGACGCAGGCCAGCGCCACCAGCATTCCGGGAAGGAAGCCGGCCGCTCCGCCATCCCAGGACAGCAGCACGGCTGATGTCACCACGAGGCCGGCACCCAGCCAGGCCCGGCCTGAGAGCTGGTCGCGAAACAGCAGGACGCCCAGCACGGCGGTGGCGACCAGCTCCAGGTTGAGCCACAGGGAGACCGAGGCCGCAGCGGCGACCCGGAGGCCGAACAGGAGCAGCACGGGACCGGCGATGCCGCCGAGCAGCACCGCGCCCAGGAGCCGGCGAGCGTTGCCGGAGTCGAGGCTCCTGACCCGCTGCACGAGCCGCCTGCGTACGGCGAACGGCGCCATGCCCACGGCGGCGCCCAGGTAGAGCAGGCCGGCGAGCTGAAAGGGGCTGACGTGATCCAGGAGCAGCTTGCTCAGCGGCGTCGACGCTCCGAACAGCAACGCCGAGGCGAGCGCAATCCCCACCCAGAGAGCCATGTAGCGGACGCGATCTTACACGATCCCGAGTCGGGTAGCCGTCACGAGCCGCCCACGAAAAACACCTGCACCGTCGTGCTGGTGAACAGCGAACCATCGGCCTCGCTGACGTCCCGTACCTCGATGCGAGCCGGGCCGGCGGCATGCGCGCTCGCCACGGTGATCGACTTCGCGAACGTGCCCGCTTCACCGAGATCGCCCTCCACCATGATCCATCCCCGCTCGATCACGACGCCTCCCTCGCTGTAGACGCGATAGGTCAGGTTGTTCTCGAACGGTATCGTGCTGATCCACCCGCGCACCTCGACGCTCGTACCCACGGGCGCGCCGCTGAGCGGCGCCTGAAGCACGATCTGCGGTGGGACCGGCCGGCGAGCCGCCTGCGCCGCTTCGAGCAGGACCTGCACCGAAGCCCGGGCCAGCGCAGAACCATCGCCTGGGTCCACGTCGACGATCTCGATGTGCCCTGGTCCGGCGTCGCCCGCCAGGAAGTTGACGGGCGCGGCGAACGTTCCGAGAGTGCCCGAGTCCGCGTCGACGGGGATTCTTCCCACGCCGATCACACCGCCCCGGGCGTCATGCACCAGGTAGGCCAGACCGCCGGCGGACGGGTGCGTCGTACTTCCCCGAACCTCGGCGCCCGTCGCGATCGTCTCCCCCGGCAGCGGAGAAGCGATCACCAGGGCCCGCGTCGGCACCAGGCGGCTCCCACGGAGCATGAACGCCCGTATGGTTGCGATCGATGGGCAGCACAACCCGTCGCCTGGACCGTGCGCGTCCATCGTCACGAATGTGTGGCCGCCCGAGATGGCGATGCTCTTCACGTGTACGCGATCACCCAGGAACTCGCGTCCCGCCTGAACCGGCGTGCCTTCGCGGTCGCGCAGCGCGAGCACGTGGATGAACGTGCCGCTCCCGCCGGTGTTGACGAAGGCGACCACGGCCGCGTCAGCGACATCGTCGCCGTCCAGGTCGCCAAAGGCGACAAGATCGCCGACCAGGCCGGCTGCCACCCGCTCCGTCGCACCCACGCCATACCTGATCGATCCCTGTCCGCCGCGGAATCGAATCGGGGTCTCCTCGTCGCCGAGCAGCGGCAGCCGGTAGTGGCCATAACGAAGCTGTTCGAGCGTGAGCCGACGCGGCTCACCGTCCGCGGGCGCGGTGGTGTGCTGTTGAGCCCAGGCCTGCGCTGAGACCACGAGCAATCCGAGCGTGAGAACCGAGAGCGCGAATCCCGTCCGCACGCGTCCGAACCCGGCGTTCACCGCTCGATCAGCCCGGGGCGGCGATGAGCTCGAAGGCGAACAGGTTGGCGGATCTCATCCTGAAGCGCAGGGTGACCGGTTGTCCGTCGCGGTGGCCCAGGTCTTCGCCGCTCTTCCAGGCGACGATGTGATCCGTCTCGTCTCCGGCCAGGGGAATGCAGTCGGCGAAGGTGCGGCCCGGCAAGGGCTTGCTGTGGCCTCCTGACCTCCGGCTCTCGGCCGCCTCGACCCGGATCTCGCCCCCCTGGGCCGTGCGGTAGTTGAGGCGGAGCCTGCGGCCGTCGAACAGCAGGGGCAGGGTGGTGAACCTGCCGGCCTCGTCGGCGACAAGCGCGGTGATCCGCTCTTTCGTCCAGAGCGCGTAGGCCCTCTTCATCGCGTCCCAGGTGTGCCTGTTCCTGGGGTACTTGTGAGGGTAGCGGGCTCCACCGTAGGGCAGGCCGACCTTGCCGCCCGGCAGCGGGACAAGGTCGATGCTCGCCGTGACGAAGCCGGCGTCCCAGGCCCTCGGATCGGCCTCCGGAAGGATGGAACCGCCGGGAATCCGGGTCCAGCTCACGGTGTCGATGCTGCTGAACGCACGGATGTCGGACGAGTCGTCGGCGTGATGATAGAGGGCGGGAAACAGGAAATGGTGGTCGGTGGTGCCGGGATACCGGGTCTTGCCGTTCGTGTACCAGTCGTCCGACGGATGCAGGTCGGCACCGGGATGGATGATCGTTTCGGCCAGCGGCCAGTGCCTGAAGTCTCTGGTCTCCGACCGGCCTATGCTCCTCCTGCCGTCGTACCACTGGGTCTTCAGGAACCAAACGTAGCTCTGGCGGTTCGTGTCGTAATAGACGACGTTCTCCGCGTCGCTGTAGAGGATCATGAGGGGCTGGCGCAGGACCTTCCAGTGGAGACCGTCGGGAGACACAGCCCCGTATCGGGCTAGCCGGATGAGCGGCGTGCCGTCCGGTCCGTCGAAGGACAGCGCCGTCGGATCGAAGCCTTCCGCGTTCTCCGCGAACTCGCGCAGGACCTCCTGGCGGTGCCGGGCGAACGCCGGTTTGGTGGAACGCCCTTGGAACACCAACTTGAACCTTTCGCTTTCCGGGGCGACGGGATCCTCGAACACGCCCGGAAAAGGGCCCCATGCCTCGACATCGGGGCAGTCGGACAGGTCGAACGTGCATGCCGCTCTGTAGCGCCAGGAGTAGCCGTCGTCCGACTCCGCGTGAAACACGCCCCCTTCGAGCAGGCTGGAGTACGGAGCCCCGAGAGGTATCGGCCGGTACCAGGTGCGGTAGAAACCCTGCGAATGGCACACCTGCCCGGGCGGTTCGTGATTCGGGACCGGGTCGCTGCGTTCCGCCGTGCAGACCGAGATGCGAATACCCTCGGGCACGTCGTAGGGATCCATCACGGCGTCGATCGGCTCGACGGTGAGTTCGTCGTTTTCGTCGGTGACTCTTACCGGTTCTCCCGTTTCCCGCGTGACCCAGGTAAACCCTCCCGACACCTCAGCGGACAGGATGTAGCGCCAGTCGCTGAACAGGTGAGGCCCCGGTGCGAGCGGCAGGCACCACTGTCGTTCCTTGAAGGCGCGGCGCGTATCGCTGGCCCTGTGGTAGAAGCGCCGAAGTATCTCGCGGCCCCGTGGTCCGTAGTCCAGGTCATGCATGGGCTTGCCTCCGCGAGCATCACGGTAGCGCGGGCGCCGGCAGGTCCTGCAGGCGGAACCGGTAGCCGTTCACGTAGCAGTTGTGGCCCCGGTCGGGCTGCAGCCAGGCGAGCGCGTCGGAGCCGACCGGCATGCCGTTGCCGAAGTAGTCGACGGCGAAGCACTCGCCGTCCCCGAACGCCACCGGCACCGGCTTGCCCCAGTCGCCGGCATCGCGGCAGTACTCCAGCTCCAGGAGGTGGCGCTCCTGGAAGGCGTCCGGCAGCCCGTCGCGGTCGTGGCGCCACCGGTAGCGGTAGTCCGGCAGCCAGCGGTTGCCGGTGATGTCCAGGTGCACGGAGCGCCACACGCTACGGCCGGCGTTGCCGGGACGCACGTAGGTGGGCAGCCGCACCCGCATCGGGTAGTGCTCGGGGCGCGGCAGCTCCCGGTACGCGAACGCGCAGCCGAAGGCGTTGCACGGGACGTGGCTCACCGGCGCCAGGTCGATCGCCGGGTAGTGCAGGACCTGCGTGCCGTCGACCGAGACGCGCAGGGTCCCTCGCTCGAGCTCGATGCGGTAGCGGTGCCAGGACGTTCCGTCGATCGGGACGCGGCTGTGGTTGGGGCTATGCTCCAGGTCGAGGTGGTCGGGGAAGACGCGCAGCCAGCCGGCGCCGCGCAGGCCGATGCTGCACGCCTGTCCGGCGTTGGCCAGGCAGCGCAGCTCCGCTTCGATGACCACGTGCGCCGCCTGATCGTCGGCCGGCATGAGGTAGAACTGGACGAACGATCCCGGCCGCCGCCCGGTGTCCAGCACCAGTCCGTCGCCGGTGAGCTCCGCCGCGCCGTCCTCCCCGTAGCGGCAGGACGACACGCGGTACTCCGGCAGCGCGCCCAGATCGCCCCGCCACGCCACGCTGCCCGCGCGGCCGCCGACATTGCGGTAGGCCAGCAGGTGGGTTTCGTCGCCCAGGTCGAACGCGGCGGGCCAGTGGCCGATGAACGGGGTGGGTCGGGGCCGGCTCCAGGTTCCTCCGCCATCCGAGGAGACGGCGACGAACATCGGGAAATTGGCGTAGTGGTTCTCGCGCATGAGGATGATCAGGCGGCCGTCGGTCAACTCTGCCAAACATGATTCGGCGAGCTGCAGCGGACAGTCGTCCGGCACGACCGGGTCTCCGTGCGGCTCCCACGTCTCGCCCCGATCGACCGAGCGCAGCAGCCGGTTCAGGCCGCTGTAGACCACCAGATCGCCGGCCCGCCGCTCCAGGACGGCGCCGTCCTGACGGAACTCCAGGTCCCGCGTCATGCGCATGGGCCCGGACCAGGTGATGCCGGCGTCATCGCTGACGTGGATCACCGGCGTGGTGGGCTTGCGCTCCGGCCAGTCCTCGGTGAAGTAGTGCATGAGCACCCGGCCGTCGCGCAGCGCGGTGAGGTAGAGGCCGCCGGTAGCCACGAACGGCAGCTCGCGGTCGAAGTCGCCCTCCACCAGGGTGGCCGGCGCCGTCCAGGTGCGGCCTCGGTCATCGCTCACCATCGTCACCACCCGCTGCCAGCGCGACGCGCCGTGGCCGTATGCCTGCTTGACGCCGAGCACCAGCCGGCCGGCCGGGGTCAGGCACATTCCGGGGAATCCCTGCCAGGTGCCCGGATCACGCGCCACGAACGCGGTCCCGGTATCAGGAACGCTCTTCATGCTCTCTCCTTTCTGAACATGCGAGGCGGGCCGGACCCATCGGGCCCGGCCCGCCGTCTGTGTGCCGCGAGCGGACTACAGCTTCGTCCCGGTCTGCTCCAGGAAGCGCTCGAGCGCGGTGTTGTAGATCTCCACCAGCCGGTCGGCGCCGGCGTTGATGAGCTCCTGCTGAAACTGGCCCCATTCGCTCATCGGCCGCTGCCCGTGGGTGAACTTGACCACGTTCTCGTCCACCAGCGTGGACAGCACCCCTTCGAGTTGGATCCGCTCATCGAGCTCGTCCGCGGTCAACGGGAATTTCGGTTCCGGCGTGTCGTTCCAGGCGCCGAACTCCCGCAGCTTGTCGATCCAGATCGCGTCGATGAACTCCCCGGTGTAGGTCGGCAGGGTGTGATCGCGATAGACGATCAGGTCGGACTTGCCCCACATGATGCGCGGGGAGGTGCGCCACAGCCGGCCGAAGCCGTATTCGGTCGCCCGCGTGCCGTCCGGGTCGGCTTGGCGCACATCCTCCGGCCAGCCCACCAGGTTCATCAGCCAGATGCCGCCCCAGGGCGAGTCGTCGTCGGCGGCATGGGCGACGCCTTCCTCGCCGAAGCGCAGCAGGTTGGCCCCCTCGTCGGTGTAGGCCCAGTCGGAGGCGCGCACCGCGGCGTCCTTGTTCTCGGAGGTCGCGCTGATGACGAACGCGCCGCTCGACCGCGACGGCGTGCGGATCCTTCCGCGGGTGCCGAAGATCACCGGCGGCATGACGTGGAAGTCACCGGCGTCCTGGTACGCGGGGCGTTGCCCGTTGTTGTACCAGCCGGCCCAGCTTCCGTGCATGCTGCCGATGAAGGCGCCGGCGCGCTCCTCCTCCAGCCAGATGCGCTTCTGATCCTCTTCGGGCATGGTCGCCCAGGTCGGGAACAGGATGCCCGAGGCGTGCAGTTGCCGGATGAAGTCGATCGCGACCAGGAACCGGTCCATGGTCGGGCCGTACTCGTAGCGGTTGTCCTCGTTGAAGTAGATGCGGTTGTAGGTCCCGAACTGCAGCGCGATCGGCGAGACGATCCAGCCGCGCGGGCCGATGCCGCGCCGGTTGGTGAGGATCGGCTCGGAGCCGCCGTTCATGGCCAGGTGGCTGGCCCGGAACAGCTCGAACAGGCCGCCCGGCGTGCGGGCCACGTCGTCGAGCGTGTCCGCGTCGTAGCCGGCCTTGGCCAGCAGATCCGTGCGCAGCAGGATGTTCGAGTTGGCCGCGCGCAGCCCCATGTTCACGAACGGCTGCGTGTAGACGCGTCCGTTGTCCGAGTGCTGCAGGATGCCCGGGATCTCATCCACCAGGGCGCCGAGCCCCGGCATGTTGCCGGCCTCGATCTCCGCCAGGGTGTCGACGAACAGGGCGCCCTTGAACTGGTCGACCGCGTTGGTCAGGGTCTGATCCAGCACGCTGGCGATCTCCGGCATGTCGCCCGACGCCAGGAAGGTGGCCATCTTGGCATCGTAGTCGCTGCGCGGAATGTTGATCGGCACGAAGTTGGTGCCGGTCAGCTCGCCCCAGAGCTCCGCCAACCGGGTCTCGGCGACTCCGTCGTAGGCGAAGTCGTTGACGAACTCGACCAGCGGCCGCTCCCCGGCCGTCATGCCGGTCTGTCCCGCTGCACCGGCGCCGAGCGCGCCACCGCATAGCAGGGCGGCGGCGACGGCGATGCGTAACGCTTTCGTTCTCATCTGGTTTCTCCTGAGATAGCGAGTGCGAAGAGATGTCCGTGTGTACGGTCTTTACCTCCTTTCGGCTCAGCCGCGGAGCGAGCCCACGAGTATGCCGCGCACGAAGTAGCGCTGCGCGAACGGGTAGACCAGCAGTATCGGGATGACCGTGATCATGGTCATGGCCATCTTGATCGACTTCAGGAAGCCGAACGTGAACAGATCGTGATCGGTGACCTCGCGTGCCGCTTCGGTGTAGTAGTTCTCGTCGGTAAAGTTCTGCAGGTCACCGCCGAAGTCGGAGAGGACGACGAAGCGGCGCAATATGAGCGTCAACGGCTGCTTCTGGAGGTCGTTGAGATAGATCAGCGGGCGGAAGAACTCGTTCCACATCGACACCGCGGCGAACAGGCCGATGGTGGCGATGATCGGCTTGATCAGCGGCAGGACGATGCGGGAGTAGACGACCAGCTCGTTGCCGCCGTCCAGGTGCACGGACTCCTTGAGCTCGTCGGGAACGTTTTCCTTGATGTAGACACGGAACAGGAAGATGTAGAACGGCACCACCGCGGTCGGCAGCACGATCGCCCAGATCGAGTCCAGCAGCCCGAGCTGCCGGACCCACAGGAACGTCGGGATCATGCCGCCCTCGAAGAACATCATGACCAGCAGCAGCACGGTCACCACCCCGTGCAGGCGAAAGCGGCGGTCGGCCAGCACGTAGCCGGCCACCGAGGACAGCACGATGACCAGCATCGAGTAGGTCGCGGTGTACAGGATGGAGTTCCAGTACGCGCGCAGGATGATGGTGTTGCGCAGCACGTTCTGATACGAGCGGATGTGGAAGCCGATCGGAAAGGCGCGCACGTTGCCGTAGGAGATCTGGATGTAGTCGCTGGTGGACAGCGCGAACATGTACAGGAACGGGTAGAGGGCGGCGACGGCGATGAGGGAGCAGAGCAGGTAGTTGCAGCCGTCGAACAGGCGCGAGGAGATCGCCTGACGGCCATGTAGCTGCCGGACTCGCGCTTGCACTGTCGCCGTCTCCCTTACCAGAGTCCCTCGCCGCGCAGCCGCTGCACGATCTTGTGGGTGGAGAGGACGATCGCGAACGCCATCACGCTGTTGAGCAGGCCGACCGCGGTCGCGTAGCTGAACTGCAGCCCCTCGATCCCGCGCCGGTAGACGTAGGTGGCGATGATGTCGCCGGTTTCGTAGGTGCCGGGATTCTGCAGCAGGAACGCCTTCTCGAAGCCGATCTGCACCAGGTTGCGGGTGTTGAGGATGAAGAGGATGGTGATGGTCGGAATCAGGGCCGGAACGGTGATGTGCAGCGCCTGCTGCCAGCGCCCGGCGCCGTCGACGCGCGCCGCCTCGTAGAGCTCGGCGTTGACGCCGGCCAGCGCCGCCAGGTAGATGATCGTGCCCCAGCCGAGCTCCTGCCAGATGCTCGACACGACGTAGAGCGGGCGGAACCAGCGCGGATCGATGAACACGTTGAGCCGCTCGCCGGTGAACAGCTCGATGATGTCGGTGGCGATGCCGCGCTCCCACTCGAAGAGCTGGAAGATGATGCCGACGATGACCACCGTCGACACGAAGTGCGGCAGGTAGGTGAGCGTCTGGATCGACCGCTTGAAAGCGGAGTTGCCGATCTCGTTGAGCAGCAGGGCGAACACGATCGGCGCCGGAAAGGTGAAGACGACGCTCCAGAAACCCAGCAGCACCGTGTTCCTGATGATCCGGAACGCGAACGGATCGCTCAGGAATTGGGCGAAGTACTTGAATCCGACCCAGTCGGCGCTCCAGAAACCGCTGATCAGGTTGAAACGCCGAAAGGCGAAGCTGATGCCCCAGATCGGGATGAAATGGAACAGGATCGCCCATGCCATGATCGCCGCGATCATCAGGTAGAGCAGGGGCGCGGCCCTGATCGAGCGGATCAGCTCCGCCCGGCGCCCGGGCCGCCTCGCGGTGGCGACCGCCGGCCGCCGATCCTGTATCAGCGTTCCATGGTCAGCGATAGGCGGGTACCACCAAAGCCCACGGTACGCGTTTGCACTATCGGGAGCAAACCGCGCCGAGCATCACCACTCGACGCGCGACGCACGCGGATGGCACGAGGCGTGGCGGCGAGCGTCCTGCGGGAAACGCGCGGCTCCCGGCGACTCCCGGCGCCGGTACAGCGGTCCGGCGCTCCCTGGCGGATCGATGTCCATCACCGTGTCGCCGCGCCATAGGACGGAATACTCGTCTCCGAGCACGCCGACGCGCTCGTCATGGTCGCGCAGCGGGAAGCGGATCGTGACCACCTGCCCCGGCGCGAGCCCGTCGGCGTGGACGTAGCCCGCGCTCCAGCGCCAGCACCCGGGGGCCTCCACCGCAACCTCGTCTTGGGAAACGTCGGCGGGGGTGCGTACGGCAAGAGACCCACCCTGGCGCATGGCCACCTCGACCACACCCTCCCGCGGAAGATGGCTCCGCACGTCGGCCCACGGGGTCGAGCGGTCGAACAGCATGTTGACCCGGACCGCGGTTCGCGTCGCGCGCACGGCGTGATGCCATAGCAGGAACAGCCCGTGTACTCCGTGCGCATTGCAGCAGCCCATCCACCAGTGGCCGCGCCGCGTGTCGACGACGCCGTTGGGCGCGCTGCCGCCGGAGAACGCCCCGGGAAGCACGTCGCGCACGCCTTCGCGCTTGAGCTGCGTCGGCGGACATGCGGCGATGAAACCGGCGGCCTCGGCCGGGGCCAGCTTGGGCACCTGCCGCTCCCATTCGGCGTCGACGAACTGGGACTCGACCAGGTGGTTGCGCCCGAAGCGCTCGGCGTCGCCCCAGCATTCGGGGCGTCCGGAGCGGGCGAGCTGGATGGCGATGTCGATCATGTCGGTGATGCCGCAGGTCTCGCAGGCGTGGAGGCCGACGAATTCCGGGAACCAGCCGAACCTGGTGCCGGTCGTGCAGGCGAAGCGGTAGACGGCCTGCGCCCATCGCACCAGATCGGGCTGTCCGGAGAACAGACCCCACTGCAGCACGCCGGCGGCGGTGGCCACCCGGCTGTGGAAGTGCCCGCGAAAGCTCCCGTTCGGCCGGAAGTCACAGGCTCGCTCGACCACGTAGCGCGCGATCCCGTCACAGAGCGCCGCCGCCTCGTCGTTGCGGGCGCCCGTCGCCAGGTACTGCACGATGGGCCGCAGGATCGGGGCGGCCGCGCACATGGCGCCGGTGCCGGTCGGCTCCACGTCGCCGTCCCACCCGTCGCGCCGGTAGAACAGCTCGTCGGCATCCGTCGGGCGGTCGCGCGCCGCCACCGGGTAGTAGCAGTAGCCGTCGCGCCGCACCGCGATGCTCGCAAGGCCGCGGATGAGCGCGTCGATCCGCCGGCGCAGGCCGGCCCGCTCGGCGGCGTCCGTGCTCTGCTGGTAGCACGTAACGAACGCCATCAGGCAGGCGCGCTGGCCCCAGAACTCGGCCACGGGCGGACGCGGCCGCTTGGTCGGGCGGGGCGGGAAGTCGGGCTCGGGTATCCAGCACAGGCCCTGCTCGCCCTGATACGAGGCGACCAGTTCCTTGAGGCGGACGTCGATTTCGCTGCGCAGGTCGGACCCGGTCATCTCGCGCGCCAGCACCAGCGCGTCGACGGCTCGGCCCGCGCCGTCGCAGTGGTCCCAGTAGGTGTGATGACTCAGCACCGGCGGATCGAGCTGCAGCCGGCAGTCGAAGTACGGGGTGAAGCGCAGCGCGGCGTCGACGTTGCGCGTCAGCGCATTGAGGGCGAGCTCGGCGCGCTCCACCAGGTCGAGCGAAGCCGGCCCGTCTCCCTGCGCGCATGGCATGCTGCGGGCAACCGTACGCCTCGAATCGGTCCCGGTCGAGCGGTCTCCGGCGATGCCGGCACCGCATGACGGACAGGCGCGAGGGAGGAGTTGCCGTGGCAAAGCACCTGTTCATCGACGACCGCTTCGTCGCGGAGACGTCCGGCCTCACCCGGCGCTTCCATCAGGCGCGGAAGTGCGAGCGGAATCCGGTCATTCGCGCCGATCGGCCATGGGAGAAGGACGCCGCGTTCATCGACTCTGCGATGGTCGTCTACGAAGAATCCGCCGGCCGCTTCCGCGCGTGGTACCAGGGCGGCGCCTGCTACGGCCCCGACGACGGCTCCAACATGTGCTACGCCACCTCCGCGGACGGCATCGACTGGCACAAGCCGTCGCTCGGCGTCGTCGAGTTCGAAGGGAGCACCGACAACAACATCGTGCTGGCGGCGACCTGCATGATGCACGACCCGGCGCCGATCATCGATCCCGCCGACCCCGATCCGCGACGCCGCTACAAGGCGGTGTGGTGGGGCGGGCAGCGCGACGCCGCGCAGGAGGGCGGCTGGCTGCTCGGCCACTGCGTCGGCTTCTCCGCGGACGGCATCCGCTGGCAGGAGCATCCCGACAACCCGGTCTGGGTGGGCGACGCCGAGGTCGCCGTCCCCTTCGGCCTGGAGCGCACCGGCGGGCGGCTGGTGATGTACTCCAGCGCCGACGGCTACGGCCTGCGGGTCACGGGCCGCAGCGAGAGCGACGACCTCCGGCGCTGGGGCCTGCCGCCCGCCGCCGGGGCTCTGGCCGC
>JAPOQV010000384.1 GCA_026710565.1 Spirochaetaceae bacterium | reverse complement strand
GCCGCGCCGGCGCGCCCCGGCGCGGGCCGGGCTGGCCGCCAGCGCCCCCCCGCCCGCGCCCCCCAACCCCCCCCGTGGGGCCCCGGCGGAATTGTTCGTCGCCGACCGCCGGGTAGGTGCCGTCGGGGAAGCCGAGCCGCACCGGCGCCGCGAACAGCCCGCGTACCCGCGGGTGGCGGTACAGGTCGATCCCGGAGTGCCACGCCGCCTCCGTCAGGCACAGCACGTCGCCGATCGTGCCGATCGCGTAGCCGATCGACCCTTCCCAGAACAGTCCGTCCGAGCGCACGGAGCGCTCCATGAGGGCGTTGAACCCCAGCGGGCCGTTGATCGCGAAGTCCACGATCTCCTCGTCGCGCAGCGCGAAGCCGAGCACGCCGATGGCGGCCGTGCACAGCGCCTGCCAGTTCGACGGCAGCGGTTCGTGGATGTCGGCGTCCACCGAGGCGATCAGCCGCGCCGTCGGCAGCAGCAGGTCCTCCTCCACGTGGCGCCGGCGTTCTCCGCCGAGCGTCCCGGAGTCGAGGATGAGATCGTAGGCGGACGCCACGTGCAAGGCGAAGAAGCCGTCCTCCAGCGTCTGCGAGCCGACCTTCGAGAACTGCTCGATCGGGTAGGCGTCGTAGCGGTCGGCGTACTCGCATAGGATCGCCGCGGCGGCTTCCGCGTACCGCACCTCACCGCCGACCGCGTACCGGAGCGCCAGGTCTTCGACCGCGCCGGCGATCTTCGCGTGCTGATAGGCCCGCCAGGTCTGGTCGTAGACGCCTCCGGTGTAGACCTCCCCGCACTTCGGGCAGGTGTGCCGGTGCGCCTCGTGGGGGTCGTAGATCAGCCCCGTGCTGTCGGCCGGGCAGATGTACAGCCCTAGCCACTTGCCCTCGGCGTTCTTGTCGGGGATGGCAAGCGGCCGGCGCAGCCACTCGTCCGTGTCCCGCACGATCGCCCGGTAGCGACGGTGCTGGAAGGTCCCCTCCTGCTGACTCAACTCCCGGATCGTCGCGATCTCGCCCGCGTCATAGAACAGCAGCGGTCGCTGCCGTCGCTCCAGCCGGATCCCGTCCGTTTCCACGCCAACCTCCGTCAGCTCGCGAACGCCCATGGTACCGACCCGTGGCCGGGCCTGCAGGACCGCCGCGCCGAGCGCGAGGAAAGCGGCACGGAAGACACGTCTGACGCTGCAACGCGCCCCGTCCTGATGTTGTACGCTGTGGCGCGCCATGATGAGGATCTCGAGCGGCGGCGGGGACCTCTCGGACAGCTCCCTGCGGCGCGCCATTCAGCTCGGTGTCGACTGCATCGACCTGGGCTGCCCGCCCCTCGACCGGTTGACCGCCGTCAAGAAGCGCATCCGGTCGTTCGGCCTGGACGTCAACCGCATCTCCCTGCCGGACATGAGCGCCGACTTCATGCGCGGCGAGGAGGGCTCCGAGAAGGAGCTGGACTCGGTCGAGCGCACCCTGCGCGCCTTCGGTGACGCCGGCTACCGGCTCACCTTTCAGCGCTTCGAAGGCAGCAACTTCAACCACCTGGTCACGTTCTACGAGTCCGTGCACCGCGGCGGCTACCGCGGCTCGGGCAAGAGCGTGTGGCTGACCGGCAGGCGCCCGCCCGAGCGGCCGGAAGCGGAGTTGCGCCAGGCGCGCATCGCCTACTGGCCGCACTTCGGCCACGACGAGCCGCCCGACCGCTCCGAGCTGGACGCCTGGTGGGGGCAGTTCTGCCGCGTCTTCGAGCGGCTGGTGCCGATCGCCGAAGAGTACGAGATGCGCATCGGCGTGCACCCTGCCGACCTGCCCCTGGCGGACACCCCGTTCGGAACGCTGGGATTCCACCGGGTGATCGACGCCTTTCCCAGCCGCAACGTCGGCTACCTGTACTGCTGCGGCACGCGCGCGGAGGCCGGCGGGCTGCCGCTGGTGCTGGAGGAGATCCACAACTACGGGCGGCAGGGCCGCCTCTTCATGATCCACTTCCGCAACATCCGCGGCAGCCTGATGACCTCCAGCGCCTACGAGGAGGTGCTGCTGGATGACGGGGACATGAACATGTTCAAGATCCTGCTGGAGTTGCACCGGGTGGGCTTCGACGGCTGCCTGAGCCCCGACCACATCTTCCGGCTGGAAGGCGATCCGGATGCCAGGACCGACCAGAATCGCGCGTACCAGGGGCTGGCCTTCTCGATCGGGTACCTGAAGGGATTGCTCGCCGCGCTCGCGGTGGTGGGGTAGTACCCCATCAAACTGATGTCGACGGGTGTCGTAGGTGGTTACACGGGCTTCAAGCGCGCTGGAACAGCGCGCACAAGGCCGAGTCGCGTAGTACGCACCCCCAAACTACAGTTTGATGGGGTACTAGGAGAGGGAGGACGACGCATGAATGCCGAGGACATCTACCGGAAGCTGGGGGTGCCCGCGGCGGTCAATGCCG
>JAPOQV010000383.1 GCA_026710565.1 Spirochaetaceae bacterium | reverse complement strand
CCGGCCATGGAGCGACTATACCGTATCGAGCGCTACGGTGGCGGGTCGGTACAGCAGGAGACGGGACAGCCGGCGCTCAGCAGCACGACGCTGACCCGCTCCTCGTTGGGCTGTCCGCCTTCCTCGGCCTCGGCCGTCCTGCGGTTATCGAAGATCACGAAGGTGAGCCGCGCCCGGTTGTGCACGGCGTTCATCAGCGACTGCACGCCCGAGTGGCAGAACGAGGAGTCGCTTATCACGGCCAACAGCTCCCGGTGGTCGGTGCCGGCGTGGTACATGCCGCTCACCACCGACGGCGAGATGCCCAGGCAGCATGAGGAGAAGAGGGTCTCGAACGGCGGCGCGCAGCCCCAGGAGACCACGCCCACGCCGCCGATACAGAGCGGGTCCTGCATGCGGTCCAGCGCCGCGCGCAGCCCGCGATGCCCGGCGGCGATCGGGCAGCCGTCCACCCAGCGCGACCGCAGCTTCGGGGTTAGGTGCTCGTCCCGGCGCTCGTCGAAGGTGCGAATCGGTGCGTCCTCACCGGCCATGCGGCGCAGGGCGATCACGATGTCCCGTTCGTCCAGCGCGCCCTGAGCCGGTAGATCTCCCGTCAGCTTGCCGCGCGCGGCAATGCCGAAGCGGGCCAGACGCTCTTCCAGGTAGGGCGCGATCTCCTCGACCACCAGCACGCGCTGGACACCGGCCGCGAAGGAGGCGATGGCGCGCTTCGGCAGCGGATGGATCGCCCGCAGGCAGAGAATGCGCGCGGCTCGTCCGGTGGATCGGACCGCCGCGTGCACGGCGGAAAGAGTCGGGCCGCAGGTGACGATGCCGAGATCGGCGGTCGCATCGCCCTCGACCGTGTCAAGCTCAGCGGCCTCCAACTCGGCCGCCGCGTGCGCGAACCGGCGCTGCCGGTTGCGGTTGCTGTCCAGGATGAAGCGGCCCAGGGCGGTCCGCTCCGCGGTCGGCTCGTAGCGGAACGACCGCTTCCCGTCGTCCGCGGATGGGCTCGGTGGGGAAGGGATCGCCTCGGAAATCTGCAGGAATGCGCTTGAGACGCGCAGGAGCACAGGGGCGCCCGTGCGCTCGGACAGCTCGAACGCGTAGCGGGTGATCTTCACCGCGTCGGCCGGCGAGCTCGGCTCCAGCATCGGCAGCATGAACAGGTCGGCGTAGGAGCGCTCGTCCATCTCGTTCTGCGAGACGCGCCCGCCCGGATCCGCGCCGGTGGCGACCACAAGCGCCCCGCGGATACCGGTGAAGGCCGCCGCGGTCACCGCGTCGCTGGCCACGCTCAGGCCGACGTGCTTGACCACCGCCAGCGCACGCCGGCCGACCAGTGCCGCGCCGAACGCGCCGGCGACGGCGTCCTTCTCGTTGGGACACCACTCGACGTGCAGACCCGGCGAAGCCTCCGCGAAGAGCCCCGCCATGATGCCGGTGATCGGCCCACCCGGATAACCGGCGGCGAACTCGACCCCGGCTTCGAGCGCCCCACGGGCCACTGCTCGCACTCCTGAGATCTCGTCTCGCTGTGTCATCGATGGGGCCGTGCGTGACTGTCCCGAAATCCGGTCCGATGTCAACGCGCTGTCGCGCCGAGTTTGGTCATTTGACGATGCTCCGTACGCCGTGAACCCTCACGGCACATGGACCTCACCCGCACCATGGAGCTTGCCGGGCGCAACCTGCTCCACTGCCTGAGTCCGGCGATGAACTTCCAGCCGTACTGGGCGATGCGCATGGACGTCGATTACCGCGGGGAGATGGTCTTCTTCGGGAACATCCACAACCTGGGTCGCTGGTGGGACGCCATGCTGCGGCTGGAAGCGGCGACCGGGTTCGAGATCCCCGCGCACCTGGAGGCGGCCATGCTGGGCAACCTCCGGGAGTCGTTCGACAACCCCGACCACCTGTGCCTGCCGGCGTTCGACCATCCGTGGCTGCAGCCGGCGCTCGACTTCCACTCGCTGCGCGAGAGCCTGCTGGCGCTGAACGCACTGGTGCGGTTTCGCGGCAGCAGGTGGGCGCACGGGCAGGCTCGCCTGATGCTGGAGACCCTGGCTCGCATCACGCGCGAGGATGCTACCTGGGACGTGGCGGCGCTCGACTACCACCGGCGCCTTGCCCAGCCGGGCGTGACCGTGGAGCCGGACGTGAGCAACCACGGCCGGCTGATCGAGGCGCTGGTCTGGTTCTACGAGGCGACCGGCGAGCCGCTCGCCTACGAGCTTGCCGATCGGTACGCCTGCTTCCACCTCGCGCATACCGTGAGCGCCGACGGTCGGTTCCCCGCGTCTTCGACGGCGACGCACACGCACTCCTACCTCGGCACGCTGCGTGGGTTGTGGTTGTGGGGCATGCTTACCGGCCAGCGCGATAATCTCCAGCGGGTGGCCGACACGTACCGCGTGACCGTGCCTCAGGCCGTGCTGGAGTCCGGGTTCGCCTGTCACGACCTGTGGAAGGACGATCCCGGTCGCGGCGAGGTCGGGTCGACCTCGGACGCCACCCAGCTCGCCCTCTGGATCGCGCGCGACAGCGGTGCCACCGAGCTGCTGGACGACGTGGAGCGGTTGGTGCGGGCGCGGCTGGTACCGGCGCAGATCATCGAGAGCCCGCCGATCCGGGCCGCCGACGAGGAGCGGGCAGGGCAGGGAGCAGACGAGTTCGCGCGCCTCGACGAACGCATCATCGGCGCCATCGGCGGCATGCAGCGCGAGCCGCACGCCGGCAAGAAGCACACCACGGACGTGACCGCGGCCGCCCTGCACTGCCTCACCGACGTGCATGGCCACGTCGTCGAGCACACCCGCGCGGACGTCACGGTGCGGCTGCACTTCGACTGGGAAGACGAGCGCGTGCAGGTGCGCTCGGTGCGCTCCGCCCCGGGGGAGGGGGACGTGGCGTGCGTGACGGTACGGCCGCGGGTGGCGGCCAACGTGCGGATCCGGGTACCCCGCTGGGCGCCGCGCGAGTCGCTGCGCCTGACCGTGGGGGGCGAGCCGGTACCGGTGCGCCTGGTGG
>JAPOQV010000382.1 GCA_026710565.1 Spirochaetaceae bacterium | reverse complement strand
GGGTGTGCGGAAGTGGGTGCTGCTCCCCCGCCAGCCGGTGCAGGAGGCGGGTCTTGTCGACGTGCAGCTAGCGGTTGCGGCGGATGCGCCGGAAGTCGGCCTCGCCGTAAGGTATGCGCGGGTGGGACGGGGGGGTGCTCACGAGCGTGGCCTGAGCGCTTACTCTAGCGGCTCCACGGCGCCGGGGGCAATTGAGCCGTGAAGCGCGATTCGACGTCGGCACGGGCCGCGGCGCTCGCCGTCGCCGCGCTGGCCGCCTGCGCCGAGACGGCCGTCGCCGTGGGCGTGCTGGAGGGCCCGGCCGCCACGCAGCGCTCCACGATCGCGGACGTCGCGGACCTGACGGTCCACACCGACTTCGAGGAGGTGCGCGTATTCGCCGCCGACCGGCAGGACGTGGAGGTGGAGCTGTCGGTGTCGGCGCGCATGTCGCGCCGCAACCGGCCGGAGCTGGCCGTCGAGCGCGACGGCGCGGCGGTGACGGTGCGCATTGGCGGCAACGACCTGCCGATCAGCCGCGCCTCGGTGGAGTGGGGGCCGAAGCTCACCTTGTCGGTGCCGGCCGGCGTCGAGCTGACGGTGCGCACCGGAAGCGGCGCGGTCGTCGTGCAAGGGCTCCGGTCCGATCGGCTCGAGGTGTTCACCGACGAGGGGGACGTGTTCGTCGGGGACTGCGTCGGGCCATTGCAGGTGGCCGGGGGGTCGGGCTCGGTGCGGGTGGCGCGGTCGCACGGCGACAAGCGCCTCGCCTCCACCAGCGGCGCCATCGACGTGGTCGACTCACGCGGAGCCGTGATCGCCCGAACCGACAGTGGAGCGCAGCGGTTCCTCCGTATCGACGGCGACCTCACGGTGCTGCGCGGCACCCCGGTGGAGGTCTCCGAGCATCGAGGCCGCCTGATCGTCGAGGATCCGTAGCGCCCCGAGGTTCCGGCGCGTGCCGATGGCGGTGGTGGACTCCACAAAGAAGTCGGACATTCCCTTGATCGGCGCTGCCGCCCAGCGCATACGGCAGGATGTGGTCCATCTCGATCAGGTGTCGCGAGTTACAGCGGCGTCCGGTCTCTCGATCGACGTAACTGCAGCGGCCCCCGTCCCGCTGCCAGACCTGCCGGCGTACCGCCGCCGGAATGGCGCGGCCCGAAGCGCGCGGCTTCGCCGTCGCAGTGGCGGCGCCGGCCGGCTTCCGTCCGGCAGCGGCGCGGCGCTCGGTCGCTGGCTGCCGGTTCGGCGCAGGATTGGAGCTCGGTGTTGGTTGCGGCGCCCCCTCCGGCGCCGGAGTAACGGCGCCGGCCGGCATCACCGCGTCCAGCGTCGTCACCGCGTGACCGCGTTCCGGTACGGCGTGGTCCTTCGTCGCCGCAGCGGGCTTGGAGTCACCGGCCGCCGGCCGGTTGCCGGTGCGCGCCCGGCGCGGCGGCCGGCTCGGGTCGTGGCGGTCGAGCGCCTCCTGCACGATGCGGCCGACGAGCTGCCCGATCGTCATGCGCGGGTCCACGTGCGAGAGCAGCCCGCGGAGCTGCTCCAGCCCCTGCTGGCAGTCGGCGTCGATGGCCGCCTTCAGCTCGTAGCGGCCATCGCCGAGCGGGCGCATCCGGTCGGCCGGCACCGCCAGCTCCGGATCCAGGTCGGCCAGCATCCGGCGGACCTCCCTTGTGCTCCTGCCGGCTGACTCCTCGACGAGCTTCTGCCTTCCTGCCGCATCGAGCACCAGCGGCGGCTCCTCCGTCGCCGGAGCGCTCTCCGTCGCCGAGCCCGCGGTCGCGCTCGACGCGGTGCCGTAGATCGCCCCGTGCCGCCGCTGCCGGTCGAACGCCCACTGCAACTCGGCGGCGGCACTCAGCGTCAGCGAACCGTCGCGCAGCCGCTCGCGCGCGCCCGGCTGGTCGGCGCAGAGCCGCACGGCGCCAATGCGCCGCCCGGCGGCAGCTTCGCTGTATCCGAGCTCGCGCACCGTGTAGTCGAACAGGCTAAAGGATCATGGTTTCTCGCTGTTCCGCTCGGTTCCGTTAAGTAACACTATGACAGACAGATATGCCACATGATCTGTCTCTTGACGTTTCACTGCATCCTGCCCAATATCACCGATATGGTGCTTACGTCAGTGATAACCGCTCACAGACCTTGCAACTCGACACGCCGTCCATGAAACCTGCTCGACCGAAGAGACTGAGCCCATCCTTCGTCCGCACCGTCAACCGACCTGGGCGCTACGGCGACGGCCACGGCGGGCACGGCTTGAGCCTGCTCGTGAAGCCGCGCGCGCACGGCGGCTTCGCGAAGTCCTGGAGCCAAAGGCTCCGCATCAACGGCAAGCCCTGCAACATCGGGCTCGGCCCGTTCCCGATCGTCACTCTGGCCGAAGCGCGGGAAGCTGCGCTTGAGAACGCACGGGCCGTCTTCCAGGGCCGCGACCCGCGAGAGCGATCCACGACCCCAACCTTCGACAGGGCAGCCGAGATCGTGATCAAGATGCGCGCCGGCACTTGGCGCAATCCACTCACCGCCGATGTCTGGCGTTCATCGTTCCGGCGGCTGGTGTCTCCTGCGATCGGGGGGAAACCGATCAGCGCCGTTACCAGCGCGGATGTGCTCTCCGTACTTATGCCGATTTGGAGTGATGGGAAGCACGAGACGGCACGGCGGCTGCGGCATCGGATCGGCGCGGTCATGCGGTGGTCGATCGGCGCCGGCCATCGGATCGACAATCCGGCCGGTGACGCGATATCGGAGGTGCTGCCGAAGAACGGCACCGCTGTGAAGCGGCACCGGCGAGCGCTTCATCATCGAGACGTGGCCGGCGCGCTGGTCAAGGTTCGGGCGTCCGCGGCGGGGACAGCTACAAAGCTGCTGCTGGAGTACACGGTCTTGACGGCGACGCGATCCGGAGAGGCTCGGCTTGCCACATGGAGTGAGGTGGATCTGCAGGTCGGGGTCTGGACCATACCTGCCGAGAGAATGAAGTCCGGTCGTGAGCATCGGGTACCGCTGTCAACGCGGGCGCTTGATCTGCTGACCGGAGCGCAGAAGATATCGGATGGCTCGGGCCTCCTGTTTCCGTCGCCGACCGGCAAGGCGCTGTGGAGCATGACAACAAGCCAGCTGTTGAATGGATCGGGCATCGACGCCACAACGCACGGGTTCCGTACGTCATTCCGCTCCTGGTGCGCGGAGAACGACGAATCGAGGGAGTTGGCCGAGGCTGCGCTTTCGCACGTCGTACCTGGGATCGAGGGTAGCTATCAACGATCAGACCTATTCGAGCGGCGGCGCGAGTTGATGCAACGATGGGCGGATTACGTGAATCCCGGCAGACCCGTTGGGTCACTCGACCGCGCACCTTCATGAGGGTCCCGTGGCGGGCTGCCGTGACGTCGGCCCTGGGCGTCTGGAGTTTACCAACTCCGCGGCGCTTCGCGGCGTGGTCGTCAGCCTGCCGGATCAGGTCGCGGCCGCCTGGATGCCCCGGCGGCCACCGACCTGAGCCTCAAGTTGACGGCCACCCGCCGTGAGCCCACCGATAGCAAGCCCGAGCACACGCTCTCCGTGCAGTCCGCCGTGCGTTGGTAGATGGAGTGACGGCCCGGCGGTGGCGCCGAGACGCGGGCCGGGAGGAGTGTGGCATCCTCGCGATACGCCCGGTGGGAGTGGCGCACCGGGGACGTCCTCCACAGGCGTTGACCGGATGTAGCGCCGCACCAAGTCAACCCGCCGCCTACGGCCTCGCTTTCTCCTGCCACCGCTTCCGCTTCCGCGTCCCGTCAGCGCGGCGCTGCCGTGAGAACAGGCCGTCTACGCTGAAGCGCCTTCTCACGCACTGCAGGCCACCCGGTGGAAGCCGAGAGGCCTGCAGTGATGAGGACTGGAGCAGTAGGCTAGGCTAGGTGCCGCGGGTCTCGCCCCCGGAGCCGTGTTCGCCGCCGCCTTCGCGGCCATCACCTCGTCGCCGAGCACCTGGACCCACTCGTCGAAGCTCTTGTTCGAGGTCAGCACCGTCGATGCCTGCTCGTGGCGGGCGCTGATGAGCTGGAAGAACAGCACCGCCCCCTCCCGGCTCACTGGCAGGAGTAGGGTCGGCCGGAGGCGCGGTGGTCGGGTTCCCCCGACTCCGTTTCCTCCGGCCGCCCTCCGAACCGGACGTGCGCGTTACCACGCATCCGGCTCTCCGCGAAAACCGCAGGTTTCAATCGAACGCCAAGCGCAGTTGCAGGGTCTCCAGATAGGTCGTCTCGTCCGCAGGCCCGCGAGCAAAGGCGCCCACGGGTCCGAGGTCGTCCGGGTTCATCCAGGGAAGCAGGATCCGCTGACCGCGGCTGCGGTAGCGTTCCACCTTCACCAAGTGAGGTCGGAACAGAGTGATCCGTCCCATCCGTATGTCCCATTTCCCGCCGCAGTACCGTTTCCGGAGATACCTCCAGTTCCGTTTGGGGTGCTTCTTGCGCAGCCAGCGCATGACGCGCCACCAGACGAAGTGATCGACGTAGGCGAAGGTCCGCTTCGCTGCGTCGTATCGGAAGTAGTTCGTCCAACCTCTGACCATGGGGTTGAGGTGTCGGAGCAACTGCTCCAGGGTCAGGTACGTTGTCGAGCGTGTCGTCCATCCTCGCACTTTGCGTGTGAGCGCTTCCAGGCTCTTCTTGCTCGGGTAGGTCCACGCCACCTGGCGGCCCCGCCATGGGACGCGCCGGATGTGATGACCGAGAAAATCGAAGCCGTCATCAACATGTGTGATGTGTGACTTCTCCAGCGAAAGCTCCATCCTGAGCTCGGCCCGCAGTAGATGGGCCGCTTGGTCGCGGAGTCGCTCGGCCTGCGCACGCGTTCCTCTGACGAGGATGACGAAGTCGTCGGCGTAACGGACGAGCCGGTACGTCGGGTAACCCCGTCGGCGATAGTAGGTCGTGCATCCGCGGTAGCGGGTCTGGTGTTGCCATTCCCGCTCAAAGCGGTCATCCAATACCGTCAGGTATATGTTGGCCAACAGCGGTGAAATGATGCCCCCCTGGGGCGTCCCGGTCAGGGTCGCGGCCAGTTGGCCGCTCTCCTTCATCACCCCGGCTCGCAGGAACGCCTTGACCAGTTGAAGCACCTTGCAGTCGCCGATGCGATTGCGGACCTGCTGCATCAGTACTCCATGATCGATGTTGTCAAAGCATCCTTCGATGTCGCCCTCGACGACGTAGTTGTACGAGGACGGTGGGTTGATGTATCGCGTGATTTCGGTAATCGCGTCTTGCGCCCGTCGAGCCGGTCGATATCCGTAGCTCGTCGGGCAGAAGTCCGTCTCGAAGATCGGCTCGAGAATCAGTTTGAGCGCCATCTGTACGACGCGGTCTCGCACGGTCGGGATCCCGAGGTAGCGCATCTTGCCCCCGGCCTTGGGAATCGCCTGCTCGCGTACACGCTGCGGACGATAGGTGCGCGCTTTGAGGTCGACCCGAAGGTCTTCCAGCCATTTGCCCGCCCCCTGCCGGTTCACGATGTGCCATCGGGAGACGCCATCGACGCCTGCCGTCCGTGATCCGCGATTACGGCTGACCCGCTCCCAAGCGATTGCGAGCGTGGTTCGGTCACACACTAGATTGAAGAGGTCGTCGAAACGCTTGTCCGCGTCCGACTGACTCCATCGGTGCAGTTTGCGCTGGAGGCAGAGTACCCGTTTCTTTGCCTCGTCGAGGCTCTGTATCGGCTTGTCGCTATTCAGCGTCATCTCCTCATTCCTAACGTCCACTGCAATTCGCTGTTCCCCTTCGCCATGTAGCCGGCTTTCCCGACCTCGGACTACTACGGGAACTCCGTCCCGCGAGGATGTGCACAGCTGGCCATGAGCCTGTCCCGCGTCATTCGACGTCAGGACCGCACCCTCGCGGTTCCCACGTTCACCAAGCACCGTTTGACGGGGGCGGTGTCCAGCTACACCCCTGCGGCATCGTCTCCGGTACATTGCCGTTTTCCCGGAGACCTCCACATGTCCATCGGCTTGCGGACATGGGAAGCGGATGACTCATCGGATGCGCGTCATCCAGCACCGCACCGACCCATATTCGCCAGGTTTGAGTCGGTCGACGACTGAAGGGGCCTCAACCACTGGTTCACACGTGTTACACCTTCCCGTCTTGCTAGCGCGACAACGGCATCCGGCGATGCTGCCGCTCCGCTACGTTATCAGGGCTGCTCCCTGGGCCTGCCCCGGTTTGGTAGACAGTTAATCGCTGAGGATTCTGTCCTCGCTGAGGAGTGTTCTACGCGGGGGAGACGGGCGGGTCAAGGACTCTCTTATAGGCGGCGGTAAAGGGGTGGGGGTGCGGGGGAGGGGGCGCGGCTGCCTGTGGATTTGTGGATAAGTCGAGCCCGACGATCGGCTCGGGAGCGTGCCGACGGGCGGATCGGCTTGGCCGTAGCCCAAGGAGCGCCCGCAGCGGGGGGAATCCGGCGTCAACGCGCCCGAACCGTACGCGGTGCGGAAAATCGACGCACGAGGATCGCCGTCACGGCGTTTTCTGCGGCGGGGGGGTGTCCGGATACCCCGCCGCGGCAGCGCTCAGGCCGCTGCCGCCCCGCGGTGAGCGGCCTCGTAGTCGGCCGGCGACCGGTAGCCCAGGGCTGAATGGCGCCGGCGCCGATTGTAGAAGCCTTCGAGGAACGCGAAGATCGCCAGGCGCGCCTCGGCGTGGTTGCGAAAGCTGCGCCGATCCAGCAACTCGCATTCCAGAGTCGCGAAGAAGCTCTCGCAGAGCGCATTGTCGTACGCATCGCCCACCGAGCCG
>JAPOQV010000381.1 GCA_026710565.1 Spirochaetaceae bacterium | reverse complement strand
GTCCACGACGCTCACGGGACGCGGTGAACCGCTGGAAGTCGATCTACATACGCCGTTTCTTCGAGGTCAATTTTGAGTGTCGCTTGACACCGGCTCAGGTAGCCATCGTCCCCACTCGGTGCGGGTCGAAACACGCGCCGTCACGGAGCATCGTGCAGGCGACGTGGAGCAGCCGGTCGGCCACCGAGCGTAGGGCGCGGCCGTGACTGTGGCCGCGGGCGCGCAGCGCCGCGTACTTGTCGTGGCTGACCGGATCGCGTTGGACGGCGACGCGAGACCAGTGGAAGACGGCGTCGCGCAGTCGGTGGTGCGCCGCTCGCCGTTGTACGACGACCAGACTCTTCCCCGAACGCCGGGTCACCGGCGCCACCCCGCACAGGCAGCGAAGGGCGCCGTAGTCTCGGCGCCGAACCGCGTCGCTGCCCTCGGTGAGCAGCGTGGCCAGCACGCGGGTCCCGACGCCGGGCAGCGAAAGCAAGATCGCCGCGTCGGGCAGCGCTGTCGGCGACTCCGGGTCGTCCGTCGCGGGAGCGTCCGGGTCGTCCGCGGGAGCAGCCTCGGCGAGCTGATGCACCAAGCGGACGAGCTGGCGCTCAGCATCTTGAAGCTGGCGGTTGACCAAGGCGAGGCGTTCAACGAGCAGCCGCACATGTGCGGTGGCGGCCTCGACCGTGCCGGCTGTCAACTTCACGGCCGGCGCGCGCAGCCGAGCGCGCAGCGTCGCTGCGTCGATCCGGCGGATGCGGTGCTGTTTCAGCACCCTGGTCAGTGTCACGCCGCGAACTCGTTGGCCCGCGCGCGGCGTGGGCAGGCTCCGCCACAGGTCAAGGGCCCACGGTGCCGCGGGGCATGCCGGACCGGAACCGCTGTCTCGGGGTTGCAGCCGGTCGTCGATCTACATACGCCGTTTCTTCGGGGGTCAGTTTTCGGTGTCGCCTCCCTGAAGTGTGCAGTTTTCAGTTGCCAGAAGTGTGCAGTTTTCGATTGCCATTGACACAGCGGACCGATCGGCGATCAGCGTGCGGTCTGCGCATCGTCGATTCGAGGGCGTCGACGCGCCCGGGGCGAAGACCTCCGCGAGGATCGGCCGTCCGGGAGGCCGGGTGATCGTCAGGTTTCTCGTCGACAGCTCCCCCGCTCCCATCGCGCAGACCTGCGCCCCCTCGACCGGCTCCCAGTCTGTCGCAATCGGGCACCAGCCAGCTGTCGCAATCGGGCACCAGTGGCTGGACGGGGGAGACCGGCCGCGGCGCTCGCGAAAGGCGGCGTTGCCCGTTCGGTCGAGGAGGTGGGTTGGGCTATCCTCCCCCCCATGATGGATCTCTCGGCTTCCGCCTCGACTACGACATCCTGCCGGGGCGGGAGATCGAATGGATGTCGGGATATCCGGGACGGGCACGTCCTAACCCGGGCCCGCACGGCGCCGGGACCGAGCCGCCCCCTCGGCTCCATCCGCGTCATCCTGTCCGGCCATCGCCGCGGCGATCTGCGCGCCGACCGCGTTGCCCACGTCCGCGACCGGAGCGCCGACGGCCTGCACGTAGCGGTCGGCCATCGCCGTCGTCTTGTGACCGAGCAGGTCACGGATTACATACACGCCCACGCCGCGCGCCGCGGCTGCGGTCACGACCGTGCGCCGCAGGTCATGCAGCCGCACGTCCGCGAGTCCGGCCTGCTTCGCCGCTTCCGCGAACACGGTGCGGACGTAGCGATACGTCACGTGCGAACGCCCCGTCGAGAACACCCACTCGTCGTTGATGCGGAGAATTCCCCGGATTACGTCAAGCCCCGCATCCGGGACATGGTGAACCCTTGGGCCCGTCTTGGTGTCCGGGAGCGTCACGCTCCCCTTCTTGAAATCAACGTGCTCCCATCGGATCGAGCACACTTCCGAGATTCGCAGCCCGGTGAACGCCGTGACACGGATCGCCGCCACGCTCGCCGGAAACCGCTCGTCGAGTGTGCCGAGAGCCGCCGACAGCGCCGCCAACTCGCTGAAGTCGAGCACCCGAGCACGGGGCGCTTCCGGCGCGCGCTCGATTCCGCGGGCTGGGTTCGTATGCTGCGTTCTCCACTCCCACCCCTCGCACAGGTTGAACAGGTGCGAGACGAACGCGAGCACGCGATTGCGCTGGATCCGCGTCAACGGGTCAACCAGCCGTTCAACGTCTCGCGGAGTGACGTCCGCCACCTTGCGCCGCCCGAGCCCCGGCCCAACGTAGCGCCGCGCATGCTTCCGATACTCCCGGACCGTCGACGCCTTGAGTCGGCCGAGCCGGATGCGGGCGGGGGCGCTCTCATCAAAGTAGCGCTGCAACGCTTGGTCGCCCGGCG
>JAPOQV010000380.1 GCA_026710565.1 Spirochaetaceae bacterium | reverse complement strand
TGCAGGATGCCGTTGCTTCAATGAGGCCGTCGGAGATTACCGACGGAATCAGCGGCAGGGACGCCACCGGCGTCTTCACGGACCTGGAGGCTTCAATGAGGCCGTCGGAGATTACCGACGGAATCTTGTTGCGGCCGGTATGGATGTTAAGACCCCACTGCTTCAATGAGGCCGTCGGAGATTACCGGCCGAATCACGGCCGGAGCTGGCTTCGATGACTTCATGTCGGCCGGGCTTCCATGAGGCCGTCGGAGATTACCGACGGAATCAGGGGGCGACTCGACGACCGCCATCGCCGATGCGGCGGGGCTTCAATGAGGCCGTCGGAGATTACCGACGGAATCCCACCCATCCAGGTCATCGGCGCCGTCCGACCGCCGCCGCATGGATGCTTCAATGAGGCCGTCGGAGATTACCGACGGAATCCCGCACGTCGGTAGGCGTCGGTGGCGTTCAGGTCGACTAGGTACTCCTTGACGCTTCAATGAGGCCGTCGGAGATTACCGACGGAATCCGATCCCACCAAGGTGATCCGGGTCACCAACTGATGGCGCTTCAATGAGGCCGTCGGAGATTACCGACGGAATCCCGAGGTCAACGCGCAGGCGCTGGGCTTCCTGACCAACAACCTGGCTTCAATGAGGCCGTCGGAGATTACCGACGGAATCTTCGCCATCGACAACGGCGAGATGCGTTCGGTCATGCTTCAATGAGGCCGTCGGAGATTACCGACGGAATCTCCTCCGAGTCGTCCGCGAAGGCGTCGCCCGTGAAGCTTCAATGAGGCCGTCGGAGATTACCGACGGAATCTTCATCCCGCTCTACGTCGTATTTCCGCTCGACTCTCGCTTCAATGAGGCCGTCGGAGATTACCGACGGAATCAATCTCCGTCAGACCGCAGTCTTGCAAGAACGACGCCTTGTCGCGCGCTTCAATGAGGCCGTCGGAGATTACCGACGGAATCTCCCTTGCCCTCTCGCTTCAGCCGCCAAGCCGTCTCCAGGCTTCAATGAGGCCGTCGGAGATTACCGACGGAATCGGGCCGCGTTCGCTCCACATGCTGAGCGTGGTATCGCCGCAGCTTCAATGAGGCCGTCGGAGATTACCGACGGAATCGCCGTACCTGCGCGTCAGCCACTGCCGTCTCCGTTGAACGCGCTTCAATGAGGCCGTCGGAGATTACCGACGGAATCTACTCCTCGACGAAGCGCTTCTGTCTGGCGGTCATCAGCTTCAATGAGGCCGTCGGAGATTACCGACGGCATCAGGCGGAGATCCCTGGCGCGAAGGAAGCGCGAGAGGATCGCTTCAATGAGGCCGTCGGAGATTACCGACGGAATCCCGGGTACTGGCCCGTAACGAGCGGATAGCCAAACTTCTCGCTTCAATGAGGCCGTCGGAGATTACCGACGGAATCGGACCGCGGCCAAACCCAGGCTGTACAGGCGGTTGCCGGCTGCAATGCGAGAGGTCAGGTCCGGCCCGGGGTGATTGGGAAGCAAGCGCATCATTCGGACCGAATCGTATCACGTAAGTTCATGTATGTCAAAGAGCTCGCTACTCGCGAGCCCTCCCCGGCGTATGCGCGGTACTGGAGCGCTCGCTCCGTAGCGGCGAACCGAATCATATGATCATCGGCTCGCGTCGAATCACGTGGAACGGCTTTCCGAGGCTGACGACACGTGGTTCAACGTTGTCGGCAACGCCGAGATCGATCAGTACCACATGATCCTCGCCATGATCTATGAGACCGTCGAGTCGCGCAAGGAGCTGGGCCCGCCGTTGGCGGCTCATCCGGCACTGGAACACCGAGAGCTGGACCCATGCCCCGTAGCCGTTCATGACCTTGAACACCTTGCGCCAGCGCTTGGGGTCCGAGATGTCGTAGGCGACGATGTAGAGATGCTCCGGCATGAGGGTCAGCGCGTCATGAAGTTCGGGTAGGCGGGGATCTCGCCGAGCAGGAAGCGGCCAAGCAGGCGGGCCTGCATCTCCATGAGCCGGCGGTAACTCACGCGGTAGCCGAACAAGGGGTGCACGACCTCGTGATCCATCCGGCGCTCGAACGCGGCGATGAACTTGCGCCGGCCGCCGGGGGTGAGAGCGACGCTCCCCGCGGCCGCCTTGAAGTCGGTCGGCCGGATCTCTCCGTTGTTGATCGCCTGCAGCACGACGGAGTCGGCGACGATGGGTCGAAAGGGCTCCATCAGGTCGAGTGCCAGTGCCGGGCGGCCGTAGCGTGGCTGGTGGTACAGGCCGCGGAAGGCATCGAACCCGACCGCTGTCAGCGTCACCGTCCAGGCTCGGACGAGCAGCGAGTAGGCGAAGGACAACAACGCGTTGACCGGATCTGTGGGCGGGCGGCGGTTTCGCTTCTTGAAGTCGAACGCCGCCGCCTCGGAGTCGTTCGGGCAGATCATAGCCGGGAAGGCTCCAAAGTAGCGGGCGGCCGCCGTGCCCTCGACTCCGAGCAGCTCAGGCATCGACTGCACACGGTCGGCCCTGCGACTGTCCTCCTTGAGCTCGATCATCACGTCCCGGTCGTCGTCTGGACGCTTCCAATTGCGCCGGAGCAGCGTGCGGCAGTTTCGGATCTTGGCGCTCACCAGGTCCTTGGCGAAGCTCAGGCAGGTGGCTTCGTCGAAGCTCGCCCGGTACTGAGCGGTACGGAGCTCCACGTTCTTGTGTCCGTTGCCGACGGTGTGGCCGTAGAACCAGCCGCCGTGGCTGTACCACGTGACCGGAATGCCGCGCGACATGAGTTCCTGCAGGCATGGCGCGGTGATGTAGATGCTGCCCATGAGGACCACCTGCGAGGTCTCAGGGAGGCGGGCAGTGGCCACCTTCTCGTCATCGATGGTCACCACCAGCGTCTCCCCGGACTTGGCGACCTTGGCGCCGCGCGCCTGCACGTAGAGGGGCAGTGCCTCCGTGTTCGGGACGGCGATCGGGCGAGGTTCGGGCGAGGAACGGGACAGATGGTTGATCTCGTCCGGCAGGCAGATACCGACCAGCGAGCAGCGCGGACACTTCGGGCTGTCCTTGAGCGGTGGAGGAATGATCCCGTTCTCCGCGAGGCTCCGCAGACCTGCGATCGCTGCCTCGGTGGTCCGGATCAGCTCATCGTCGAACGGGGTCAGAACGCGCTCCCGGCTGGCGACGAAGTACAGCACCCCCTCGTCGCACCGGTAGCCGTGCTCGCGCAGGAGCAGCCCCTGCGCGCAGAGCTGGACCCGCTCCGGATCGTAGGCGCCGCCCTGGACGTGCGGTCGCTTGCCGCGCTTGTAGTCCACGGGAAGCACGGAGCCGTCGTCGGACTCGATGAGGTCCATCCCGGCGATCAGCCCCAGCGCGTCGGACGACAGCGTGACCGAGCGGGCGTGCAGCTTGTCGTCGCCCGCTACCTCGCCCGGCGGCGGCAGCTTCCCGCCCTCCCGATTGACGCGCCGATGGGCGTGGCGGCCTTCAACGGTATCCGATGACTCGGCCCACTCGCCCTGGACCCCCTCCAGGTACGCGAGGCGCGGGCAGTACTGGTACTCGTTGACCATGCGCGCCGGCACTAGGGGCGTGTCGAGGGCCGGCCCGTGCCGTTTCTCGCCGTTCTGTTCGTGGTCCTTGTTCACCGCGATACCCCCGCGGCCTCGGTGGTGAGGCTGCCTTCAATGCAATGTCGGCCGCGTGGGTGTGCAATCTTGAGGGAATGAAGTCAGGCCGGAGTTACCCTGAAGACCCCTCCAGAATGTGCGCCAGCAGTACCCTGTCAGAGTGCATGTCCGATTTCACAGCGGCTGCGCCTCCTGCAGGATCCGCTCGCGAAGGGCCGGATGGAGGCTCTTCTCGGTGACCACTTCCACGCGTCGTTGCAAGAGGTCCTGCACCTCCATCAGCAGCGCGCCAAGGCTGAGGCCGGTCCTCTGCGGAGGCAGCGACACCAGCAGATCGAGGTCACTGGTTTCGTCAGCGTCGCCCCTCGCCATGGATCCGAACACACGCACGTCCCTGATCCCGTGACGCTCGGCGATGGCGAGAATCCCGGTGCGGTGTTGCTCGATCAGGCCGTGCATCGCTACAAACGCGCCTACTCCCCGGCCGAGCCAGCGTGTTCTGCAGCCGCAACGCCGAGAAGACGCGCAAACCGGTACGCAAGATGGCACATTCCCTATGCGATAGACATTGACATGGATGGTCCTCCGAGGCAAGATGAAACCTTGTCATGTGCCACCAACCAATCCCGTCTCGGCGGGTCCGCCGCCGGGACGATGGCACTCTTCCACCCGGAGTAAGGGCCGGGCTTCCCGTTACCTCCGAATCGCGGAGACCGAAGAGGTCGTGATTACCCGCAACGGAGAGCCGGCGGGCGTCCTTGTTGGGTTCCATGATGAGGAAGATTGGTTGGAATATCGGCTGGAGCACGGCCTGCGTTTTCTCGCTCGGGTGGAAAGCGCTCGCAAGAGCATCAGCGAAGGACAAGGAACTCCGCTCGAAGATCTGGAGTAGCCCTGCTGAACGGACGTTCAAATAGTCGCGAACACACGCGAGCCCAGCTTGCTGACTCGTTACATACGAAGGAAAGACAGTGAATTCGATATCAAGACTGCGAGAAGCGATTTCGGACCACGCCGCCATCCGGCGGCTTCGTCGTCTACAGCCAGTTGGCGGCGAGGGCGACAAGATCTTCCCGCCCACATATCCTGGCGACCGGCGGGAAGATCCACCGCGCCATGTGTTCGAGCGCCGACGGATGGACGGCAGGGAAGTCTGGTGCGTGCTCATCGACAGCGTCCAGAGTCAAGCGAACCGGCTTGAGGAGGCGCTGTTGGCGGCTGCCACGGAGGGAGACGGGGTTCCACTGCCTTACGTTGCCGTGGACTTCCGTGATGTGGGACTCGAGCCGCTGGAGAGAGTCACGTCCCTGGATGCACCCCATCGAGTGTATGACGCAATACTCCGTGACAGTCTGCTGGACGGTGTCCCCTTCATGCGAAGCGAGCAGGGCCGGCGCCTCGCAGCCGCAACTCCCGCGGATGCCACCGCCCTGCTGGAAATCTCCCCGTCGGCGTTGCTCTTCGGCGCATGGCATAGCCAGGGCGAAGGTGGCGGACTGGGTGCCAAATTTCCACGTGCGTTCGTGTCCGAGATCATGGGGATCGACACGCCGGTCGAAGAGGTGCTGGCGGACCGTCGCACAGGACGGACGGAGCCGCAGACCGGAGGTCGCCGTACGGGGAGTCGCATCGACCCGCTTGGCGTTCTCCGCAAGGTTGACGTGTTCAAGAGCCCATCTGGTTGGAGCCCCGATCAGAGAGAAGCCGGTAAGGGTGCGAAGAAGGTGCGGCCATCAGAGATCAACCACGGCAACATCGCTCCATCTGTCCAGCCGTTGGGGGTCACCTGCGCCCATGCCGAACACCGAGCAGTGCTGACACTGGCCGGGCTCAGGCGGCTGCGCTTCGGGGGTGGCGATCGTGACCCGGCGGCCCGGGCCTTGCTCGCCGCTCTTGGTTTGGTCGCTCTTGCCGAGCAGGATGTGGTCGGATATGCGCTCAGGTCACGTTGCGACCTGGTGTGTGACGGAAGCGCTCCCCTGGAACTCGTCTGCGCCGATGGTTCCACGGAGCGACTCGAGTTGAATCGGGCAGGAGCACGGAATCTATATCGCGAGGCGTTTGCCTCTGCAGAGGAAGCCGGCTTTCAGTTCGAAGCACTTGAGTTGAAGCCGCAGCCCAAGTTGGTCGAGATCGTACGGCGCAGCCGTGAGTTGGCGTTGGATGCCGCCGGCGGGGACGCCGAAGCCGAGTGAGCCTGATCCTCGAGATCGAGTTCCTTGCCGGTGTGTGCCGAGCGGCACGCGGACCTGCGAGTGGCGCGCCGGACTGGCCTCCGCAGCCGGATCGTGTCTTTTCGGCGCTCGTTTCCGCTTGGGCGGCGCGCGGCGAACGAGACGACGACCGATCGGCATTGGAGTGGCTCGAAGCACAAGCGCCGCCAACGATCCATGCTGGGGAGTACACGGCACGCACGGCCCCGGATGTGTTCGTGCCGCCAAACGACTTCCAAACCCCGACTAGCGAGCTCAGCAAGCTAAAGTGGTACCGAGACTATCTGGCACGCGGCCGGCGGCCTCCTGAAAAGGGCGGATACGAACGAATGTGGAGGCAAGCCATCTCGACGTACCCCTCCGATCGACAACGCAAGGAGCGACGTTTTCCGGTCGCTTACCTCGAAGATCCGACCATGGCTTTGGTCTGGACTGTTGAGCCGGAGCCCGAGTTGCTGGTGACGTTGGATGAGGTGGCGCGTGATGTCGGCTATGTCGGCCACTCAGCGAGCTTGGTGCGCTGTCGGTTCCGTTGCGATGGATCCTCGACGGTGAACCACCCAGCCACACCCGCACAGCGCCGGATCTATCCCGGGCGTCTCGCGGAGTTGCAGCGCGCCCACGATGCGAACCCGGCTCGGCCGATGATTCAGCCCGGTGCCGCCATCCCGCGCACTCCCGCGCCGGAGCCGGAGCCTCGTGCACCGGGTTGGCTGGTGCTGGAGGTCGTTGATGGCGTGGTGCCCGATATCCGCGCTGCGGCGCTGGTTGGCCGCGTCTTGAGGCGGACACTGATGAGCGGCTACCGAGGCACCGGCAAGGAGGATGCGATCCCGGAGATCGTGTCGGGACACACCCCCGACGGGACGCCTACCCGACTTCCCCACATCGCGATTGTCCCCATGCCGTTCGCGGGGTTTGCGCATGCGGATGGTCGGGTGTTCGGGTTCGCGCTCGTACCCCCTCCGCATGCCGAGCTGCATGCGATCGCCGGCTTCCGTGCCGCGTTCGAAGAGGTGGCACCGTACGATCCGGGTGAGGAACGGCGCATCGTGGAGCTGAATGCCGCACCACTTCGCGGGCCGCTACGGCTCGCGCCGGCAGGGGAGGTGACGAAGCGGTCGCTCGATCCCGATCCATATCTGCAGCCCGCGCGGGTGTGGGCCAGCGTCACTCCCATGGTCCTGGACAGGCACTTGAAGCGACACGACGATGCCGAAGTCCGCGAACTGATCGCGGACTCGTGCGTCAACGCTGGTCTTCCGCGGCCCGATCCCGGAAACATCCAGGTGGGCAAGCACTCCGCGGTTGAAGGATCGCCACCGGCGCGGCCGGTTTCTGGCGGGCCGCCATGGACGCGTTGGCGGGTCCCCGAACCGCTAGCCAGCCGATCGCTGATCCATGCGGTCATCGATTTCGGAGACGAAACCGCAGGCCCCGTACTACTCGGTGCCGGACGGTTTACGGGGCTGGGACTCTTTCGGCGAGTCGGGGCTTGACGATGACGTTGAGCTCCATGGACTTCGCCACCTTTTTCCAGGCGATTCACGGTCATCCGCCGTTCCCCTGGCAACAGTCTCTTGTCGAACGATTGGATCGAGAGGACCGTTGGCCGGACGTTCTGGACTTGCCGACGGGTGCGGGCAAGACCGCGGCCTTGGATGCGGCCGTCTTCCACCTGGCTTTGCGGGCGGATACGCCTGCTGCCGCCGCGCTCCGGATCGTCCTGGTCGTGGACCGTCGTCTGGTCGTGGATGATGCGTACGAACGCGCCCAGAAGATAGAGTTCGTACTCAGCGATCCTTCACACGCGGCTATGCCTGGACGGACCGTGGTCGAGGAGGTCGCGCGGAGGCTGCAACTGCTGTCCGGGACTGGCGCACCCCCGCTGATAGCCGCCCGGCTTCGTGGCGGTGCGCCGCTGGAGCAGGAATGGGCGCGCACACCAACCCAGCCAACCCTCCTCTGTTCCACCGTCGATCAAGTGGGGTCGCGCCTGCTATTTCGTGGGTACGGCGTGTCTGATCGCATGAAGCCCGTCCATGCCGGGCTCCTCGGCGAGGACAGCCTCATCCTGCTCGACGAAGCCCACCTTTCCGAGCCCTTCCGGAAGACCTTGGGCGATGTGCACGAGATCGGTCGAGCAGGGATCAAGACAGTCGTCCTGACCGCCACTCCGGGGGTGCCCGGTAAGCGGCCCTTCGCGCTGGGGCCTCGCGATCGAGCCGATCCGGTCCTGAAGGCACGCCTGCAAGCCGCCAAGCGCGCCAGACTGGTGAAGCCGATTCGGAGCGATCCTGTCGAGGCGTTTGCTCGCGCCGCGTGTGAGGTGGCCGATTGCCTGCGACGTGCAGGCGTGTCGTCTCCCGCCGTGGGCGTTGTCGTCAACCGGGTCGCTCTTGCACGGGAAGTGTTCCAGAAGCTGAGCGAGAGGAAAGACCACGGCGTCGAGTGCCTGCTGATGATCGGACGCTCGCGAAGTGTGACCAGAGACCAGATCGCAGAAAAACTCGCTCCCTTTCGGACGGGCGCGGCCGACCGTGCGGATGCCGAACCCATGATGCTGGTCGCTACACAGTGCTTGGAGGTTGGGGTTGACCTCGACCTCGACGGACTGTTGACGCAGGCTGCCTCATTCGATGCCCTGCGGCAGCGCTTCGGTCGGCTGAACCGCGCCGGCCGCCCCATCACTGCGGAAGGCGCGATCCTGGTGATGAGCGAGAGCTTGGCCAAGAAGACCGATGACCCGGTATATGGCGACCGGATCCGCAAGACCTGGGAAGCGCTGAACGCGATGGCGAAAGACGACGTCGTGGATTTCGGCGTGGAGGCGCTGGACCGGCGACTCAAGGAGGCCGACATCGACCTTGCCGAGCTCGCCGCTCCACGAGCCCAGGCACCGACTCTAATGCCTGCGTACTTGGACCTGTGGTCGCAGACGTCGCCGCCCCCGGTCAGTGACCCGGAGGTGGGCCTGTTCCTGCACGGTACGGAGCGTTCGCCGGCGGAGGTCTCCCTTGTGTGGCGGAGCGACATCACCGGTGCCGATATGGGGGATGGCAGCGACGTTCTCAAGGCGATCCTTGAACTGGTTCCTCCGCGAGCGGCCGAGATGATCGACGTCCCGATCTGGTCGGCGGCTGCCTGGCTGCGCGGGGAACGTGATGCCGGATTGGCGAACGTCGCGGACGTCCCGGAACGACCGGAGCCGCTTGAGGTGGAGCGGAGTCATCCCGAACGGAAGGCGTTCCGATGGGCTGGATCTCATGATCCGCGGACCGACTTGGTGAGCCATGCGGAGTTGCGTCCCGGAGACGTGCTGGTCGTGCCCGCGGACTACGGTGGCTGTGACGAGTTCGGTTGGGCACCCGAGAGTACGCACCACGTCGCAGACGTAGGCGACGCGGCGGCGTGGCCTTTCCGAGGCCGCCGGTATGCCGTGCGAGTCGCGCGCGACGTAGTCCCATCCGATGCCGACTGGCGGCGTATTGCCGCGGTGCTCGCGGCAAGCGACGGCACTGTGCGGCTGGATGAGTTGCTCGATGCGCTCCCTCAAGGTCCAGGTGGGAATCCCGACGACCAGCCGTCGGACAACGGGACCGTTCGAGACGTGCGCAGGGCGCTGGGACGGCTCAGGACCGCCGAACTCAACAAGAGCGTCAACGGCGGCCGCATCGAGAGTCGTTTCCCGTATGTGCAGCATGACACTGGAGTCATTCTGGTTGCGCCACACGGTATTCGTGATGCCGCTGGCGGGGATCAATCGGCGGCTACCGAGGACGACATGCTCTCTCATACGTCATCGGCTCCTGTCGCGTTGCGGTGCCACACCAACAGCGTCGTAGCGCACGCGGAGTCGTTTGCGAGGACGCTTGGACTCCCCTCGAAGGTCGCAGCCGACGTGAGTCTCGCCGCGTTCCTCCACGATGCTGGAAAGTCAGACGCCCGGTTCCAGACCATGTTGGCCGGAGGCGACCGGTGGAATCTTCCTGACGGTCTTCCACTTGCCAAGAGCGGAAGGGTATCTCCAGCGGGCGCGTGGTTGCGGTCCGGTCTTCCGCGTGGATGGCGACATGAAGCTCTGTCGGTCCGAATGGCGCTTGCACACCCACGGTTCGCACAGGCAGGGGACCCTGAACTCGTCCTGTGGCTGATCGGAACGCACCACGGGCTGGGGAGGCCGTTCTTCGGCTTTGCTGATCCACAAGAGGACGAGGCGGACAGCGAACTGCTTGGTTGCCTTGGAATCGACTCGTGGTGCCTCGGGTCCGGCCCCGGGCCGCAGTCACTGGCATTTGAACACAACGGGGTGGACTGGACCGCCATGTTTCATGAACTCATGCAGCGCTATGGAACATGGGGTTTGGCGCGTCTCGAAGCAGTTCTACGCCTCGCCGACCACCGGTCGTCCGAAGCGGAGCGCGCACCATGAACCCATCCACGGAGCATCGGCTGGACGGGCTGGAGCCTGACAATCTGCTCGCCTTCCTGGCGTTGCTTGGCCTTCTACGCGCGCTTGAGGAGGTACATGCCGGGTGGCGGCCACGGGTTCGCTGGACAGCCGATGAGCCGCCTGTTCGGCCGGTGCTGAACCTGTCAACGGCCATGACGAAAGAGACCCTCACCGCCGCCGTAGCTGCCGGTTTGACGGAGTTGGTGCTGCGGCATGACTTCAAGCCACTCAAAGACCTCAAGCTGTCCCCGGAAGATGCGACCGAGAGGCTATGCGCGGCCGCCCATGCCGGTCGCTACACCGCTGACCTGTGGGCCGCCTTGGTCAGCGACGCCGCCGTCCGCGAGCGAAACAGAGCAACGGAAGTCGAGCCAACACCCTTGTGCTTGCTGTTTGGTCAAGGTCATCAGCACTTTCTGGAGCGGTTGACTTCGGTTCCACAGGAAGCAACGCCACCCCTCCGACGAGTGAACGGGAAGAAGTCCGCAATCACGGAGGTGGAATGCTTGAGAGAGGCCGTGTTTGCTCCGTGGACACGTCCGGACGCAACTCACTCGTTCCGATGGGACCCACACGAAGACGTGCGCTATGCGCTGCGCGGTACCGATCCGACTGACTCCAAGACGAAGGAAAGGACCCAACACGGTGCAAACCGGCTTGCTGCCGTGGGGTTGTCCGTTCTGACGGTGGTCCCTCGAAGCCGTGGCGGAGTCGGCCGGCTGGACGTACTCGGGGGGAGTCGTGATGTCGATGGGAGTTTCAGCTTCACGTGGCCGATCTGGCGAGAGTCGATCAGCCTGGCAACGATTCGTTCTCTCCTGGGGTATCAGGGACTTGACGATGTCGCCACACGAGCCGCACTCGGTATCTTCGAGCGGCGTCGCGCCCGTCGGATTTCATCGGGGAAGTTCATGAACTTCACGAGAGCCGAATCGGTTCCAGAAGAGTAGGCGGTCGGCCAACGCGGGTCACATGCCCCAAACGGTGATGGTGCGGCCGGCGTCCGCGCGTTTTTCGCGGCGGAATAGGCGGTCCTCCGAGCGTGCTCGTTGAGTGCTCGCGGAAGAACGCCTGGAAGGCGGCGAGCAGTTTTCCGCGTCGAGGCTGCCCTTCGGCGTTGACGTGCCACGCGACATCCCCGTCTCGTCGGTGTGTTGGGCGAGCAGCGTGAAGCACGTCACCTACAGCGCGGCATCGCCGGCGAGGGAGGCGAGGAAGGCCTCGCAGTTGGTGCGGGACTGGGCTCCGGCGGGAATCGTCGCGCAGAGCTTCAGAACCTCGGCGCGCATTCTCGCCAAGCTGTCGTCGTGTGCGCCTTCGGCGTTCCACTCGTGGAGCGCGGTTTCGAGACGGCCCATCGCCCGTGTAACGCGATGGAAGAACGCGTCCGGTTCGCTGCTCAACTGCCGAAAGATCTCGATCGTGGTGTCTTCGATGGCCGCGGATTCCTCGGGCGTTAGCGCGAGCCGCGTCCGGACAAGCCTGAGCCCTTCCTCGAACCGTGTGGTCGGCCCGGTCGCGGAGTCCCAGGCACGCTCCCTCCAGTGCAGGGCGTTCTCGGCGTCTTGAGCGTGTTCGAAAGCCGATCCTATGGCTCTCATGACGGTCTCCGGCCTGTGGGATTGGTCGACCTCATTCAGGACGTAGTCCCAGGTCTGGTCGTCGTGTCCCACCTGGTGGAGCACCGTCCACGCACTACTGAATAGCGCCAGCCGGGCGTACGGATCTTCGGTGTCCCGTGCGGCGGTCAACACCGCGCGTCGAGCTCTCCTCACCAGCGAGCCGGGCAGCGGCGCCTCGGGTCCCGTTGCCCTGACAATGCAGATCTCGCCGAAGTACGTGCCGACGCGATCCGCCGGCGATGTCTCCGGGGCCTTGCGGATACGCTCGAGCGCGGCTTCCCACGCTCTCTCCAGGTTCGCCCGACCTTCGTCATCCGGCTGCGCGACCATCGGCAGCAGCCAATGGGCACTGTACACGACGTAGTACTGAACGGCCGCGGCCAAGGCGGGATCCTGGAGGACTTCGAGCATCCACTCCTGCGCCGCATGGCGTTCCTCCGGGGGCAGCGTCGGTTCTCGGTCTTCATCGAACGCCGCCATCCCGAAGGCTCCCAGGTAGTGAATGAACAGGAGCGCTCGCTCCACCGCAAGCTCGTCGGGGATGCGGCCCTGCAGGTCCCGCAGCGCGTCGGGCAGGTGCTCTTCGGGCACGAGCCGTTCGCGGTCCTGGCCCCAGGAGTAGTACGCGAGCAGCCGGAAGTCGGCAGGGGTCGCGGAGCCGTGCAACGCGGCTTCGTAGGCGGCAGCGACCGGCCGCGTCGCGGCAAGTGCGACGTCCATCGCTTCGAGGTACTGCTCGAGGTACAAGGCGCCGCCGAGTCGCATGATCTCCACGCCGTGCGGCGAAAGCACGACCATGGTGGGGTAGCCGTAAACGTCGAAATTCTCGCCCAGCTTCTGCGCGCCCGCATCGTCGCCGTCGAGGCTGACCGGGACGAACAGCCGGGTTCGCTCGATGAACTCCCGGCGGTTGAAGATCGAGGCCTTGAGCCGGCTGCAGGGCGGACACCAGTCCGCACCCCAGTAGAGCAGCACCGGCGTCCCCTGCGAGCGCGCCAGCTCGAATGCCGAATCGACAGTCCCGGCGTACCACTCGATCCCGTGGGTGCCGGTGTCCTCGGCCTGCCCGACGGCGTCGCGAAGGGCTGCGCGATCGCCGCATCCGGCCAGCACGACGCAGAGCACGCTCAGCCACCCGACGATGGAGCGGGGTGGCAGTCTGCGACCGTCAACGGTCACGTGACTACCGTAGCGCGGCCCGATTTCCGTGGTAACAAAGCCTCAGGGCTTCGGAATCACGCACAGCTTGTTCCGGCCGCGAACGACGCCCTCATGGTGAATCCGGGAGTCCGTCGTGGCGAAGTCGATGCCCTCGCTGACCGCGAGACCGAGCAGGTATACGTCGGTGAGCTGCTTCGGCGTGATCCCGCTCAGCGACCTGAACACGCGAGTGTCGGACAGGGAGAGGGAATCGGAGACAAAGCGGTGAGTTCGCAGGCCGAAAAGGTGGCGCAGCTCTACCATCGCTTCGGCCGGCGAGCCGGGCCCGCCGGGGTATCGCGGATGCCCATAGATCCTGAGGAACCCGTTCTGAGTGAGCGGGCATGTCACGAAATACTCCGAAGCGTTGTCGCGTTCCCAGCGGGTGACCCGCTCGTGATGCTCGTGCCATGGGTCGACCCGCGCGATCAGGACGTTCACGTCCAGGAGGAACGGCACGACCGGCTACACCCCTTCTTCTTCTCGAAGCTGGTTGATGAAGTCATCGGTGATCACTCGGGTGTCGCCGGCCGGCCGTTGGAGTATCGGCCATCCGCGCTCGTCGAGGCGGATTCGGTCGCGTTGCGGCAGTTCGGGACCAGGCTCAGCCGCTTCGAGCAGGTACACCTCCAACGACTCCATGAGCAGTGAGCGCAGCGTGGTGCCCTGCTCAGCCGCACGGATCTTTGCGCGCCGGTAGAGCCCATCGGGCAAATCGATGGTGGTCTTCATCAGACAACATTACCATATTTGTTGCTCGGTTCCAATGTTGCGGATGATCCGGACGGTCAGTAGGCGAGGAGGCCGCCGTCGGGGGTGAGGGTGGAGCCGGTGAAGAAGCGGCCCTCGTCGGAGGCCAGGAAGACCGCCACGTCGCCGACGTCGCGGGGCGTGCCGGGACCGAGGGGCGTGGTGCGGGTGTAGGTGTAGGGGCTCCTGGGGCTCTTCATCAGGTCGATGATGGGTTGCACGGTTTCGGTCTCGATGAAGCCGGGGGCGACGCAGTTGACGTTGATGCCGTGCCGGGCGAGCTCCAGGGCCATCACCTTCGTGAGCCCGATCACGCCGGCCTTGGCGGCGCAGTAGGCGGCGGCGAACTCCTCGCCGATCAGGCCCATGACCGAGGAGATGTGGATGATCCGGCCGGCGCCGCGCTCGATCATGTGGCGCGCGGCTGCCTGGCTGGCCAGGAAGACGCCCTTGAGGTTGGCGTCCAGGACCTCGTCCCAGAGGTCCTCGCTCATCTCCATGAAGGAGCTGAACTTGGCCATCCCGGAGCGGCCGGCGTTGTTGACCAGGATGTCCAAGCCGCCGGTCCAGTCGAGCGCCGACCGCATGAGCGCGTCGACCTGAGCGCGATCGGTCACGTCGCTCCGACCCGCCAGCGCCTGGCCTCCGCCGTCGACGATCGCCGCGGCCGCCTCCTGCGCCTTGTCGAGCCGCCGCTGGGCGATGACCACGCGGGCGCCTTCCTCGGCGAGCCGCTCGCTGATGCCGCGGCCGATGCCCACGCCGCCGCCGGTGACGATCGCGGTCTTTCCCTCCAGGCGCACCGCGCTACCTGGTCATGTAGCCGCCGTCGACGACCATGACGGCACCGGTCACGTAGGACGACTCGCCCGAGGCGAGCCACAGGGCGGTCTGCGCCACCTCGTGCGCGGTGCCCACGCGGCCGAGCGCGGTGCGCTCGCGCCAGAAGCGCGCCACGGCCGGGTCCTCGTACGAGCTGCGGGTCATCGGCGTGTCGATGGAGCCGGGGCAGATGGCGTTGGCGCGCACGCGCTGCGGCCCCCAGGTGCTGGCGACGCTGCGGGTGAGGGCGATGACGCCTCCCTTGCTGGCCGCGTAGGCGTCGTAGATGTCCTTGCCGGCGCGCAGGGCCGAGATCGAGGAGACGTTGATGATCGAGCCGCCGCCCGCCTCGACCAGGTGGGGGATCGCGAACTTGCAGCCCAGGAAGGCGCCCTTGAGGTTGACGGCGATGATGCGGTCCCAGACCGCCTCGTCCAGGTCCGGGGCCGGGCCGTCTTCCGGGAGCCAGATGCCGGCGTTGTTGTACAGGACGTGCAGCGCCCCGAACTCTCGAACCGCCGACTGCACGGCGGCCTCCACCTCCGCCGAGCGGGTGACGTCGGCCACGGCGCCGATCGTCGAACCGCCGGCGGTACGGATGGCGGCCACGGTGGCGTCGACCGCCGCGGCGTCGCGGTCGCAGGCCGCCACGTGCGCGCCCTCGGAGGCGAACAGCGCGGCGGCACTCCGTCCCATGCCGCTGCCGGCGCCGGTGATCAGCGCGGTCCGGCCGGCCAGCCGTCCGGCTCCGGGGGATGCCGCCATCAGCCCGCCTCTTCCCGGTCGCGCAGCCGCGCGGTCTCGGCTTCATCCACGACCGGCGTGCCGTCCGGTCCGGTGCGGACCCTCACGCCATACTCCCGCGCCGCGGCTTCGGCCGACACGAACCCTTCGATCACGTCGGCGAGCACCAGCTCGACGTCCCGCTCGGCCGGGTCGCCGTAGCCGCCGCCGCCGGCGGAGTCGATGCGCACCAGGTCCCCCTCGCGTACCGCCACGTCCGCGAACTTCGAGGGGCTGACGACGCCGAAGGCCGGGGGAAAGGTCAGGTGCTGCCGCTCGCCGGCACGGCGCACCCACACGCCGCTCAGGCCGCCGGTGGCGCCGCCGAACAGCCCCGGGGCGCCGCTCTTCACGTGGTCCATCATCATGCTCACCGTGACCTCCCCGCCGGTCACCAGCAGGTCGCGGCGGGTGCCGAGGCCGCCTCGCCCGCGCCCTGCGCCCCCGGAGTCGCGGTTCAGGCCGTAGGAGAGCACCCGGAACGGGAACAGCGTCGCGAAGATCTCCACCGGCGTGTTGCGGCAGTTGCCGTGGATGTGGTTCTGGGCGCTGTTGCCGTCGGTGGCGGCGCGTCCGCCCCAGCCGCTCGCTTCGAAGTGGTAGTGGGCGTAGTACTCGCCGGTGCCCGGGTCGACGCCTCCGAACAGGAAGTTGCAGGAGGTGGCGCCCTCGGAGGCCATGGTCCGCTCCGGGACGGCCGCGGCCAGCGCCCGCAGGATCACGCCGACGATGCGGGGCTGGGTCTCGGTGTTGCCGCCCACCGACGGGCCGGGGTAGCGCACGTTCACGATCGAGCCGGGCGGCGCGATGATCGTGATCGGCCGGTAGCACCCGGCGTTGCGCGGGATGTGGGTGCCGGTGACCTGCAGCACGGCGTTGTAGGTGGCCGATGCGGTCACGCCGAAGGTGGCGTTGATCGGGCCGCGCGCCTGCGCGTCGGAGCGGGTGAAGTCCACCAGGACGCCGCCGTCGCGGACCACGACGGTGACGCGGATCACGTACGGGTCGTCGGTGATGCCGTCGTCCTCCAGGACCTCCTCGGCTTCGTACTCGCCGTCGGGGATGGCGGCGATCTCGGCGCGCATCAGGCGCTCCGAGTAGGCGATGAGCTGCCGGGTCGCCGCCAGCACGGTGGCGGCGCCGTAGCGGGCGAAGAGCTCATGGCAGCGCCGCTCGCCCACGTTCAGGGCGCCGAGCATGGCGTGGAAGTCGCCCCAGGTGGCGCGCGGCGTGCGGTGGTTGGCCATGACGATGCGCCAGATGTCGCGGTTGTGATCGCCGCGGATCATGAGCTTCACGGGCGGCAGGCGCAGCCCTTCCTGGAACACCTCGGTGGCGTTGCTTGCGAACGAGCCCACCACCATGGCGCCGATCTCGGCGACGTGGCCGATCACGGCCACGAACAGGCGGAGCTCCTCGCCGTCGAACACGGGCTTCAGCAGCAGGTGCTCGGGCAGGTGGCAGCCGGCGCGGTACGGATCGTTGTGGATGACCACGTCGCCGGGGGCGAAGTTCTCGACGCCGATCTCGCGGACCGTCCAGCGGACGGTGTGCGTCATGGCGCCGAGCTGCGCCGGACAGAACTCGCCCTGTCCGACCAGCTCCGCTTCGGCGTCGAACACGGCGCACGAGAAGTCCTTGGACTCGCTGAAGATGGGCGAGTAGGCCGCGTGCATCATGGCCGTGCCCATCTCGCGCGTGATGTTGGCCAGGCGGTGGTCGATGATGGCCAGGGTGACCGGATCGAGCGCGGCGGCGGCGCCGGCAGCGCCGGCGGTGGACGGGGCTGCCTCGGCTTCCGGCAGCGCCACGCGGAAGATGCCGTCCGGGAGCACCGACAAGGTGTGGCCGGCCGGAACCAGCGTCGTCGAGTCCAGCTCCTCGACGATCAGCGGGCCGGTGAGCGTGCAGCCGGCCGGCAGCGCGTCGCGGCCGTAGACCGGGCTGCCGGGATGCGCGGCGGCGCCGATCCGCACCGTTCGGCGCTCGCGCGGCTCGGGCGGCGGGCCGGGGGCCAGCTCGGGCAGCGCGGGTGTGGCGGTGGCGCCGATCGCGGTGACGTTGAAGTGGATGAGCTCCACCACCTCGCCCGGAAAGTGGTGGCCGTAGAAACGGCGGTGCGCCTCGCCGAACGCGCCCAGCAGCGCCTGCAGGGAGTCCGCGGTGACCGGTCCCGGCGGGACGGGCACGTCCTGCTCGTAGTTCTGGCCGGCGTAGCGCATGCTGATCGAACGCTGCACGACCGGCTCGCCCGCGAATCCTTGCGCGCGCGCCTCCGCCACCGCCTCGCTGTGCAGGCGGGTCAGGGTGGCGTCGATCTCGGCGGCGTCGGCCAGGTCGGATCGATGGAAGCGGGTCGCGCGCTTGTCCACGCGCACGTCGGCGGCCAGCGCCCCGAACGCGGAGGTGAGTCCCGGGTGCGGAGGCACGATCACCTCGCCCATCCCCAGCGCCGCGGCCACCGCCGCGCCGTGCAGGGGGCCGGCGCCGCCGAAGGCGACCAGCGCGAAGCGGCGCGGATCGATGCCGCGCTCCACGGTCAGGACGCGGATGGCGTCGGCCATCTGCCCGTTGACCAGGTCGATGATCGCCGTCGCCGCCTGTTCCGCGCTCACGCCCAGGGCGCCGCCCAGCTCCTCCATCCTGCGGTGGGCGGCCGCGGCATCGAGGCGCATCTCGCCGCCCAGGAAGAAGCCGGGGTCCAGGCGGCCGAGCACGAGGTTGGCATCGGTGACGGTGACCTGCTCGCCGCCCTGGCCGTAGCAGACCGGGCCGGGAGCCGCGCCGGCGCTCTGCGGTCCCACGCGCAGCATGCCGCCGGGGTCGATCCAGGCGATCGAGCCGCCGCCGGCGCCGACGGTACGCAGGTCGACGCTGGGCGCCGACACCGGCAGGCTGAACTCGACCTCGTAGCCGGTCGTGTAGGAGATCCGCCCGCCGACGACCAGGGCCACGTCGGTGCTGGTGCCGCCCATGTCGAACGTGATCAGGTCGCGGCGGCCGACCCTCTCGCCGAAGAAGCGACCGCCGATCACGCCGCCGGACAGCCCGGACAACATGGTGTGAG
>JAPOQV010000379.1 GCA_026710565.1 Spirochaetaceae bacterium | reverse complement strand
CTTTCGTCTTGGCGATCCAGTCGCCCACCTGACCGTTGACGATGTGGGCGAGCACGCCCGCACTCACACCGAGCCGCTTCAGCCAGCGGTCGAGGATCAAGACCGCCGCTTCCTGCGTCAGCTTCACGTCGCCGAGGTCGATGTCGGGCGACGACGGGTACAGCGTGCCGTGCTCCTCCTCCTTGCGTCCGATGACGCGCACCGTCAGGCCGCTCATGCGTCCCACCTCCGTTCAAGCCGTTCCAGCTCGCGCGCCAGCACGGTCAGACTGTCCAGATGGGACGCGAACTCGAAATGGGACGTGAAGAACGCGCCCTCCGGTCCCTCCCGGTTGGTCTTGCTCTCGCGTCGCCGTCTCTGCATCAGGCCTTGGACGTGGTACCGGGGAGCACTGTCGTACCAGTCGAATCCCCTCAGCGCCTTGTATGCGCCGTCGATGTTGCCCTGCCGCACCCGGTCGAGTGCGCACAGCGCGGCGACCTGATGTCGGCGGTACATGATCGGGAGCCCGTGCGAGTCGATCAGGTCGCAGCTCTCCAGCCGGTGCCTGCCCAGCTTCGCAAGCGTCCCGAGCATCACGGCACCGGCGAGACACGCGGTACACGGCCCTTCGATACTCCGTGCCCTGTACCAGTCGGAATAGTCTGGCCGGACGTCAGGACGATCTTCCAGCATCTTCCGCCCGTCCTCGATCCCGAGCCGGATCAGTGATGCCACCGACGTCACCGGCTTGTCGGCCTTCAACGCGAGCTTCACTTCCTCCACTGTCTGCATGGTCTCCCCCTACGCAATGGTGAATGGGTCCTACGGAAGCACCCCACAAGGCTCCGAACCCTGTGGGGCGTGTGTGGCGTCTACTTGACGACGTAGACCGCGCCCGGATCGTCCTCGATGACCTTCCAAGCGTCGTCAACGCTGATCGGCTCCGGGCCGTCCGGCTCGCGCACCATCAGACGGGAGTCGGGCGTCCTGAGGTGGATCTCGATGGCCTCGCGTCCGGTGACCGGCGCATCGTCGTCGTAGCCGTCCCACGCGGCGCGCCCGAGTTGGCTGCGCAGGTGCGCGGGTGGCTGGGTCCCGCCACAAGTCTCGGCGGCTTCGTCCTCCGCCTTCTGCCACGCCCGGGCGCGCAGCCTCGTCAGCGTGCCCCGGCAGTCGGCCGGCAGCTTCTCGGGATCGAGACGCTGGATCCGCGCCGCAGCCTTGGCCGCCAACCGCCTCACGCCTTCGGCGATCATCTCCTCGATCTCGTCGCGTCCGATGTCGGCATGTGCGAGGATCTCGCCCACCTCAAGCCGCTCGTCCTGCATCTGCAGGTCCTCGGCCAGCGAGTCGGCGATCTGGTCGGCGATTCGGCTCGCCGTCGATGCTCAAGTAGTACCGCATCCCCTCGCGGATCGCCTCGGCCGTCGCGTGGTGGTACACGGTCCCGTTCACTGCTTGCTCTCGCATGGTTTCCCCCTTGCGGAGTGATCGAGACGGCACCCTGCCGCCTCCAAGCGCCCCGGAGCCTGTGATAGCTCCGGGGCGCGGCCTTCACGTCACTTCGCGGGGCGCAAGCGCATGGCCAGCCACTTCCCGCCTCCCACACGTCGCCACCACCATCCGCGGCGCAACCTGCGGGTCAGTCCGATCTCGCACCGGCCGCACAGGATGCGCGGCAGGTCGTCGGCGCAGTGTTCGACGAGCTTCCCGGCCTTCACGTCGCGCACCTTCGCGACGGCCAGCCTGGGGGAGTGCCCGCGCCCGCAGTACGTGCGGCCGGCGCGGCCGTTCCAGAGATGCAGCATCATGGCTACGCCTCCACGATCTTGGTGGCACGCAGCAGACGGTCGCGCAGGTCGTAGTCGAACTGATGGACCTCGCAATCCTCCTCGTCGTCCCACACGGTCGATGCGTCGGCCGAGTGCATGATCGCCGTGATGTCGGCTTCGTCCAGAGTCAGGAACGAAGCCATTTCCATCGTCGAGAAGTGGTTGGCCGTCCCCTTCCACCCGTGCGCTCGCGCGACGGCTAGGATGGGGCACATGCAGGGAGCCTGCCCCGCAGTGCGGATGATGCCGGACATGTTGCCCGTGATGCGCCACTCGTAGCCGAGTGCCTCCAGCTCCTCAAAGAACTGGTCGATTGTCTCCATGGGATCCTCCTCCCGTTGGAGTGACTGGTGTACTACGGAAGCACCCGGCAGCCTGTGATAGCTGCCGGGCGCGCGGTCCTACCGTCCGGCCTCGGTCTCGAACTCCCTGAAGCGGGACCGGAAGGCGTGCTCGAACGCTCGCGTGATGTGCTTTGCAGCGTCCGGCTTGCGGGTGGTGAGCAACCCATGACGGATCGACGTGAAGCCGCGCAGCCAGTCGGGCGCATGCGGCAACCAACGAAACTCCCAATCGTCCATGGGGCTGTACCGGTAGCACTCGGCCACGGCCAGTGCGCCGAGGAAGACGGCGAACCGCGTGAACGGTCCCGAGTCGCTGAAGCGGCGCTCGATCTTCCCGACACGGAAGTGAAAGTCGAGTTGAACCGTCAGACGGTCCTTGTGAAGCCCGGTGCGGGCACTCACGTCCGGTTTCAGCATCATGTCGCCTCCCCGATGGCCTTCAGGGTGCTACGCATGGCCTTCTCGGCGCGGGTCAGGCACAGCCGTGCCTCCCGGGCCGCCTTGATGGCCAGATCGAACGAGTGCGTGTCCGACACGGGATCGTCGCAGAGGCCAATCAGCTTCTCCACCTGCACCTTGGCCGTGATGGCCTCGGTCTCGGCGCACTGAGGCACCCAGCGGCCTCGCTCGATCTTCACGTCGCCCGTCTTGGGGTCGATCGGGCGCGTCTCCCCGATCTTCAACGGTCTCTCGGTCATGTATCCCTCCCCTGTGGATGGTGATGAGGTCCTGCGGAGACGCTCGGCAGGGCTGCGACCCCTGCCGGGCGTAGGTCCTACACGATGTCGCGAGCGTGGATCAGGACGTCACGCTCCCGGTGCACCTGCCGGAACGCGGCCGTGATGCCCGTGAATGCCGTCTCGATGCTCAGCTCCGGGTCGTTCTCGACGTGGCGGTCGACCAGACCGTCGATCTGGCGTGTGCGCTCGTCGATCAACCCCGTGAGGCCTTGGATGATGGCCCGTCGGCGCGGCGGCCGGAGCTTGCCGTCCGAAACGACACGCTCGATGTCCGTCCGGTCGAGTGCCGCAGCGACGGCCACCGCCACGTTGCCGGTCGTGTTGATCGCGATGCACCGCAACACGTAGTGCAGCGTCGCGCCCACGTCGTGGTAGCTGTCCAGCACCTTCCCCGACTCCGGCACCTCGGCTCCGGCATCCTCGAACTGGCTCCGGTACCGCTGGACCGACTCGAACGCCCGCATCATCGCCAGACTGGCCTTCTCGAACTCGCGCCCGACCTCGTGACGCGTCTCAATGAGGCTCTGCGTGGTCTCCTGCATCGTGTCTCCCCCTGCTGTGGGTGGTGATGGTCCTGCGAAGCAACCCGGCAGCCTGTGATAGCTGTCGGGCGCGCGGTTGAACGGTTCATCCCTTGCGGTACGTGTGGGCGAGATAGCGGCGCAGCCGCTTCGCGAGTTGTGCGGCGACCTCGTGCGCCGTCCGGCCGCCCGCCTCGATCCTGACCGCGTTCACCAGCGTCTTCAGCCACAGCCAGTGGTATCCAACGGACGGCGCACGGTCGTAGACGGGACGCCACCGCACCGGGCTCTCCAGCCCCGGCACGGCGACCGCCGATCCGAACAGCCCGCCCAGGCGCATCCCCTCGGCCGACCCGACCTTGCCGTTGACCGTTGCGGCGATCCACACGCGGCGATCCTCGGCCACGATGGTGACGGCCATGCTCCCGGCCTCGATGGTGCGGTACATGCTCTCCCCCTTGTGGTTGGGTGATAGGGTCCTACGGAAGCGCAACCGGACGCTCTGACACGTCCGGCGCGCGCGCGCGCGAGAGTCAGCCAACCACCCGCAGGTTGCGGGTCAACTCGGCCGCACCCTCGTCGATCTTCGGGCAGTAGTACTCGGTGTAGATGCCGTTGGGCTGGCCGTCGAGCACGCGGGTCTCGTAGACGGCCACCGCGACCAGGCGAGCAAGCGGGCCATCTCCGCCTGCGTACCGCTTGGCCTCCCTGATGGCCGCGTTGAGCGACCTCGCGCGCAGCGAGTAGCCGCCCGCCGTCACGGCCGCGTACCGCCGGCGCCACTCGTCGCCGAGCTTCAGGTCGATCTCCTTGCCTGCCAGCGTCACGGTCGTCGTCGTCTCGGTCATGCTGTCCCCCTCTGGTGCGTGTGGATGGTGTTGGGTCCTGCGAAAGCACCCGGCAGGCTGTGACCCCTGCTTACGGCCGCCCATGACGGGCGACCCGGGTGCGCTCCCGGCGGTCGTGGCTCTCGTTCGGCGCACTGGGGACGGTCCTGCGTGTCCCCTGCG
>JAPOQV010000378.1 GCA_026710565.1 Spirochaetaceae bacterium | reverse complement strand
GGGTGGGCCGCCCTGCAGCCGCGGGTCGCCTTCGCGCCGTCGTTCCTCTCGGCGGCCGGCATCGCCGTCCCCGCATCGATGACCGGCATCGACCAGACGCACGTCTGGTACGGGCGCCGGCCGGCGCTCCGCGACCACGTGGTGGTCGAGAACCGGCACGAGCCGACCACCGTGCACGTCAAGACCTACGTCGAGGAGCGCTACAAGCTGACCGTCTACTACCGGCGGGACTACGGCGAGCTGTTCGACCTGAGAGCGGACCCCGGCGAGATCGACAACCTCTGGAACGCCCCGGAGGCCCGCGAGCTGAAGCACGAGCTGATCCGCAGGCTCCTGTTCGCGGAGATGGGAAAGGAGCCGCTGCCGATGCCGCGCATCGCCGGCGCGTGACGCGGTCGGTCGGTCCGGGTAGTGGGGTCTTTTGAAATTTCGGGAGCCGATCCAGCCGGGGCAGCCCGGAAAGCAGGTCTGCTACGCTTCGGCTTGGGCTTTCCCCCAGCGCGCCGCTGCCGAGCGTAGACGCGCTTGAAACTCTCCTATCGCCTTTCTAGGTTCGTTAGACGAGCATGGATGTGCGGAAGGGCTCCTTTTAGCTCAGAGACGGATTCGCGGACAGTGACAAGATCCTTGCTGACCTCTTCCAGTTTCTCCCCGATGTTCTCCAGCCTGTCGTCCAGGTCTCTTCTCAGAGAAGCAAACGGGCGCTTGATCATGCCCGCAACAGAGCCGAGAAGCGCAACCAGAGCGACCACGCCAGCCGAGACTGCCGCAACCATTGTCCAAACAAGGGCGGCACTAGGCGCGTTTTCGCCTGACGTAACACCATTTTCCTGCCCCGTTGCCCCGGCGGCGGAGCACAGGAGGAGCACCAGCACGGCTATCGCCATCATCATCCTTTCCCCCAGCGCGCCGCTGCCGCCTTCTTGGCGATCTCACGGCGACGCTCCGGGGTCATGGCTGCTGCTCGCGCGGTGCCCCCGCGCGCGCGCCCCTCGGGCTCGGGCGGCTCGCCATCCTCGAATGAGTCGTTCGGTCGCTGCCCGGTCGCCATCTCGACCACGAGCCGGCCAAGCTCGGCCGGATCACGCGGGCGCTCCGGCCGGCGCTTCGCAAAGCGCTTCTCCCCCATGATGAATCCCTCCTTGTTCATCCTATGGCGCACGAGTGCTCTGGGTAAAGCCGTCAGCGCGCTGAGTAGGTCGCGTTCTTGCCTGAACGCTCGCGAGCAGCGATGAGGCTGTCCTGGACAAGCGCCCCGAGAAGGCGGGAGGCTCTCGATGCGTCGCATCCGACATGGCTCGCGACGGCTGTGACCGTGGCGGGGCCGTCGGCATCACGGACATAGGCGAGCGCCTTGTCGCGGAGCGTGGCATCGGACTGCTCCGGTGGCGTTTGGCGTTGCTGCTGCGGACGCGGAGGCTCCGCCGGCCGCGGTTCTTCCTTGTCGGAAGCCGCAACGGTTTCGGTGACCAACAGGTAGCCCGGCAAGCGCCCCCACAGCCCGAGCGAGATGGCGAAGCCGATGAACGACAGCAGCCATCTCCAGATACTCCACTGGTCGCGAACCATGAACACAAGCCGCTGACCATCGCGACGCGCCTGCTCAAGAACGCGGTTCGTCGCTTTGGCGAGATTCTCACCGGCGAGCAACCCTATCAGCCCTGCTCGAAAGTCGGCGCTGTACGTTCGATCCTTCGGTTGCCCTTCCACTGGCGGGCCTCCTCTGATCCAGCCCGACGGGAAAAGGTGCCGGGCCATAGATTTGAGGACACCGAGAAACGCTACGCATCGTCCGTGCTTTCCCCCTGGCTGTTCGTCGCGACCGCGGGGAGCTACCCCGCGGCCATGCACGACTGTTGTATTCGACCAGGTGACCCGGCTGGAAGCCGAGCGTTCCCGGTGTCCTCATGCTCAAGGCTGGGTGTAAGGCCATTGTGGTGTCAAGCGGTATTCGGCAAGCGGCTTGACTGGCGCCACAGGAGACGTGCAGGGTGCGGTTTGGACGCTCGGGGATCGAACACCCGCGGGGAATGAAGTTGTCACGCTCCCATACCCGGTGAACCTACAGCGCCCATCGGCGAGTAGGCCGTTCCTGGGTTCCAACAAGGAGCGGCTTGCTCGCCGTCATTGAGTGCACATCTCCGCTTTCTTTGCAAATCGACCGAATACGGCTTGACATATATTGGAAAGGCGCGATAACATGCTTGCATGAACCGCCTCAGCCCACAACAACGAGAGCTGATCCTCCGGTGCTTGGCCGATGGAACGAGCGTCAACGGCGCGGCGCGCATCGCGGGCGTGACCAAGAAGACGGTCCTGCGGACGTTGGTGGAAGCGGGCCGCCTGTGCGCCGAATACATGGACCGCGTGATGGTCGACCTGCCCTGCACAAGGATCGAGGTGGACGAGATTTGGTCCTTCGTCTACTGCAAGGAGGGCAACGCTCCGCGCGCCAAGTCAGCACCGCCGGAGGCTGGCGACGTGTGGACCTGGACGGCCGTTTGCGCCGCGACCAAGCTCGTCCCTGTGTGGCGGGTTGGCGACCGCACCGCGGTGACCGGGTTGGAGTTCATGGACGACCTTCGAAAGCGCCTCGTCAACCGCATCCAGCTCACCAGCGACGGCCACGGAGCCTACCTTGAAGCGGTTGAGGGAGCCTTCGGCGGGGACGTTGACTACGCCATGCTCATCAAGGAGTACGGCAACCCGGACGACGGCGACCGCTCAGCAAAGGCACGGTACAGCCCTGGCCACGTCAAGGACTGTCGCGTAATCAACGTGAGCGGCCGACCTGACCCCGAGTTGATCTCCACCAGCTACGTCGAGCGGCACAACCTGACGATGCGGATGAGCATGCGGCGGTTCACCCGGCTGACCAACGCCTTCTCCAAGAAGCTCGAGAACCACGCCGCGACGGTGGCGCTCGGCATGTACGTCTACAACCTGATCCAGCCTCACGGCTCCCTGAAGGTGCGAGGCAAGGCTGCGCTCACGCCGGCTCAAGCTGCGGGAGTTACCAAGCGTCGGCACACCTTCCGTGACATCGTAGACATGATCGACGCGGACTACGAGGAACGCCGGCCGAAGACGCGCGGGCCGTACAAGAAGCGCGCCTGAAATTCAAAAGACCCCACTACCTCGGTCCGGCATCGATTGCGAACGGCTCTCCGCCGCGCTACCGTTCAAGGGCTATGGCGACTGCCGACCTTGGTGCTCGCGACGCGCGCGGCGAGTGGAAACCCACGGAGCGGATCGAGTACCCGCCGCCGTTCCAGTGGCCGCCCAGGCCGCTGGCGTTCCTCAAGTGGATGTTCGGGTTTCCCGGCTACCTGTGGCCGCTGAACGCGTTCTGGTTCGGGACCACGGCGCTCACCTGGTACTTGCTCACCCCGCCGCTGGAGTCGATGGCCACGTTCCGGCCCGGGTGGATGGCATTGATCCTGGTCCGCAACGCCGCGCTGATGTTCGTGTGGTTCGGCCTGTGGCACACGCGGCTGTACATCCAGCGGGCGCAGGGGATGCGCTACAAGTTCAGCAACCGCTGGCTGAGCACCAGGCACCGCGGATTCACCTTCAATCACCAGACCCGTGACAACGTCTTCTGGACCATGGTGTCAGGCGGCGGCATCTGGTCGGCGTACGAGATCCTGACGCTGTGGGCCTACGCCAACGGGTATCTGCCGTTCGTCGAGCTGCGCACCAATCCCGTGTACTTCGTCGCCCTGCTGGTCCTGATACCGTTGATCCGGGACGTCCACTTCTACTGGGTCCACCGCCTCCTGCACTGGAAGCCGATCTACAAGGCCGCCCACTACCTCCATCACCGCAACATCAACGTCGGTCCGTGGTCCGGGCTGTCCATGCACCCGGTCGAGCACCTGCTCTACTTCACCGGCGTGTTCCTGCACTGGATCCTGCCGTCCCACCCGCTGCATGCCATCTACCACCTCCAGCACGCCGCCCTCTCGCCCGCGACCGGCCACACCGGATACGAGAAGGCGGAGTTGGGCGACCAGTCGATGGCGCTCAAGCACGGCAGCTACTATCACTACCTGCACCACCGCTACTTCGAGTGCAACTACGCCGGCTACAACGGCATGATGTTCGACCGCATGTTCGGCAGCTTCCACGACGGCACGGAGGAAGCGCACGCCAGGATGCGCGCCCGCACGCACGCCCGCATGCGCAAACGCCGGGCATAGCTCCGAAGCTGCGCTCGCGCGATCCGATGGCGTTCCGTCTCGGCGCCGTCGCCGCGGCCCTGACCGTCGCTGCCCTGCTGCAGACGGCGCCGCTCGCGGCCGTCGACTACGAATTCGACCTGACCTACGACCCGGCGGAGTCGGTCGTCGCCGGCACGCAGGTGATCTCCTTCAGCCGCTCCGAGATGGCCGACTTCGCCGGCGGCCAGGCCGCGGTGCTGGCACTGCTCAACAACGCCGGCGCCATCCCCAACCCCCACGCCAACCCGCTGATCGAAGACGCGAGCTACCAGGACGGCTTCGAGGCGGGCTACACGCGCATCACCGGCATCGTCGACGCGTACGGCGCCGAGGTGCCGTTCGAGGAGCTCCCGCTGGCGGGCCGCCGCCGGTTCACCTATCCCATACCCGGATTGGCGGTGCGGCTGCGGCTTCCGCCGCGCGAGCGCTACCGGCTCACCGTCACGTTCCGGACTCGCCTGCCTGCCCTGCGCGCCGGAGATCTCACCAGCCTCGGCGGCGTGTTCGTGCAGCGCTTCGCCTGGTACCCGCGCCTCTATCCCGATCCGCACCGGTACACGCTGCCGCCGATCGACGGCTACCGCGTGCGCATCGTCGTCCCGCACGGCTACCGGGTGATCTCGCACGACGAGCGCTCCTCGCCCGCGCAAACCGGCACCGCCTACGTGATCGAGAGCCGGACCCCGGCCGCCACCATCCCCCTGACCATCTTTCCCGAGGACCGCTTCCGCCTCGTCGAGGCCGCATCCGCGCACGCGGAGGTGCGCCTGTTCCACCGCCCCGGCCGTGAGCGCCAGGCGCGCAAGCTCGCCGGCTACGCGGCCGAGGCGCTGGACCACTACGCCCGCACCCTGGGCCCGCTGGACTATCGCCGCGTCACCATCGTGGAGGGGGTGAGGCCCGGCGCGTGGGGCATGGCGGCCGACGCCTTCGTGATGCTGGGCAGCGGCGCGTTCAACGCCGACGTGCCGTCCCCGGACCTCTGGGACCGGGTGCTGGAGTTCCTGGTGGCGCACGAGATCGGGCACTTCTACTTCGGCATCGGCACGCCCGTGGACTTCATCAGCGACAACTGGCTCAGCGAGTCGCTCACCCAGTACGTGACGCTGGACTACCTGGAGGGGAAGTACGGCGCGGACGACAACCTGTTCCCGGACGACGCCGGTGCGGCGGGTGTGATCGCGCGCCGCCTGCTCGCCGACCGCAGCTTCCGCGAGCGGCTGGTGACCCGGTTCCACGCCGTGCGCAAGGCGGGCTTCGACTTCCCGGTGGCAAGCGACGTGGACGCCCAGAACCAGAACGGCCTGACGGCGGTGATCTACGACAAGGGTGCGCTGGCCGTGCGCCAACTCGCGACGGAGATGGGCAAGGACGCCTTCGACGAGGCACTGGGCGAGTACGCCCGCCGGTACCGCCACCGGTTCGTCGACACCGAGGGGTTCCTCGCCCACCTGGAGCGCCACCGGCCGGGCATGCGGAGCGTCGGCGAGCAGGTGCTGACCACCGACCGCTATCCCGACTACGCCGTGGCCGGGGTGGCATACGAGGGGGACGTGGCCAGGATCACGATCCGCGACCACGGCGACAGCGGCCTGACCGCCCCGGTGCGGGTCGTCGTGGAGGGCGGCGGCGAAGGGGAGCGGACGCTCGACTTCAGGGTGCGAGGGACGGAGGTGCTGGAGGTGGCCGGCCGCGTGCGCAGCGTGGAGATCGATCCGGCGTGGTACACACTGGACGTCGACCGCAAGAACAACCACCACCCGCGCAGGCTGAGCTGGGTGGTGCGCCAGCACAGCCGGCACGAAGCGGACCTGGTCGACATCGATCTGCGCCTGTTCGCGGTGTCGGCGGAGAGCCTGCGCCTTGGCGCCGGGCTCGGCTACCGCTCGACCGGGATGGTGTCGTACGGACTGAGCGCGGGGGCGGCCGCCCGGATCGAGCCGGGGGATCCCGTCAGGTGGCTCGCCACGGCGCCGGCGGCGGAGCCGGGGGCCTATGCCGCAGCGGAGCTGTCGCTGCCGCGCGGCGCGCGCGCCGGTGCCCTCTTCACGTGGTACGGCGCGGAAGACTGGAACGGCTCACTCGCCTTCCGGCAGCCGCTACGGATGCCGCTGGAGGTGGGCACCCGCCCCACCTACCACGACAGCGGCCTGTCCCTCGCGGCCGGGCTGGACGCCGATCAGCGCCCGGCGCTGGAGCCGTGGATCGGGCTGGATTCGGTGAGACTGCTGGGAGCCGTCCCCCACTTCGCATCGCTGCGGCAGCGGTCCACCGTGCTGCCGCGCGACGGTACGTGGTCGCTGCAGTCGAGCCTGGCGGCAGCGGTGCCGCTGCGCATCCTCCCGCGCGTGTACGTGGTACCGAGCGTGGACCTGGGCGCCGACTGGCGGCTGTTCGGCATCGGCACCGCGCCGCCCGAAGGCGTGGCAAGCCGGCTGCGCGCCGGCGGCGGCAGCGGAGCCGGTCAGCCGGCGGCTACCGGGCGCGCATACGGCGGCCTGGACCTGCTGCTCCCCCTGGTAGGCGGGCGCGAGGACCGGCTCCTGGACCTGGTGGTGTTCCGCAGCCTCACGGCCGCGCTCTACGTCGAGGCGGAGAACCGCTTCACGGCGTTCCCGGCGCTCGGCGACGGCCGCGCCTGGAGTCCGCACGCGGGTATCGAGCTGAGTGTCGGCCTCACCTCGCTGATCGACCTGCCGCTTGCGATCGCCGGCGGCCTGGACGTTCCCCTGCGCACGGCCGGCGACCCGTCGACGTGGCGTGGGTTCCTGTCAGCGAACCTCCCGCTCCGCCTCTACACCCTGCTTCTGGCCGACTGATCGGCGGTTGACACCGCGCGCGACCGAGTATGAGTCTGGCTTCGAGCATCGGAGGCATGGCGGCCGAGTCCTCACCAACTGCGCCGACCTCGCAGGACGCGCTGGCCACCCTGCTGCGCGGATGTCCTGCCCCCTCAAGGTGCCTGGAGCGACGAGGCGTACCTGTGGCTCACCGACCACACGAACCGCCTGATTGAGCTCTCCGACGGTTGCGTCCAGGAGCTGCCCAAGCCGACCTCCATCCACCAGCTTGTCCTCGCGTTCCTCTTCCGCCTGTTCGACGATCACGTCATGCCGCAAGGCGGCGTCGTGGCGTTCTCCGCCTTGCGCCTGCGGATACGCCCGGGCAAGTTTCGCGAGCCCGACCTGCTGCTGCTCCTGAGCCGCAAGGATCCCCGCTTCCAGAACCGTTTCTGGCTGGGTGCCGACTTGGTGGTCGAGGTCGTCAGCCCGGATGATCCGGACCGGGATCTGGTAGAGAAACGCGCCGACTACGCCGAAGCGGGAATCTTCGGAATACTGGATCGCGGACCCGCGCCATGCGACGATTACCGTGCTTGCGCTCCGCGAGGATGCGTACGTCGAGCATGGCTCGTTCGCCCGCGGCAGCTCGGCCACGTCGCCCCTCCTCAAGGGATTCGCGGCCGACGTGGCGGCGGTGTTCGACGCGCCGCAGTTGGGCGCGTAGCTGAGGTATTTAGTGTCGACTGACCGCAATGCCGCCCGGCTCTTGCAGCAAGAGCACTCGTGCCGGGGTGATCATCTCGGCTGGTTTGAGCCGCTGTACCAAGCGGAACGGGACCATGACAACCTCATTCCGTGGGCGGATCGAGTGCCCAATCCCCACTTGGTGAGCTGGCATCACCAGACCCGTTACGACTTTCGGAATCGCAGATGCCTGACCGTCGGCTGCGGTCTGGGCGATGATTCGGAGTACCTCGCGACTTCGGGCGCTATGGTGACGGCGTTTGACGTCGCTCCGACGGCCATTCGCTCCTGTCGAGATCGGTTCCCGAGCTCCACCGTGGACTATCGAGTACACGACCTTCTCCATCTGCCTGCCGGTTGGCATGAACGCTTCCACTTTGTCGCCGAGATCTACACCCTGCAGGTCCTTCCACCCCACTTGCGACAACGGGCACTGTCCGCCATCGCGGCATGCGTGGCGCCGGGAGGCACACTATTGGTGATCACTCGTGGACGCGATGACGGTGCCGACCAAGGTGACTTGCCGTGGCCCATCGCACCCTCTGAGCTCGCTCTCCCAGCGTCCACTCTTCTTACGCAGACCACTTTCGAGGATTACGTGGATCGAGAGGACCCACCCGTACGCCGGTTCAGAGTCCGTTACGACCGAGCGAAACAAACTAAACTAAACTAAGCGGCCCCATCCGACCGGATTGTCAGGAAGTGGACTCCCCAAGGCGGTCCGTGTCAGCCTTCCGCGAAGGAAAGATCCTCGCGGAGTCCCGGATGGACGTGCTCCGTGCAGGATCACGTTCACTGGATGCCGCGATGTCGGCACAGGTGTCTGTAGATGGCAGGGACAAAGCGCGTCGCGATGCAATTGGGGGCCAACGCGCCGCTGGTCGTCTCAAGGTTGATTCATCAGGAGGTCATCAATGTCTGTCGAATTCGATGGTGAGAATCGATTCATCGGCGGGTATGATCCAATCCGCAAGCAGCCACGAGCGTTCCAGCCTTGCGTTTCGGCATCTCGATGTGCGCGCGTCATCGTACCGTGATGCGTTCGACATCATCTTCTCCAATGCGACGCTGCACTGGATCAAGAACCATGAGCAACTCCTGCTGATTCTCCACCAAGGCCTCAAGTCAGGCGGTGTACTGAGAGTCAATTTCGCCGGCGCCGGCAACTGTGCCACGTTGAACAGAATCGCCATGGCGTTGATGACCAGCGCCACGTTCCGTGCCGCTTCGAGGGGTTCGAGTGGCCTTGGTACATGCCCACGTAGACGCCTATCGCGAATTGGCAACAACGTCGCCCTTGCCAGAGTCGACATATGGGGGAGAACGCCGATCGCTACTTCGCCGACCAGGATGAGATGCTGAAGTGGGTGGAGAATCCCTCGATCGTGCCCTTCAGCAACACCTTGACGAGGAAACAGGTGAACGGTTTCACCGCGCTGTTGCGGATCGCATGGTCGAGGAGACCATCCAATCCGACGGCACCTGCTTCGAGCAGTTCAGGAGGGTCAATCTCATCGCGAGAAAACAGCCCACCTCGACAGTGATGGCTTCTGATTCGCCCTCGGCACGCGGCCGACGCTCGCAGGGGGGCACCAGGGAAAAGCAGCAGGATGTCAGCCGATCTCGGAACGGTGCAGATGTCGGTCGACCGAGTCTTTGGGCGCGTGATCAGCCGGGATAACTCGATCTGCCACGAAGGCAGTTCTATAGAGAATTCAGCCGACGCGCGCAACCGTCAGTTGCCGCTGCGATGCTCGGACGGCAAGTGGTCGACCGATCCAACGCTGGCGAACTCGGTATAACGGGGCCCACCTCCGGTTATGCGCCCGCCCGGCCAGTGGATCAGCTCGCTGATGCTGGCGTTGGCAATCAGGAAGCCGTGCAGCACCGGGGTGTCGGGGCCGAGGCCGCTCGCCCACCGGATGATCATGTGGATGGCTCCGGCATGGGAGACGATCACCACGCGATCGCCGACATGGCGGGCGACGATCTCGTCGGTCGCGGCCTTGACCCGCGCCGCGAACTCGCGTGTCGTCTCGCCGTCGGGGGCCAGTTTGCTGTTCGGGTGCCACGCCAAGAGGTCGCCACGTCGCTGGAGAATCTGCTCCACGGTGAGGCCAGGGTCGGTGATGGTGCCGGAGCGGTACTCCAATAAGCGCTCATCGACCGTCACCGAAAGCCCGGCGGCGACACTGATCAGGTCCGCGGTCTCGCGCGCCCGTGGTGCCGGGCTGCTATACAGGACGTCGGGCGGGCGATCGGTGCAGGCGCGCGCAACCGCGGCCGCCTGCGTTCGGCCAAGCGCCGACAGCGAGGCGTCCTCGTAGCTGGTGCCCGGCGCATGACGCGCCTGTGCGTGGCGCACCAGGAACAGCCGGAGGCTCGGGAAGTCTCTCACTAGCCCGCGGATGGTAGCAGCCCGTCATGGTACTTGCGGCTCACTCTCTCGTTCCCTTCCGCGTATGCGCTGTGGACGAATTTCGGCGACGATGTTGCCACCTGCACTCTCGGCACGGGATGAATCCTATTCGTGGCGCAGGACGTGGGCGACGCTCATGCGGGCGGTGCGCACCACGGGAACCAGTGCCGCGGCCGTGGTCATCAACAGTGTGATCGCGGCCGGGATCAGGAAGTAGCGCGGTTCCAGGTCGATGTAGAACGGAACCGCGAGGTTGCTGCCGATCGGGACGAAGGTGATGCCCAGGGCATTGATGATCGTGCCCGCGGCCGGACCGAGACCCAGCGCCGCCGCGGCGCCCACCAGGTAGGTCGCCAGCGCCTCGACCAGCAACAGCGACAGCAGCTCCGCCCGCGTGGTGCCGATCGCACGCAACGACCCCAGCTCCCGCAGCCGCTCCAGGAAACTGACCGAGATGATCGCGAAGATGGCGACCATCGAGAGCACCGTCACGACCGCGATCACGAAGGTGAACAGCACGTCGTAGAACGACTTGAGTTGATCGTAGAAGTCCTGCACCTCGCGCCAGCTCGACACCGCCAGCGGCAGGTCGTGGCCTTCGATCAGCTCGCTCAGGCGCTCCCGTACGGTGGCAAGTTGTCGTTCGTGGCGCAGAAACAGCAGCATCCGATGGACGCCGTCGGTGCCGGTCAATCGCTGCGCGAACGGCAGCGGCACGTAGATGAAGTAGGCGTCGGCGAAGCTGCTGCCGGTACGGATGACGCCCTTGACCTGGACCTCCAGCCGGCGCTCCTGCCCCGAGTCGGTGTAGACCTGCACGGTCGCGCTTCCACCCGGCTCCGCGTCGACCTGCTTGGCCACGCCCTCGCCCAGGATCGTGTGGGCGTCGTCGCCATACGTCAGGTCGGTGCCCGCCACCAGCACGCGCCGGCTCGCGGACCCGCGATGCAGGCGATCGGTCTCGAGTCCGACTCCGGACACTCCCTGGCTCTGCGCCCCGGCCTCGAACAGCCCGCCGAACAGCAACTCCCGGCTGACCGTCCGCACCTCGGGGAAGTCGCCGGCAAGGATCCGCTCCATCCGGGTCAACACGTCGCCCGGGATGAGCGGCTGCGCGGTCATGCTCGCGTGGTCGTAATCGGCGTGATGGATCTGCAGGTCGCCGGCTTGGTTGCGGATGCCGAAGCTGAGAATGCTGTAGAGCCCCTGCAGATAGGCGTGGCTCAGAAACAGCAACCCCGTCCCCAGAGCGATGATCACCACCGCGGCCAGGGTCCGTCGCAGGTTGTGGACGACGTTGAGGAGTGCGTGGACGACCAGGAGCATGCGGCTACGCGCCCTGCTCTCGCAGCGTTCCGTCGCGCAACCGGAACAACCGGTCGGACGGTTCCACCAGCGAGCTGTCGTGCGTGACCATCACGAAGGTGCGTCCGCCGGTCCGCTGCTGCTCGCGCAGCAGCGCGTAGATCCGCCGCGACGAACGCGAGTCGAGGCTGCCGGTGATCTCGTCGCCCAGCATCACCTCCGGCTCCGCCACCAGAGCGCGGGCGATGGCGACGCGCTGCCGCTGCCCCACGGAGACGGCGTTGACCCGCCGCCCGAGCAGGTGCCCGATCTCCAGACGGTCGGCAATCTCCTGCACGCGGCGGCGCCGCTGCGCCCGCGGGAGCCGTGCCAGCAGCAGGGGGTACTCGATGTTGCGGTAGCAGCTCATGAGAGAAACGAGCTCGAAGCTCTGGAACACCACGGCGATGGAGCGCCGGCGCAGGTGGGTGCGCCCCGCGTCCGAGTAGCTGCTCAGCGCCCGACCGCGGTAGAGAACCGCTCCCTCGTCGACCGTATCGATACCGGAGAGCACGTTGAGCAGCGTGCTCTTGCCGCTTCCGGATGGACCGAGGACGATGGCGAAGTCTCCCTCTCCAATGCTCAGATCGACGTTCCGCAACGCCACGACCTCCCCGGCCTTGCTGACGTAGCGCCTGGTGGCGCGCCGTGCCTGCAGGATGGGCGGCGCTCCTGCGTCACTCCGCACGGTTCTGCAGCCGCTGCATGTACACGACGGGGTCGGCGCCGTCGGCCAGGGCACGAGCCGTCGCCTGAGCCTGCGGAAAGCCCGGGGCGAGCTCCAGCACCTGCTCGATCACCTCCGCGGCGCGAGCGGAATCGCCGAGCTGATCGTAGGTCACGCTGAGCCACGTCCCGGCCACCGCGCGCAGCGGCAGCGCGCCTCGGGCGAACGCCCGCCGGAAGTGCTCGACGGCCAGCTTGCGGTCGCCGCCGAATGCCTCGGGTGCGTTCGCGAACGTGAAGGCCAGATTGAGGTGCGCCAACTGGTTGTCCGGGTCCAACTCCAGTGCCGTGGTCGTGGCGCGCTTGGCGGCGCGCGCATGCAGCAGCGCGCTCGCCGGGCTGGCGGCGATCATCTGTCCCAGGATGGCGCCGTGGAGGGCGTGCCCATCGGCAAGTGCGACCTTCTCATCCGCAAAGATGCGGATCTGTCCGAGCGCGCGATCCAGGTAACCGCCACTCTCGCCAGGCGCCGTGTCTGCCAACTGGTTGTAGGCGTCGTACTCGATCCTGGCGCGCAGATAGTGGTAGGCCGCCGGATCGTCCTGCAGCGCTTCGCTGCGGTCGAGCCACCGCCGCGTGCGTTCGACCACGGCTTCCGGGTCGGGAGCACGCTCCATGTTCACGAACCCCTCATGGTTCATCCGCTCGTATTCGACGAGCATCCGCGCCGCGGCCGCCGGGAGGTCGTAGTCCTGCAGCTCGCCGCCGCCGCCCGCGACAGCCACGGCCGCGGACCCCAGCAGCCAGCCGAGTGCGTTCACGCCAATCCTCATCCTGTTGCCTCCTGTCTGCCCGGCCGCCAGCGCGCACCTACCACGTTCGCGGTCACTGGCTCTGCGCGCGCCCGAGCAGCCGCATCAGGTTCGCGACGTGCTGCTCCAACTGGGTCCTGCCGTCGGCCGTAAGCTGGTACCAGGTCACCGGCCGCCGGCCGCGATAGGTCTTGTCGATCGCCAGGTACCCGCCGTCCTCCAGCTTGCGGAGGTGCGTGCCGAGGCTGCCGTCCGTCTCTTCCAGCACCTGCTTGAGGCGACTGAACGACATCGCGTCGTACTTCGACAGCAACACGCAGATCGCCAGCCGGACACGATGGTCGAGCAGGCCGTTCAGCGACTGCAGCTCGTCGAGGCTGCCGATCTCCGGATCGGTGGGATCAGGACTGGTGGGCGGCATTCCGCGTACGCACTCCGAGCAGCCCCTGCCAGACGAGCGCGGCGGCTATCAGGACGCCGGCCAGGGTCCACTGGTATTCGGGGACGAACAGCGTGACCACGTAGCTGGCCGCGGCAACCCCGCTGATCGGCAGCATCCGGCGGTCCAGATGCAGACCCGAATGGAAATACGTCAGGCTCATCAACAACATCATGAATGAGCCGAACCCGGCCCACTCCAGGTGCCCGGCGGCGACGAGTGCGGACCCGAGCGCGCCGGCCACCAGGAACGCCAGCCAGTGCAGACCCGACCGAACGCCGGTGCGCTGATCGGCTTGTCCGGCGTGGCGCTGGGCGCGGTAGCCGAACCACAGGGAGAGGCACAGACCGCCGGGGCCCGCCACGGACCAGAATCTCCCGATCCAGCGGTAGTCGCCGACGAAGTCAGACAGCACGCCGCCGCACAACACGATGGCGGCCCACAGCAGATTGATCGACGGGATCGTCGCGGCGTCCGCTCGGTCCGCTGCGGCGCGGACATACGCCATGTCCTCCCTCAGCTTGTCCTCCCTCAGCTTGTCGGTATCGGTCATCCCGCTCCTCCAGTCGATGCTCTCATCTCAACATTACTCTCTTTTATGTTGTACTCTGAAATTTAGAGCTATCGGGGATCGTTGTCAACCCCACCAGCCATGTCACGTGGCGCAGTGGGCTGACGGTCAGCGGAACAGGTCGGCGTGTGTACCGGTACGGATCAGCGTGATCGTGCTCCCATCGTCATCCCAGATCAGCAGCCAATCCGCTGCGATATGACACTCCCAGTAGCGGGACAGGTCACCGGACAGCCGATGGGCGCGATGTCGCGGCTCCAGGCGCTCGCCGTGCAGTAGCTTCCTGATGATGCGATCCAGGCGATCGGTGTCCTTTCCCGCCTGCGGACCCTCCGATCGTCCCGGCGAAACTGCGCCGTGAGGCGCAGTTCACGCATCCTTCGACAAGTCTGCGCGCATCTCCTCGACACTGGTATACGTGCTGAGCCCGTTGCCGGACTCAACTTGGCGAATGGCCGCGAGCGTCGCGTCGTTCGGTATCCTCAACGCGAACGGGAGCCCGTTCTGTAATGTCGTCTGCTTGTAGAACAGCGTTATGGCCTCCGTGGGCGAGAGCCCCAGCGTGGTGAACACCTTCTCCGCCTCTTGCTTCAACTCGGGCTCCACTCGAGCCCGGATCATCGCGGTCTTGGCCATGTTCGCCTCCATGTTGGCGAATGTAGCACAAATGGGGAACATCACCGACGCCCGAACAGCCGCATCAGGTTCGCGATGTGTCGACGGCACGCCTGGCACGCCAGCATCCGCTTGACCCAAGGTGCAGTGTAGTGCAATTTGCCTAACATGACTCAGGTGAGCGTGCGAGAACTGCAGCACCACCTCGGCCGCTATCTCGACGCCGTGGAGGCGGGAGAGGTCCTTGAGGTCAGCCGACGCCGCCGTGTGATCGCGCGGGTCGTCCCCTGCGCGGCCGCGGAACCCGCCGAGCCGTGGCCCGATCTGATGCAAAGGCTTGGCGGAATCTACCCGGATGGACCGATCGCCGAATCTGCCGCGGAGCAACTCTATCGCGACCGGGACCGAAGCGAGAGCAGCGCATCCACGGGCGTCAGGCGGGTGTCCCACGATGGCCAACGAAGCCCCTGAAGCTTCCCAAGAGTCAGCACAAACCCCGCAGGGACGCCCTGGCCCCTATGTCGACTCGGGCGTACTGATCAAGCTGTACGTCCTGGAGCCGAACTCCGCCGGCGCGGCGCGGATGGTAGGCGCCTTCCCGTCGGTCAACCTCTATCCGTTCCAGGAATTGGAAGTGAGGAATACGTTGCAGGCGCTCGAGGGACGCGCGAGCATCACTGCCGCGCAGCGAGCAGCCGCGGAGCATGAATTCGAGCGGGACGTCGTGCTGGGCAGGCTGAGGCGTGCGATTCCCGACTGGAGCGAGGTGTTCAAGACCGCGATGAGGCTCTCGTCGGAGCACGGCGCGGCCACCCTTGCACGGTCGCTGGACATCATCCACGTAGCGATCGCCATCACCGTGCAGGCGGAGCCTTTCATCACGGGCGATCACCGGCAACGGTCGGTCGCGCAGCGGGAAGGGCTGAGCACCGAGATGCTGGAATGAAACTTGGGAGCAGCATGCGATGACCCGTATCGTCCTGGATGCCGACGCCGGCCGGCACACCATCAGCCGCCACGTCCACGGGCACTTCTCCGAGCACCTGGGGCGCTGCATCTACGACGGCTTCTGGGTCGGAGAGGATTCGCCGATCCCCAACACGCGCGGGATCCGCGACGGCCTAGTCGAGGCGCTGCGCGCCATCCGCATCCCCAACCTCCGCTGGCCGGGAGGCTGCTTCGCCGACGAGTACCACTGGAGGGACGGCGTCGGCCCGCGCGAACGGCGGCCGAAGAACATCAACACCCACTGGGGCGGCGTCATCGAGACCAACCACTTCGGCACCCACGAGTTCATGGACCTGTGCGATCAGCTCGGATGCGAGCCGTACATCTGCGGCAACGTCGGCTCCGGCAGCGTGCGCGAGATGCAGCAGTGGGTGGAGTACCTGACCTCCGACGCGGACGACACGATGGCGGAGCTGCGGCGCGCGAACGGCCGAGCGGAGCCGTGGAAGATCCCCTTCTGGGGCGTCGGCAACGAGAACTGGGGCTGCGGCGGCAACATGCGTCCCGAGTACTACGCCGACCTGTACCGGCAGTACGCCACCTACCTGCGCGACTTCGCCGGCAACCGCCTGTACCCGATCGCCTGCGGGGCGAGCGGCGACGACTACCGCTGGACCGAGGTGCTGATGCAGCGGACGCCCAGGCTGGAGGCGCTTTCGCTCCATTACTACACGAGGTTCGTGCCCGGCCGGCCGCGGACCACGGCGACCGGGTTCGGCGGGGAGGACTGGTTCGGGCTACTGCAGCGCGCGCTGCGGGTGGACGAGCTCATCACCCGCCACTCGACCATCATGGACCGCTACGACCCGGACAGGGGCGTCGCGCTCATCGTCGACGAGTGGGGGACGTGGCACGAGCCGGAGCCCGGCACCAACCCCCGCTTCCTGTACCAGCAGAGCACCATGCGCGATGCGCTGGTCGCCGCACTGACGCTCGACATCTTCAACCGCCACTGCCAGCGGGTGCGCGGCGCGCAGATCGCGCAGACGGTCAACGTGCTGCAGGCGATGGCGCTGACCGAAGGCGAACGGATGTTACTGACGCCCACCTACCACGTGTTCGACCTGTACCAGGGCCACCAGGACGCCACCTCGCTGCCACTGGACGTGCGGCCCGACCGCTACGGGCTCGGGGACGACTCCATTCCGGCCGTTTCCGCATCCGCCTCCCGCGATGCCGCCGGCGGCGTGCTGCTGACCATGAGCAACCTCGACCCCAACCGATCGCACCACGTCGTCGCCGAGATCCGAGGCGCGGGATGGAACGACGCGAACCGCCCCGGAGTGGAAGCCCGCACCCTGACGGCGGACACCATGCAGGCGCACAACACCTTCGACGACCCGCACGCCGTGCGCATCGCCCCGTTCGACGACACGCGCTACGCTGACGGAGCGCTCCACGCGCGCCTTCCGGCCATGAGCGTCGTCGCCGTGCAGATCGGCTGAGCGGTGCTCTCAGCGGGCGGCCGACCTTGACCGGCGCGCCCGCTACTTGTACCGTCTTTCTGTACGTCAGCAGCCTGAGATGACTCACGAAACCACCTACAGTAACGCGCGTGCCCACTTGGCGGCCCTCATGGACCAGGTAACGGACACCCGTGAGCCCATCGTGATTCGCCGCCGCGGCGCGGAGCCGGTTGCGCTGGTCGCGGCCGACGAACTCGCCGGCTGGATGGAGACCGCCTACCTGCTCCGTTCTCCGAAGAATGCCCGGCGCCTGCTGGACGCCAACCATCGCGCAGCCGCCGGAGAAGGCATCCCGCTGAACATCGAGCAACTCCGCGAGCGACTCGGCCTCGAAGGCGCGTGACGGAGGGCGGACGTCGGGACGCGCTCTTCGATCCGAACTGCCTTGACGATCTGGCGCACTGGGTGCGCACGGACCGACGGCGGGCACTGCGCACCCTGAAGCTGATTGAGGCTGTGCTCCGCGATCCGTTCAGCGGACCGGGCAAACCGGAACCGCTTCGTGGTCAGCTCGGAGGCGCGTGGTCCCGGCGCATCGACCAGGAGCACCGTCTGCTCTATCGAGTCAGCGAAGGCCGCGTGCGGTTCCTTGCGGCCCGTTACCACTACTGAACCGAATGAGCTCCATTGTGCGCCGCTACGACCCGGACACCCGCTCCAGGTAGCTCGTCGCCTCGGCGATGATGCTTTGCGCCTCCTCGACCGCGAGACGCGCGGTGTCCGCATCCGCGTACGAGAACAGCTCGTAATCGGCGCTCTCCCGATCGTCCTTCAAGTTGGCGAGGAAGCGGCCCGCTCGCTTGCTCATCTTCCCGGTCTTCACGAACAGGAGATTGAATAGCGTCACAGCCCCGTGATGGGTTCGCGGCTGTTCGCCGGCGCTGGTCAGCAGCGCTTTCACAGCGTGGAACGCCGCGTAATAGGCCCGCGAAACCGCATCCTCGTGATCCCCTGAGTCACGCAGACGCTCGGCTACTCCCAGCTTCTGCCGGGCTTTCTCCATGTAGGCCGCAATGAGCTGCCTGCTAGTGGAGTGCAAGCGGCACTCCATCGTGCAGGACGTTGGCAACGAACGAATTGCCCGCCGCCCTCGACTCCTTGAAGCTCTCTCGGGAGACGATCTTCAAAGAGATGAGCGAGCCGGTTTCGCACACGACATCGACCACGGCGTCGTACAACGCATCGACGGTGGGTCTGGCGCGCTCGCGCAGTACCACAAACACGTCGTAGTCCGAATCGGGACGGTGATCACCGCGCGACCGCGATCCGTACAGATACAGCTCCACTACTTCCGCGCGCACCGGCGTGATCCGCCGAAGAAACGAATCGAGCACGGCATCGACCTCGTGCGTCGCGCCAGCCTGAACCACCACGATCAGTGTAGCTAGGCGAAGGACACGCCCGCGACCGACGGCCATTCGTCCATCGGGGGCGGGATCGGCTGCCGGCCGGCGCCGAACACGGACTGGTCGTAGTCGATCAGCGCCCCGGTCATCACGCCGGACTCCTCGGCGGCCAGATAGGCGATGGTGCGGGCGACCTCCGCCGGTTTGATCAGCCGCCCGAACGGCTGCGCGGCCTTGGCTTCGGCCAGCCAGTCGGCGCCGGCCGAGTGGTAGCGGCGCTGGATCACGTCCTCCCCCGGCGTGTCCATCCAGCCGAGGTTGAGGGCGTTCACCCGGATGCGGTGGCGCATCACGGAGTAGGCGACATTCTTGGTCATCGCGTTCAGCGCCGCCTTGGAGATCGCGTACGGGCACAGCATCGGCTCCCCGCCGTGCGAGGCCACGCTCGACACGTTGACGATCGAGCCGGACACGCCCTCGCGCTGCATCACCTTGACCGCCGCCTGCGTCAGGAAGAAGGGCGCGCGCACGTTGATGTTCATGATCCGCTCGTAGAACTCCGGCGTGGTGTCCCAGATCGTGGCGCGCTCGGTGAGGGCGCCGGCGTTGACCAGGACGTGCAGCGTGCCGAAGGCGCGGTCCGCAGCCGCCACCACGTTCCGGCAGTCGTCCAGGCAGGCGAGGTCGCCC
>JAPOQV010000377.1 GCA_026710565.1 Spirochaetaceae bacterium | reverse complement strand
CGACCGGGTTCTGCGTGTTCACCACGTACGCGGTGAGGGTCTTGTGGGTGAGCACCACGCCCTTCGGCAGGGCGGTGGTGCCGGAGGTGTAGATCACCATCGCCGGGTCGTCGTCGTCGACGGCGGCGAAGAACGGCTCATCGACGCCGCTGGCCAGCAGCTGGTCGTACGTCTCGTGGCCGCTCGCCTCGAAGCCGAGGGTGTAGACGTGCTCCACCTTGGGCAGCTGGCTGCGAATCTCCTGGAGGATCGGCCAGTAGCGCTCGGAGCAGAAGAAGACGTTCACATCGGAGACGTCGGCCATGTACTGGAGCTCTTCCGTCTTGGCCCGGAAGTTGAGCGGGACGAAGGTGGCGCCGACGCTGGCCGTCGCGTAGTAGAGCTCGACGAACTCGTTGGCGTTGACCGACATGATGCCGACGTTCTGGCCCTTGCCCACGCCGATCGCGCTGAGCGCGTGCGCGAGGCGATTGACCCGCGACTGCAGCTCCATGTACGTCACGCTCGAATCCAGGTCGGATACGGCCACGCGGTCCGGCACCATGCTGCCGGCAATCATCAGGATGTCTGCGGTATTCATCGCTCGGAGTCCCCCTCTGCGCTGTGGGCGCATGCGGCGCGTTCCGCGCGCCGCGGTCCTGGCCGCGCCCTAGTCTACGTCCGCCGGCTCGCCTGCGAGATCGAGCTTCCCGTCCTCGCCTCGCTCCAGCGGGAGGCGCCGGAGATCGAGGCCATCGTCGCCCAGTCCCCGGCCGCTGATGTCATACAGCGCCCCGCTGCAGATGTCGAAGAACCGTCCGTACCCGTCCGTCCCCGCGAGGTCCGGGCGAAACGACACCCGGCACTCGCCACCCGGCGGATTATGCGGATCAACATCGGAAAGCGCGATCACCTCGCCGTCCGGCAGCCGCACCACGAACAGCCCGTCCGTGCTGCGATACACAACCGACGCGAGAGCATAATCCTCCACGTAGCCGAGATCGATCCCCCCACCCCGCAGGCCCGACGCGCCGTAGGCGATCCCGACGACGAGCCCTACGACGATCAGGACGAGGCCGACGAGGCAGCCGGGCCGGACGCCGGTCGGCTCGGTGCCGTGCTGACCCCAGGTCCGCGGTGGATTCCGGGGCCCGTCGTCCGTGGCATCCATGACTGGTTCGCTCTCGCTGCTCAGGGCGCCTCGGTGGCGTTCGGGTCGGGGCGGCCGATCACCTCGACCTCGATCAGCGGGCGGTCCTGGGCGTCGACGGGCTGCGGGCGCGTGATGCGGAAGGTGCGCAGCGGCGAGGCGGTGCCGTCGATCGCCTCGCCGCCCAGCGCCCACACGCCGGCCGAGCAGGGGTCGGTGTAGACCCCGTTGCGGCCGAGCGGGTTGCGCGCGGCGCCTCGCGGATCATCGGGCGGAGCTCGATCGTGCAGCCGGTGCCGCGCGCGATAGCGTCGAGGGCGCGGATCATTCTCCGCTCGCCGTCGTCGTCGATCGCGATCACGAAGATGCGCACCTCCGGGAACCAGACCGGATCGCCGACCGCGAAGTGCTCGGCCGCTCCGGCGTCGAAGAGGAACACCTGAGGCTGCGGGTTGATGACGAAGCGGCCCCAGAGGATCGCGGCAGCGCCGACGGCGACGATCACGAGCAGCGCGATCATCCCGAACGGCCGGCCGGGCGGTCGCGG
>JAPOQV010000376.1 GCA_026710565.1 Spirochaetaceae bacterium | reverse complement strand
CGGCGTGTCACCCGCCAGGGTCGCAGCGAAGCGCAGAACGCGCGTAGCGCGTTGACACGCCGGCCGTCCCGTAGCTACCCCACCTCTCGCGGAACCTGCCGATCACTCTCACCCCGGACCCACACCTGATTGAGGAGAGCCCATTTTTTCCTCTCACTCACTGATCGGCGTGCCCGAGGCACTAAGCCAACCCTCCATCTTCGAGGGGCATCGAGGTGAAACCCTGCCCGGCGCAGGACGCCGTACACGAAAAAGAGGCACCGCGAAGGTGCCCCTCTCCCCCACGCCCTGGCCTTGCCCTGCCTCGGCGTGCCTTTCCACGGCTGTTGACAAAGGGCTCTGCCACCTGATGGCCGCAGAGCCCCCGGTTCAGTGACCCCAGTCAGCTTGTCATCGCCGACTGGGACTGCTACCACCACGAAGGGGAGTAGTCTTACGAGCCCGACTCTCTCGGGAAACACGTCCATCATGCTCCCTCGTCGCCGCCGACGTCAAGCCCGAGAGCAACAGCGACGCACCGGCGTATGGCGACGAGGTCTTCATCGAGCACTCGCAGCGCTCGTCGGCCGCTCACCCAATCGAGCCGCCGCAGAGAGACCGTGCAGAGCATGTCGCACTTCGCCCAGGAGTCCTGCCCGCGGAGCTCGGGTGGCAGCGAGCGTTCAGCCATCAGGTAGTGGAATCGCCTGACAGGATTCGGGGCAGCGGTGCTCAGAGGGACGACGGTGCATAGCCCGACCCGGTTCTTCGGGCGGGGCGAAATAACGACGACCGGTCGCCTCTTGGTCATCTCCGGGGGCTCGAAACCGGTGTTGAAATCGCACATCAAAAACGTGCCCGGATGGGGTGGAAAGAGCAGTGCCATGGGGCCATGCTAGCCCACCGGCAAGCGGTTTCTGGCCACGTTGCTCTCCGTATTGACACTCGAGGCCTCGGTCAGCCCGCACACGCGCCGCGCCTACGCCGACGCCCTCCGCGAATGCTCGACGCCTGGCTCGGCGGCCGCGAGCCTGCGGCGGCCACCGAACGGCCCAGGGCAGCTGGCGGCGACCGCGAGGATTACCGGCTGCTCGTCGGCGGGTTCGCGCCGACCGGCAACGAGCTGCGCACGGCCGGCGTCTCATCGCACTCCGGCCGCCTCCGAGCTCGTCCGCCGCGCGGCGCCTCGACCACCGCCATCCAGCAGGCCGGCGGCTGGCGCAGTGCCGCGCGCCAAGCGGGCGAAGGTGGGTGCTGGCTACGAAACCAGGAGCCAGAGACGTCGCACGAACTGCAGGTAGACGGACGACGCTGCTGGGAACGCCTGGCGTCGACCGCCCGGCGGACCGAGGCAGCGGGGTTGTGGTGAAGCGGCGCGGCGGCGAGCCGCAGCTGCGGGTGGGACATTGCGGGCGACGGTCCTCCCGTGCATCTGTTGTGGGGTGGGCGTACCATGGGGCCGGAAGTGACCGGACTCCTCTCGGGACCGGGCATCGAAGGCGGGACGCGAGCCCGTTGCGGCCGTGGTACGCGGACCGCATCGAGCCGGACATGCTGGCGCTCGATGGCGTGGGGCGGCGGTCGCGGTGTGGAGTGACGGCTTGGCGCGGTCTGGCGTGGGTCCTTCTTGAAGCCGCGCCGAAGGAGGCGACGATGCCTGAGACGATGGCGCGACGGACCCACGAGGCGCACCGTCGCTGGATGGTCTGGACCGGTGACCGCGATTCAGATCGTCACGCTGGCGGCGGTGTTCCAAGTGACGCTGCCGTTGGGCAGGTCGTCATGAGTGCGCCGGCCGTCGGAGCGCTGGTGGCGGTGTTGCTGTTCGCGGGCGTGCCGGGCTACGCCACGGCGCAAGACGCGGAACAGAACGAGATGACCATCGCCGAACGCGTCAGGCACTGGCTCGCTGCGGAGGAAGCAGCAGGGCGTGGTGGCAGTGACGCGGTAGCCACGACGATGCCTATAGGCCTTCTGGCAGAGCTGGAGTCTCGCGGAATGATGCGTTATCAGGTGCTTATGGAAGGTTCACGGCTCGCCTTACTTACGGATGCGGAGAGGTTTGAGCTACAGGAGTTGATGCGCGAACGCTTCGCGCTATGGACTAACTGCGCGCCACTGCTTCTGTCGGTTGGTGAGGTAGACACTTCGAACGAGGCCGGACTCACGCATGGATCCCTGCAAAATTTGGCCGAAACCAGGTTGCGGGCGGCGCGGCTCTACGGCGATGAAAGAAGCCCGGTGGTGTTGAGCCTCTACGTGGGTGTGTTCAGGGCAGCGTTCACCATACAACTTGAGTTGTGGAAGCATCTTGCTGACGACGAACTTAGCAATCGGCGAGGTTTCGCGACTACGTGGAGCAGTAGCCCTGTTGGAATGTACGGCGCCGGTGGTGCCAATTACATCCTCGGCGTCGTCTCACAAACGCTCGATAGTTTCCTGGTGGAGTACCTCCGTGTGAACGAAGACGCTTGCTGATGACTCCCTGTCGCCGAGTCGATTGGTGCCCGGCCGGAGACGCCGGCGGGCCAGCGGGCGGTCCTCGAGCGGATCGACTGGGAAGCGGCGCGACCTCGCGCGCTCTCGACCGAGGATGCCGGATTGGGACGCCGCTGGCGGGAAGAGAAGGAAGCGGCGGCCGACCAGCGCCATCAGCAGGCCCTGGGCGAGTGGAAGGCGCTGTCGTGGGGTCGCCGCCGGACTACCCGAAAGCCGGAACGGGAGCGCCCCGGCCTGCCGAGCCGGCAAGAGCTCGCCGTCGCCCGCGCCGAGCTCGTCGGCGTCGTCAGGGCCGCAATG
>JAPOQV010000375.1 GCA_026710565.1 Spirochaetaceae bacterium | reverse complement strand
TGACGGGCTGACGCTTCGCTACGGCACCAACCCGCACCAGGGGCACGCCCGCGCGTGGCTGGAGGGCGGCCGGCTGCCGTTCGCGGTGCTGGGCGGCGCGCCCGGCTACATCAACCTGCTGGACGCGCTGAACGCGTGGCAGCTCGTGCGCGAGCTGCGCGAAGCCACCGGGCTGCCGGCCGCCGCGTCGTTCAAGCACGTGAGCCCGGCCGGCGCCGCCGTGGCCGTGCCCCTGTCCGATGCCGAGCGCGCCGCCTGCTTCGCGCCGGGCGAGCTGAGCGGGCCGGCGATCGCCTACGCGCGCGCCCGCGGCACCGACCGCGTCTCCTCCTACGGGGACTGGATCGCGCTCAGCGACCCGGTGGATGAGACGACGGCGCGCCTGATCCGCCCGGAGGTCTCCGACGGCATCATCGCGCCGGGTTACGAGCCGGCCGCGCTGCAGGTGCTGTCGGCCAAGAAGGGCGGCGGCTACCACGTGCTGGAGATCGACGCCGGCTACCGGCCGCCGGCCGCCGAGCGCCGCACCGTGTTCGGCGTGACCCTGGAGCAGGCGCGCAACGACCGCGCCTTCGACGCGCGGACGCTCGACGGCGCCGGGCTGCCGGCCGGCGTGGTGCGCGACCTGACCGTCGGCCTGATCGCGCTGAAGTACACGCAGTCCAACTCCGTCTGCCTGTGCGCGCGCGGGCAGACCATCGGCGTGGCGGCCGGGCAGCAGTCGCGCATCCACTGCACGCGGCTGGCGATCGCCAAGGCGCGCACCTGGCTGCTGCGCCAGCACCCGCGGGCGCTCGGCGTGCGCTTCCGGCGCGGGGTGCGCCGCCCGGACCGCGACACGGCGATCGCCTGCTACGTGGAGCGCGGCCTGACCGGCCCGGACGGGCAGGCGCTGGCCGCCCACCTGGAGGAGCGCCCGGAGCCGATCGGCGCGGAGGAGGAGCGGCGCTGGATCGGCGCCTTCCCGGCGATCGGCCTCTGCTCGGACGGCTTCTTCCCGAACCGGGACAACGTCGACGTGGCCGGCGGCTTCGGCGTGCGCTACGTCGCACAGCCGGGCGGCTCGGCCTTCGACGAAGCCGTCGAGGAGGCGTGCCGGGAGCACGGCATCGCCATGGTCAAGACGGGAGTCCGCCTCTTCCACCACTGATCCAGGGCGGGCGGGTCCAGGGCGGGCGGTTGCCCGGTCCCGTTTTCGTGTATTGTTTCGTGCATGGCGACCAAGACCATCTCCCTCGAGCTCGACGCCTACGAGAAGCTGCATGGGGCCAAACGCCCGGGTGAGTCCTTTTCGGCCACCGTCCGGCGGGCTCGCTTCGGGCCCAGCGACGCGACCGGAAAGACGATCCTGGCATCGATGGACGCCCTGAGCGTGCGCCCGGTCGACCTGGAGGCCGTCGAGTACTGGTCATCCGGCGTCGCGGTGGCCAGGGCGACGACGCCGTCGCGGCGGGGGAACCGCGCGTGAAGCTCGTCGATACCGACTTCCTCATCGATCGGTTGCGCGAGTGGGTGGCCGGCGAGGCCGGACCCGCGACGACGTACCTGCGTGAGCACGACGCGACGTCATTCGCGATCTCGACGGTCTCGCTGTTGGAGTTTCTGGAGGGCTACGAGCATCCGCGCGACACCGTTGCGCTGCTGGGAGCCTATGCGCAGTTCCCGCTGACCGACCGGGTCGCGTGTCGCGGGAGCTGGTTGCGGCGCAGACTTCGTGCCAGGGGCCAGATGATGGGCGACTTCGACGTGCTCATCGCCGCGACGGCCCTGGACGCGGGGATTCCGCTGGTAACCGGCAACGTCGCGCACTTCCAGCGGGTTCCCGGCCTCGAGCTCGAGTCCTACCGCGAGGGAACGGCGTGATCATCGTTCGCGCCGACCGGGTCGAGAAGCGGTTCGGCTCCATCGAGGCGCTGGCCGGCGTCAGCCTGGAGATCGAGGCCGGCATCATCTACGCCCTGCTGGGTCCGAACGGCGCCGGCAAGACCACGCTGATCCGGGTGCTGGCCACGCTGCTCAAGCCCGACGGCGGCTCGGCCACCGTGGCCGGCATCGACGTGGTGCGCGATCCGACCGGGGTGCGCAACCGCATCGGCCTGGCCGGCCAGTTCGCTGCCGTGGACGAGTACCTGACCGGCCGCGAGGCGGTCGAGATGGTGGGCCGGCTGTACAACCTGAGCGCGCGGGTCGCGCGCGAGCGCGCCGCGGAGGTGCTGGAGCGGATCTCGATTGCCGCGGACGCCGACCGGCTGGTGCGCACCTATTCCGGGGGCATGAAGCGGCGCCTCGACCTGGCCGCGTCGCTGGTGGGACGGCCCGACGTGCTGTTCCTGGACGAGCCGACCACCGGCATCGACCCGCGCAGCCGCCTGGAGGTGTGGGAGCTGATCCGCGACCTGGTCGGTTCCGGGACCACGGTGCTTCTGACCACGCAGTATCTCGACGAGGCCGACCAGCTCGCCGGCCGCATCGGCGTCATCCACGAGGGACGGCTCATCAGCGAGGGGACGGGCAACGAGCTGAAGGACCGGCTCGGCGGCGCGGTGATCCACGTCGAGGTGCCCGAAGCGGACCGGGAGGCCACGCGCGCGGCCCTGGGCGTGGACGGCGGCGCCAACGGGACCGTCACCCTGCCCGCGCCGGCAGGCTCGCGGTCACTCGCGGCCGCGATCCGCACGCTGGACGCGGCGGGCATCGATCCGACCGACATCGGCCTGCGCCGTCCGACGCTGGACGACGTGTTCATCGCGCTCACGGGCCACGGCGCCACGTCCAACGGCGCCGGCGCTGCCGGCGAGGGGCCGGCCGGCCGGCGCCGCGGCTTTCCGGGCCGCCGCAGGAGGCGCGCGTGAGCGCTACGATGAGCACGGCTCTGCCGCACGGACGCGTTCGCGTCTCGCCGGCCCACGCGGCCAAGGACACCGTGGTCATCATGCGGCGCAACCTGCTGCGCATCGTCCGCATGCCGCAGCTCCTGGTGTTCGCCACGGTGCAGCCGGTGATGTTCCTGGTCCTGTTCAACTACGTGTTCGGCGGCGCGGTGGGGCGCTCGATCCCGGCCGCGGCCGGCGGCAGCTACCTCAACTGGCTGCTGCCCGGCGTGCTGCTGCAGATGGCCGCGTTCGGTTCCACGCAGACCGCGATGGGGCTGATCGAAGACCTCAACGCCGGCGTGATCGACCGGTTCCGGTCGCTGCCGATGGCGCGCTCGGCGGTGCTTGCCGGCCGCACGGTGGCCGACCTGGTGCGCAACGTCTTCGTGATCGCCCTGGTGCTCGCACTGGGCTACGTGCTCGGCTTCCGGCCGCAGACCGGGCTGGTGTCGCTGGCCGGCGGGCTGCTGGTGGCGATGCTCTTCGGCTACGTCCTGTCATGGGTGATGGCGTGCATCGGCCTGAGCGTCAAGAACTCCGAGGCGGCGCAGCCGGCGGCCATGATTCCGATGTTTCCGCTGGTGTTCGCCAGCTCCGTGTTCGTGCCGACCGAGACGCTGCCGGACTGGCTGCGCGCCTTCGCAGACCATCAGCCGGTCACCCGCACCGCCAACGCCGTGCGCGGCCTGATGCTCGGCGAGGGGGCGTTGGCACCCACGCAGACGGTGGCCGGTGAGTTCACCGCGGCGGTGATCTGGGCTCTCGCCATCGTCGTGGTCACCGCGCCGCTGGCCGTGCGCCTCTACCGCCGCGCGGTCAGTTAGCTCAGCCGCCTCCGGCCAGCAGCAGGGCCAGCTCGGCCATCCGGTGGGAGAAGCCGACCTCGTTGTCGTAGAAGCTGGTCGCCTTGATCAGGGTGTTGCCGCCGGCAGGAACGGCCAGCAGGTCGTCGCGGATCATCGACGACCAGGGCTCGCCCACGCAGTCGCGGGAGCACTCGTACCAGTCGCCCAGGTAGGCGACCAGGCCCAGGATGGTAGAGGCGTTCATCGCCGCGATGTTGGCCTGCATGGCCTCCATCACCGCGCCGGCGTCGTGCTGCCCCTCGATCAGGAACACCGCCTCCACGACGCTGCCGGTGTCGGTGGGCACGCGCAGGGCGGTGCCGTTGAGCTTGCCGTCCAGGTGCGGCAGCACCTTGCCGACCGCCTTGGCCGCGCCGGTGGAGGCCGGGATGATGTTGTTCAGGGTCGCCCGGTTCTTGCTGCCGCCGAACGCGTCGACGACCTTCTGGGTGGCGGTGGCCGCGTGCGTGGTGCTCATCAGGCCGGCGACGATCGGGAAGGAGCGGTCGACCACCGCCGCCAGCGGCGCCAGGCAGTTGGTGGTGCAGCTCGCGTTGGAGACGATCGTCTCTTCCCCGGTGAGCGATTCGTGGTTGACGCCGACGACCACGGTCGGGGTGTCGTCGTCGCACGGGGCGGAGACCACCACGCGGCGCGCGCCGGCGCGCAGGTGGGCGGCGCTGCGCTCCTGGGTGAGGTAGAAGCCCGTGCACTCGAACACCACGTCCACGCCGTGATCCCCCCAGGGGACGGCCGCGGCGTCCTTCTCGCCGTAGATCGCCACGTCGTGGCCGCCGATGCGGATGCTGTTTCCGGACCCGCGCTCGACCGGCGCCGAAAAGCGCCCGTAGACGGAGTCGCGCGGCAGGCTGGCGGCGATGTCGTCCACCGGCACGAGGTCGTTGCCGGCGACGATCTCGAACCGGTCGGGCAACCGCCCCAGGATCACGCGCATCACGTTCTTGCCGATGCGCCCCATGCCGTTGAATCCGACTCTCAGCTTTGCCATCGCGCCGGACCATACCCGGCCGGGCGGCACTGTGTCTTTCCTCCGAGGGCGCGTTAGAATCGGCGCCGTGACCATGCAACCGGCAAACGGGGATACGGCCGAACGGAGCGCGCCCGGCAGCGTCGGCGTGCCGACGCCGCTCATCGACGGGGAGGCGCGCGTGCGCGGCCGCCTCCGCTTCACCGCGGACTACATCGACCATCGCACCCTCGCCATGCGCCTGGTGACCAGCCCCTACGCGCACGCCCGCGTGCGTTCCATCGACACGGAGGACGCCTGCGCCGTGCCCGGCGTGGTGCGCGTGCTGACCGCCGGAGACCTGCCGGAGATCACGCCCACGACGCGCGTCCGGCTGCTGCTGGCGCGCGACCGCGCGCTGTTCGCCGGCCACCCGGTGGCGCTGGTGGTCGCCGAGACCGAGGCGGCGGCCGAGGACGGCGTCGATGCGGTGGTCGTCGACTACGAGCCGCTGCCTGCGGCCACCACCATCGATGCCGCCGCCCGGCCCGGCGCGCCGCTGGTCTGGCCGGAGGGCATGCCGGGCGAGGACGAGGAGGCGGCCGACCACGGTGCCGACGTCGGCGGCGCTGCCGAGGGGTCGACCGCGCCGTCGAACGTGGCCAACCCGGTCGGCTTCCAGCGCGGCGACGCCGACGCCGCACTGCGCAGCGCGTACCGGACGGTCGACCTCACCTTCGAGATCGACCGCATACACCAGAGCTACCTGGAGCCGCACGTCACCATCGCCGCCCCGGGTGAGGAGCGCGGCGCCACGGTGTGGAGCGCATCGCAGGCGCCCACCTACGTGCAGAAGGAGTCGGCCGCGCTGCTGGGGGTGCCCGCGGCGGACGTGGACGCCAAGGTCATGCACGTCGGCGGCGGCTTCGGCGGCAAGGTCATCCTCTACGAGCCGCTGGTGACGGCGGCTGCGCGCGCGGTGGACGCGCCGGTGCAGCTCGTGATGACCCGGCGCGAGGAACTGCTGTCCGCCCAGCCCGCGGCCGGCGGGCGCCTCCGCATCCGGCTCGGCGCGGACGAAGACGGCTCGCTGACCGCGATCACGGCGGACCTGACCTACGACGGCGGCTGCTTTCCGAACTCGCCGACCGGCATCGGCGTGATGATGTGCGGCAGCATCTACCGGGCGCCCAACATCGACGTGCGCGGCTGTACGGTGATGACGCACAAGGCGTCGATCGGCGCCTACCGCGCGCCGGGGATGACCCAGCAGGCGTTCGCGATGGAGAGCGCCATGGACGAGCTGGCGATCGCCCTGGACCTGGACCCGCTGGAACTGCGCCTGCGCAACGTGTCGCAGGCGGGGGATGCGCTGGCCGACGGCAGCGAATGGCCGGACATCGGCATGCGGGAGGTGCTCGAGAAGCTGCAACAGCATCCGCTCTGGCAGAAGCGCGAGAGCCTGGCGGCCCGCGGGCGCGGCGTCGGCGTGGCGCTCGGCGCGTGGTTCGGGGGCGTGGATGCCAGCAACGCCGGCTGCACGGTAGAGGAGGACGGCGGCATCACCGTGCACCTGAACGCCGTGGACCTGACCGGCGTCAGCACCAGCGTCGTGCTCCTGGTGGCCGAGGAGATCGGCGTCAGCCCGGACGTGGTGCGCGTGCGCTGGCAGGGTCAGGTCGACGGCCCCTACCACCTGTCCAACGCCGGCGGCAGCAAGACGCTCCGGTCCGTGGGCCCCGCGGTGGTGGCGGCGGCCCGCGACGCCAGGGAGCAGCTCTTCCGCGTCGCCGCCACGCACCTGGAGGCGGACGCGGCCGACCTGGAGATCGCCGGCGGCGCGGTGCGCGTCAAGGGCGTGCCGGAGTCCGCGGTCGCGATCGGCGAGCTGGCCGGCATGCGCGCCGTGCACGGACCCGTCGCCGGCCACGGGCGCAGCGCCCCGGGCGGGCGTACCCCGGCGTTCTGCGGCCAGATGGCGGAGGTGAGCGTGGATGAGGAGACCGGCCGCATCACCGTGCACGGCATCGTCATGGCGCAGGACGTGGGCCGGGCGGTCAACCCGCTGACGGTCGCCGGCCAGATGATGGGCGGCGCCGCGCAGGGGGCCGGCTGGGCGCTCTGCGAGCGGCTGGTCTACGACGAGGACGGTCAGCTCCTCACCGGCACGCTGATGGACTACGCGGTGCCGTCCGCGAAGGACATCCCGCCGATCGAGACGCTGCTGGTGGAGCGGGCCGCGGAGTACCCGCCGCACGGCGCGCGCGGCGTGGGCGAGCCGCCGATCATCGCCACCGCCGGGGCGATCGCCAACGCGGTCCGGCACGGAAGCGGCCGGCGCGTGACCAGCGCGCCGCTGACCCCCAGCCGGGTGCTCGGCGCCTCGCGGCCGGGCGCCTCTGACTGACCGGGCGCTCATGGGGCCGCAGTCGCGGCTCGTGCTGGGGGGGGGCCGCCTGGGCGCCGGCGGGCCCGCCGTGCCGGGCGGGGCACGCCGGGGCGGGGCGGTGGCGCGGCGGGGCGGCGCCCTCGGGGCGGGCGGGCGTGGGCGCTCGCCCGGGGGGGGGCGATGATCGGCGGCTCGCCCGCGCCGCGCGCGCGGTGCGGCGGGTACTCCGCGGACCGCTCCACCAGCAGCGTCTCGATCGGCGGGATGTCC
>JAPOQV010000374.1 GCA_026710565.1 Spirochaetaceae bacterium | reverse complement strand
GGGGGGGATGGGGTGGCGTTCTTGTTGGCTGTGTGGCTTTCGTGTCGGCCGCAGCCACGGTCCTCTACCAATGGGGCGAGAGCGGGCCGCAGATCGCCTCGGGGCTCATGGAGCCGAGCGTCTCCCGCTGGCGCGACGGCTGGGTGGTCTCCGCGCGCAGCGTGCGCGCCAGCCGAGATGAGCGCGGCGGACCGGTTGGCTGGACGCTGTGGGACGATCCGTTCAGCGGGCCGGTGCCGGAGATCGTATGGCCAGCCGCGCCCAACACCAAGTCGCCGCTGACCTCGTTCCGCTGCGCCGACGGCCAACTCAGGCTGCTGACCGGCGACCCGTCCGTGTCGCCGTACGGTCATCCGCGCAACCCGCTGTACTGGTGGCCGATCGACCCGGCCGCCGGATTCCGCGCCGGGCCGCCCCAACTGGTGTTCGACGCGGTCGCCGCGCGGGTGCCGTTCCGGGAACAAGCGCGCTTTGTCGTGGACCAGGCAAAGGTACTGCCGCACACCGGCGGCTCACGTCAGCTCATCGCGCACCGGGTACGGCCCGTCGCCACCGACGATCCGGCCAAGGTGGGCGTTCCGGTGCTGCCGGTCGAACAGCAAGCGGCCGGCATCTACTACGCCGAGGCAGTCTTCCCGGAATCCCTCCCAGCGCAGTGGCGGTTCGATCCGTAGACGGCTACCATCGACGGCCATGGCACAAAGCGGCAAGCCGGCCGGCCCCCTCGGGCGCCACTACCGGCTCATGTGGGACATCAACCACAACTTCGAATCGAGCTTTCATCCGCCGATGGCGCCGGAGACGGTGGCGATGGCGCAGTTCGCGGAGTTCGAGGGCCGCGCCGTGGACGCCTACGTGGCCGGCATCGGCCCCGACGCCGGCTACGTGACCGCGTTCAAGTCACACAAGACGCGGATGGAGTACCTGGTCGACCGCTACGAGCGCGGCGCGGCGCTCGGCGACCTGCGCTACTTCAACCACGCCGAGAGCCTGAAGCAGTCGTGGCAGGCAGGTGTCGATCCTCTTTCCATCCACGTCGAGGAGGCCCGGCGCATCGGGGTCGATCCCTGGTTCCGGATCAGCATGAACGACTGGCACCACGTCGACACCACGAGCGGATCGGTCTACCGGCTCGGCGGCAGCGCGTTCTACGAGCAGCGGCTGGACCTGCTGATCGGCAAGGAGGGAGCCGCCGGCTGGAGCGAGCATCCGTCGCTCGTGCAGACCATGACCTGGCTGCAGGACTACGCCCACGACGAGGTGCGCGCGTTGCGCCGCGACATCGCCATCGAGGTCTGCGAGCGCTACGACTGCACCGGCTTCCTGTTCGACTTCATGCGGGTGCCCGGCTACTTCCGCTTCGGCGCGGAGCGGCAGAACGCCCACCTGATCACCCGCATGCTCCGCGAGACGCGCGCGGGCCTGGACGAGGTTGGCAGGACCCGCGGCCGCCACGTCCGCCTTGCCGTGCGGGTGCCGACGACCATCGACGGTGCGCGGCGACTGGGCCTGGACGTCGACGAGTGGGTCGCCGAGGAGCTGGTCGACGTGCTGGTGACCGCACCTTTCTTCGCCCAGGAGATGGAGCACGACGCCGGCGAATGGGTGGAGCTCGGCAGAGACTCCCGCGTCAGCATCATCGCCTGCATGGAGGAGGGGTACCTGGCCGGCCATACCGACGGCCACAACCGCTGGTTCTACAATCCGCCGATGATGACCGGCATGACCACGGAAATGGTCCGCGGCCTCGCCGCCCGCCACCACGCCCGCGGCGTCGACGGGCTGTACGTCTTCAACTGGTTCGGCAGCGCCCTCACCTACGGTGCCAAGCACGACTTCGGGCCGAATGCCGTGAACGACGTCGCCGATCCGCAGCGGCTGCGCCATCGCGACAAGACCTTTGCGCTGATGCGCTCGAACCAGAGCTTCCCCAACTGCCTGCGCACCGAGTGGCAGATTCCGGCCCCGGTCACGCGCGAGGTCACCGAGCTGACCTTCGACGTCGCCGATGACTTGGCGGCGGCCGGCGACGTGGTCCGCTCCTGCCGGCTGCTCCTGCACGTCGACAACTTGAGCGTCGTGGACCGCCTGCAGGTCACGTTGAACGGCAGCGAGGTCCCGCTGGTGAACGCAATACGGCCGGGAACCCGCATGGGCACCATCAGCCGGTGGCAGATCTACGACCTGATCGACCACCGCCCGCGGCCCGGCGCCAACACCGTGACCGTGCGCGCCCTGCAGGTGAACGAACGTACGGCCGCCGAGCTGCCGATGAGCATCGAGGATGCGGAGATCGAGGTGCGCTACGAGCATCCGACCGGCGACGTCGCCAACCGGCCCGGCGGCCCCGCGCGGCTGCCGCACCTGGCGCTGGCCGGCAGATGACCGGCCGCGCGGTGAGCGAGCGTCAGGTACGCGGGAGGTGGCCGGGCGGCTCGCGGAACGGGCCGTCCGGGTACTGGTAGCGGACCGCCAACTCCAGGTCGGTGAGCACCAGGGGGATCTCCGCGGCGAGGCGAGCGGCCCGCTTCACGGACACGGCGACCTCGTTCCGGCCCTGCCTGGGCGGCGCTTCGGCAAGGTCGTGGACCAGCCAGGTTCTCGATTCGGGGGCCGGCCCGCCTGCCGTCACCGGGTTCAGGCACGGCACCGGCGTGCCGTTGAAGGTGACGGTCAGCTCGTCCAGGTGGCAGGGCTCCTCCAGCAGCAGCTCCAGGTGTACGTGGTCGATCCGCGCGCCGGCGCCCGCCACGTCGTCGGCGACGTCGATCGGGAAGACCGCGGGCTCGGGCCCGAGCTCCGCGGGCAGCAGGTACTGCTGCGGGTAGCAGTTCGGGAACGACTGGATGCGGCGCATCACCGCGTAGCGCTTGTCCCGGTGCCGGAGGCTCAGCGGTGAGCCGACCTGGTCGAGCACCTCCCGGGTGTCGACGCTGTAGGAGCTGAGGGCCCCGGGGCCGTTGAACAGGTAGATGCCGTCGACGCCGGCCCGCCAGTGGCGCGCCGCCATGCCGCGGATCAGCTCCGGAGTCAGCCCCTGCATGAACGCGTCGCGCACCTGGAAGTAGGGAACGCCGAGCCCCAGCACGGCGCCGGTCTGGTAGGCGGAGTCCATGCCGTGGTGGATGCGCACCGTGGTGTCGACCGCCGCGGCCACCCAGGGCGCCGCGTCTTCCTCCATGTGCTGCGCGAAGAACGAGCACGGCACGACGATGTCCACCAGCCCCTCTTCGATCCACTGGACGACGTCCAGTCCGAGCATCGCGCAGCCTTGAATCGTGTTGGGCACGCGCACCGAGAAGCCGAGCGGCCGGCCGCGCCGGCGTTCCGCGTCGTCCAGCATCGCGCGCGTGTCGCGGATCAGGTCGGTGACCAGGCCGGCGTGCTCCCGTTCGCGGCCGTGGCGGAACAGGCCGGGGCAGCGCACGAAGTCGTACTCCCAGCCGTCGACGTCGTAGCGCTCGACCGCCTCCGCCGCGACCGCGAGCCGGATGCGGCGCACCGGCTCGTGCGCGAAATCCTGGAACCACTGCAGGGGGCCGGCCAGCGCCGCGGGCCACCCCGCCGCCCCCTCGGCGCCGATCAGGTACTCGGGGTGCCGCTCGTACCACTCGCTGCCGATCAGACGATAGACCTCACCCGACGACGTATCGACGTGATGCCAGTCGTTCATCCTGAGCTGCAGCCAGAAGTCGATGCCGAGGCGCTTCGATTCGTCGAGCACGAGCTGCACGGGGTCGTGACCCGCGGCCCACAGGGAGCGCAGGTTCTCCGCCCCGCGCCAGAGCTCCACGCCGCCGAGCTTCGCGCCCGCCTCCAGCCGGTCGACGATGAACTCCATCCCGTCGACCTCGGTCGGGTACGAGGTGGTGTAGCCGGCCCCGTTGCCCACCGTGCAGACGAACGCGTCGACCTGCGTCCCCGCAAGCCCGCCGACGATGGCGTGGCGCAGCCGCTGCGGGGAGATCGGCGGGTTGACCATGTGGCCGCCGATACCGCTGTCGTCGACCCAGGTGATGCGGTAGTCGCGTTTCAGGCGGCCCTTCGTCTTGTCGATTGCCACGTCCGGCAGGGTATGCGTCCTTTCCGGTACCTGTCGAGGACAGCAGACGGAGAGCGACGCGTCAGTAGCTGACGCCGATCTCGAAGCCGAACTGGTAGTCGGGCGCGCCGAAGCCTTCATCGCTGCGTTCCGCGCCGAGCTCGACCGTGAGGCTGCGGAAGCCGTCGTCGGGCTCGATGCCGATGCGGGTGCCCACGCGCACGCGGCGGCTGTCGTCGGTCACGCCCACCTCCGCGAACGGGGTCAGCACGCCGGTGTCCGCCAGCGCGATGCCGTAGGCGATCGAGCCGTCCAGCGTGCTCGCGGTCGAGTCCGGCGCCGGTC
>JAPOQV010000373.1 GCA_026710565.1 Spirochaetaceae bacterium | reverse complement strand
GCGTCGCGCACCGCCCGGCACGCCGCAATGTCGTACTCGACGTGCGACGGCCGTCCGGGATCGGCTCGCCCGGTCGCCGGGTCCCAGAAGTAGTAGGGATGGATCTTGTAGTGGCGGTACCCCTGCCGCTTGCAGGCCAGGGCGTGCTCGGCATACACCTCGGGCGGCCCCACGTTCGGGTAGGTGCTGGCATAGGCCGGGACACGTTCCCGGCAGCCGCCGGCCAGCTTGCGGACCGGCAAGCCGAGCGCCCGGCCCTGCAGGTCCCAGAGCGCGTTGTCCAGCACGCTGAGCAGGTGCTCGGGGATGTTGGCGACCCACATCCACCGCCAGAAGCGCTCCCGGTCGAACGGATCCTCGCCCACCACCAAGTCGCGGATGCGGCCGGTGAGGACCGCTCGGTCGGCCGCTTTCAGGCCGGCCTGATCGCCGTGCCCGTCGCCACCGAGGTAGTAGCCTTCCGCTCCCTCGTCCGTGATCACCTTGGTCACGGTCTGCAGCGCATCGCTCTCCGGCCGCAACTCGCCGTTGTGGAATCCGCGCCTCCGCACCGTGAACGGAGTCACTTGAACATCTCTGATCTTCATCTGGTACGCTCCTGAGTCGATGCATCAGACTCCAGGCCTGAACCCTGGGTCAAACGGGCCCGGCCCCCCGGGGGAGCGAAACGATCACCCGGTCGAAGTCGTCGTGGAGCCGGCATGCCGTTGATGTCGCCGGTCGTCGAGAAGCTGATCAGGCCCACCGTGCTGGCCATGCTGCTTGCCTGGGAGCGATGGGAGTCCGGTGTCGACTGCGAGCTCCTCTCGGAGGACGCACGGACCGACCCGTACGAGGTCTACCGCCGGCTGCGGAGCGCGGATCCCGTCCACCGCATGCGGACGATCGACGCCTGGGCGCTGACACGATACCGGGACGTGGAGGGCGTGCTGCGCGATCACGAGCGGTTTTCCAACGTCGACCGCTTCTTCCAGGAAACCATACCCCTGAGCCTGCTGGAGCTGGACCCGCCCGAGCATACGCGGCTGCGATCATTGGTCTCGAAGGCCTTCACCCCGAAGGCGGTGGCGATGCTGCACGGACGGATTCAGAAGATCGCCGACGAGCGGCTTGACGCCGTCGCCGGGGCAAGCCGGTTCGACCTGGTGGCGGCGCTGGGCTATCCGCTACCGGTCACGGTCATCGCCGAAATGCTCGGGGTCCGTCCGTCCGACCTGGACCTCTTCAAGGGCTGGTCCGACGCCGTGGCGCTCAGCGTCAACGCGCTCCTCACGGCCGATCAGATTCGGGCCGCCAAGTTCGCCGCGTCCGAGATCCATGCGTATTTCGAGACCATCGTCGAGGAACGGCGCCGGCAACCGCGCGAGGATCTGGTGAGCGCTCTGCTGGCAGCCGAGGAAGAAGGCGACCGGCTGACGCGCGACGAGATGCTGGCCGTCCTGCTGCTGATCCTGGTGGCCGGCAACGAGACGACGCGCAACCTGATCGGCAACGGCATGCTGGCGTTGCTCAGGCACCCCGATCAGCTCCAGCGTCTCAGGGAGGACCCGAGCCTGCTCCATCCGGCGGTCGACGAGTTGCTGCGCTACGACAGCCCCGTGCAGTTCTCTGACCGGACCGTACGCCAGGACATGGAGATCGGCGGCAAGCGAGTCCGCACGGGCCAGCGCGTGGTCGCCATGATCGGCGCCGCCAACCGCGATCCGGAGAGGTTCGACGATCCGGACACGCTGGACATCGGACGCGGTGAGAAGAGCCACCTGTCCTTCGGGCGCGGCATCCACTATTGCCTCGGCGCATCGCTGGCCGTGCTGGAGGCTCGCATCGCGTTTGCCACACTTCTTCACCGGTTCCCCTCGATCACACTGGCGGCCGAGCCCCGGTACCGGGACGGCGTGGCCCTGCGGGGAGTCGAGCAGCTCTGGATCGAGGTCGAGCGCACGTGAACCGAGCACCCGGTCAGGCACGAAGCGGGGCGCCCATGCGCCTGATCGCCGCGGCGGTCCAGAACGTCGTCAAGCCCGCCGTGCTGCGCGGACTGCTGGCCTGGGAACGGCGGGAGTCCGGCGTCGCCTACGACTTCACTTCGGAAGAGGTCAAGACCGACCCGTATCCGACCTACCGCACGATGCGGACCCTGGACCCCGTGCACCGCATGCGCACGATCGACGCCTGGGCGCTGACCCGTTATCGGGACGTGGAGGCGATGCTGCGCGACCATACGCGCTTCGCGAACGCCGACCGCGTCCTCGTTCAGACCATATCGATGAGCCTGCTGGAGCTCGATCCGCCCGCGCACACGCGGCTGCGGTTGCTGGTCTCCAAGGCGTTCACGCCGCGGGCGGTGGCTCGGCTCCAGGGCAGGATTCAACAGGTCACGGACGAGCTGCTGGACGCCGCCTCCGGCATGGAGCGGTTCGACCTGGTGGAGGCGCTCGCCTACCCGCTGCCGGTCACCGTGATCGCCGAGATGCTCGGCGTCCGGCCGCGCGACCTGGACCTGTTCAAGAGGTGGTCGAACACCCTGGCGCTGACGGTCAACGCGATCCTCACGCCGGACGAGATCCGGGCGATCATGCAGGCGGCGGACGAGGCACATGCCTATTTCGAGACCATTATCGAGGAT
>JAPOQV010000372.1 GCA_026710565.1 Spirochaetaceae bacterium | reverse complement strand
GCGGCCGCCAGGCCGCCGCCCCCGCGCGGGTCGGGTCCTTGATGGCCGCCAGGCGGCCGGCGTCGAACACGTCGAACGGCTCGGCCAGCACCGATCCGCCGTGCTCGACGGCCCGTACCGCGGTGGCGTCGACATCGTCCACCGTCAGGTAGACGTTCCAGTGGGGAGGAATCCCCATCTGCGCCTCCTCGGGCGGCTGCGTGTACATCCCGGCGACGCTGGCGCCATCGATGGTGGCCGTCGTGTAGAGCCGCTCCCCCGTTTCGTCGACCGGCATGTCGCGGTAGCTCCAGCCGAACAGGCCGGCGTAGAACGCCTTGGCGGCGTCCTGATCGGTGGTGGACAGGTCGATCCACGACGGCGTTCCCTGCAGATAGCGATCGATTCTCATCTGTTCGTTTCCTCTCCCGTGTTCGGTGTGACGTCGAACCCGAGCTCGTCCGCGTTCTCGCGGATGCGCTCATCCCAACACAGCAACTCCAGCTCGGTCACCAAGCTGCGCACCAACAGTGCAGTGGTGAGGTGAATCGCATCAAGCGAGCGAATCGGCTCGCGTGGGAATCGGCGCCGAGAACGTTCCACGACCTCACGGTCGATCGAGAACACGATCCAGTGGTCGGTGGCCGCAAAGAACCGCTCGCGCATGCTCTTGACCGTCTCCGCTTCCAGTTCATCGACCGCCTCCGCACGGTGCAAGGCACGGTCGCACTCAACGAGCGTCAGGTCGGAGGTAATGACCATGTCAGCGGCCAACAGCCGCTCGCGGGCCGCCTCGCCGCGTTTCTCGCCGAGGAGCCATGAAAGGACGGCGCTTGACTCCGCGTAGAGATTCACCGTTCGCCGCGTTCTTCATCAAGCAGGCGCGTAGCGCTCCCTTCAGGAAGCACGCGTGGCATCCTGGGATACAGGTCGGGGCGATTGGGAGCTCCCACGCGTACCGTTCCGGCGCGCGCGCGTTGCTCCAATCCTGGGAACCCGGCCGCCTCGGGTGTGACCGACGGTTCGCGCAGCTCCGCGACCACCTCGCCCCGATCCGTAACCAGAATCCGTTCGCCCTCGCGAACCATCCGGATGTGCTGACTGAGCCGATCCTTGAGCTCCCGAATCCCGACCGTACGCATGCCGGCAATGTAGCCTCACGAGGCCACTTGATACAATCCCTGCCGCCAAGACTCAGTTGCGGTAGGCCTACGTCAAGTCATCCACGTCCAAGGACGGACTCTTCGCCAACGCCCTCAGGGTCGACAGGGAACCGTTGCGGCTACCCCCTTCGATCTGTGACAGGTAGCCGGCGCTGATAGTGGCACTCGCGGTTAGCTGCTTGATGCTGAGACCTCGGTACTCCCGCCACACACGAACCGGGCTTTCGCCGTCCAGGATGCGATCGTCGAATCCGGCCGGAATCATCTCATCCGTACCCGCTTCGAGCCGCTCTTTCGCCCTGTCGTATGCGCGGATGTCGGCATCACCCCGAAGCCTCGCCCGCTATAATCGAGCCCTCCCGATGGCCTCCGATCAGCCGCTCATCGTCCAGGGTGTCGACACCCTGCTGCTGGAGGTGGCCAGCCCCCGTTTCGAGGAGGCGCGGTCGCGCCTGCTGGCCTTCGCCGAGCTGATCAAGGCGCCCGAGCACGTCCACACCTATCGCATGACGGCGCTGTCGATCTGGAACGCCCGTTCCGCCGGCCTCACGGTGGACGACATCGTCGGCACGCTTCACGAGTTCAGCCGCTACCCGGTGCCGGACGCCACCATCGTCGAGATCAGGACCCACGCCTCGCGTTTCGGCAAGCTGCGGCTGATCGCGGACGACGACGGCTTGATGCGCGTGCCCGGCGACGACGATTCCCGGGAGCTCGCCCGCCGCAACCGCGACGTGTCCAGGTGGCTGGGCGACCGCACCGGCCGGCGCACGTTCCCGGTCGACGCCGAGCGCCGCGGGCTGCTGAAGCTGGCACTGGTGCGCGCCGGCTTCCCGCCGGATGACGAGGCCGGCTACACCGCAGGCACGCCGCTGGCGTTCGAGCTGCGCGACACCACCCGTGCCGGAGTGCCGTTCCGGCTGCGCGACTACCAGGACGAGGCGGCGCGCGCCTTCGAGGACGTCCGCCACTCCGCCGGCGGCAGCGGCGTCATCGTGCTCCCGTGCGGCGCCGGCAAGACCATCGTCGGCCTTGCCTGCATGCACGCGCTGCAGACCACCACGCTGATCCTCTGCACCAGCGTCACCGCCGCCAAGCAGTGGATCGCCGAGACGCTCGACAAGACCACGCTCACCGAGGAGCAGATCGGGATCTACGCCGGCCCGAAGCGCGCGCTGCGGCCGCTCACGGTCGCGACCTACCAGATGCTCACCCACCGCCGCCGCGGCGACGAGCCGATGGTCAACCTGGAGGTGTTCGACCGCGCCGACTGGGGGCTGATCGTCTACGACGAGGTGCACCTGCTGCCGGCGCCGGTGTTCCAGATCACCGCCGCGCTGCAGGCGCGGCGGCGGCTGGGGCTGACCGCCACCCTGGTCCGCGAGGACGGGCTGGAGGAGGACGTGTTCGCCCTGATCGGGCCGAAGAAAGCCGAGGTTCCGTGGCGGGAGCTTGAGCGCCAGGGCTGGGTGGCGACCGCCCACTGCACGGAGATGCGCCTGCCGCTGCCGCCGGCGCTGCGACTGGAGTACGCCGCGGCCTCCCCTCGTCAGCAGTTCCCGATCGCGGCGCAGAACCCGGACAAGCGAGCGCTGGTGCGCGCCCTGCTGCGGCTCCATCGCGACGACCGCATCCTGGTGATGGCCATGTACGTCGACCAGATCAAGGGCTTGGCGGCCGAGCTCGACATCCCGGTGCTCACCGGAACCTCCACCCAGAAACGCCGCGACACGCTGTTCCGGGCGTTCCGGGACGGCGAGATCTGCTGCCTCGCAGTCAGCAAGATCGGCAGTCTGGCGATCGACCTGCCGGACGCCAACGTCGCCGTCCAGATCTCCGGCACCTTCGGATCGCGCCAGGAGGAGGCGCAGCGCCTGGGCCGCATCCTGCGCCCCAAGCGTGACGGCACGCAGGCGCACTTCTACTCGCTGGTCAGCGCTGCCACGGTCGAGCAGGAGTTCGCGATGAACCGGCAGCGCTTCCTGTGCGAACAGGGCTACGAGTACGCCATCGTCGACGCGCCGGAGGCGGAGCGGGTGACGACGACCGCGGTAGCTGAGGCGATCGCCGACGCCGGCGGGACGGTCCCCTCCGCGTGAAGCTCCTGCCCCGGTCGGTCACGGCCAAGACGTTCCCCGGCGACGACGTGCTCTGCCGGCCATTCCTGATCGACGACCTGGCGACGCTCCTGATGGAAGCGATCGCCGAACCGCCCAGGCTCAAGGTCCATGGCCGCGAGTTGTACGCCCGCAACGCCCGAGCGATCGGCACTGCGCTCCCCGCCCTGCCGGCGACGATCGTCCCCGAGTTCCCGCCACTGCATGTCGATCGACGCCTGTCACAGGCAGCGCAGTTCGCATTCTCGCTGCGGTTGGCGGCATCGCAGGGCGACTCCCGCACGGGTCTCAAGCTGGTCGTGACCGATGCCGGCCGGCAGTGGCTGATGCGCTCGGCCAGGGAGCGGCTCAAGCGGATCCTCGACCTGCTGCGCGACGACGCGATGCTCCATGGGCGCGCGGACGGGCACGTCTACGATCCGCGGTACGCCGAGGATCCAGAAGCGCTGCCGCTGGACTTCGTGCCGTACCTGTACGAGATCGGCTGGTTCGCCGTCGATCCGGTACGCGGCGTGATCGATGCCTTCCGCGCGGTCGGTCGGGAGTCGACCGTGGACCTGCTGGCGTTCGTCCGCTTCCACAGCGAGCAGCGCAATCCCCTGCTGGACGACCGGACCGTGATGTATGCCGCCGGGGAAGTCGCGGAGCGGGTCTGGGGATCGACCCTCCTGGCGTTCCTCTACGAGCGGCTGGTCCCGCTCGGCGGAGCCGCGCTCGGTCTCCTTGCAGACGGCAACGCGGGCTTCGCGATGACCGAAGTGGGCCGCTACCTGCTGGGCGAGGTCGATGACTTCGAGCTCGACCTGCCGGAGGAGACCGGCGAGGCGGTCATCCAGCCCAACTTCGAGATCGTGTTCCTGGCGCCCTCACCGGTCGATCAGGTGCGCGCCCGGACGTTCGCGACGCCCACTGCCGCGCTGCAAGGCCCGCAGTCGGTGGGCACGCTGTTCGTCATCGAGCGGGCGTCCGTGCAGCGGGCCGTGATGGCCGGCCAGGACGCCGAGCAGGTGGTCGCGGCAGCCGACGACCTGTCCCGGCAGCCGCTGCCGGCCAACGTGAGCCGGCAGATCCGCGACTGGGCGGCGGATGTGCACTGGGTCGACGTGCGCCCCGCACTGGTGGTCCACTGCGACGACCCCGAAACGGCAACGCGGGTGCAGGCGGCGGTGGGCAAGCAAGGCCGACGGCTTTCGGAGACCGTCGTCGAACTGGTCGACGGGACCAACCTGACACCTGCGGTCCGCCGCAAGCTCATCAGCCGCGGCGTCTTCGTGCGCTCCTGAAGCTGAGGCTCATGAGGTCAATCGATGCCAGTCACCGCCGTTCGTACCGCCTGACGGATCGATCACTCGCAGATTGGCGAAATAGTCGCGGAGGTACCCTCGATCACGAGCGAGCAGTTGCTCGGCGTGTACCTGTGCATGAGCGCCGATGAGAAAGTCGGGAACGACGCGGACGCGCGTACCCCCGCGCCCGAGATAGCGCGCGTAGTGGCGTCCGGCCAGCAAGGCGCTCTCGGTGTCTCCCGGTATCAACACGATCTCCAGATCGTCCAGTAACTCCGTCAACTCGGACTCCGACCCAAGCGCCGGCCGAACTTCCGCCACGACGCACTCGCATACGATCAAGCGGCCCTTGATCCGTGCACGCCGAAGCGCCTGCACTGCTCCCTCCCCGAAACGACGGTCATCGGCGAGCATGTCCAGGAGCACCGACGTGTCGACGGCGGTCGTCATCCCCGTATGACCCTCAGGTACTCATCGACGTCAGCGCCCACCGGCAGACGGCCCCGGCCTCGCCACTTGACCAGCACATCCTCCGGCTCCCGCTTGCGAGCCATCAGGGCGCCGTCCACGGCCTCCATTTCGAGCACCGTTCCCCGTCTCATCCCCAGCCGCTCCCGCAGTACCTTCGGTATGGTGATCTGCCCCTTCTCGGACACGGTAGCTTTCATACCCAGATCGTAGTCATTCCTACTGATTTGGCAAACCTGTCGATGCTCCTTCTGCTCCTTCGCAGCACGAGCACGAGGCGATGCGTTTGACACACGTTCCCGTCCGCACTAGCGTGCGCCGGGCCAAGACACCCTCTCCCGCATGCGCGAGTCTCCCACCCGGTCATCGACCACACAGGCAGTGCCGGCGGCCGATCCGAAGGCGATGCGCCGCTTCGACCGGCGGCAGGCCCTGGAGCGCGCGTGGCGGATGCGTCCTTTCTACGCCCTGCTGGTCCCGGCGGTGACGCTGCTGATGGTCTTCAAGTACGTCCCCATGTACGGCGTCGGCATCGCGTTCGTGGACTACAACATCGTCAAGGGCATCCTTGGCAGCACCTGGAACAACTTCAAGTGGTTCAGTTGGGTCTTCAACGACTATTTCTTCTGGCGCGTGCTGCGCAACACCGTGATCCTCAGCCTGCTGCGCCTGGCGGTCGGCTTTCCGGCGCCGATCATCCTGGCGCTGCTGCTCAACGAGGTCCGGAACGACCCCTACAAGCGAGCGGTCCAGTCGGTCAGCTACCTCCCGCACTTCCTCTCCTGGGTCGTCCTGGGCGGCCTGGTCAGGGAGCTGCTGTCGATGCAGACCGGCGCCGTCCCCTACCTCATGGCTCTCGCCGGGCTGGAGCCCGTCAGCTTTCTGACCAACATCCCGACGTTCCGGGCGCTGCTCGTCGCGACCGGCATATGGCAGGGCGTCGGCTGGGGTTCGATCATCTACCTGGCCGCGCTGTCCGGGATCGACCCCGAGCTGTACGAGAGCGCCAGCGTCGACGGCGCCAACCGCATGCAGACGGCGCTGCGCGTCACGCTGCCGGCCCTGATCCCGGTCATGACGATCCTGTTGCTGCTGCAGATCGGCAACATCCTGGAACAGGGATGGGATCAGATCTTCAACCTGTACAACGACGTGGTGGTATCGGTCTCCGACGTGTTCGAGACGCTGGTCTACCGGTCCGGCATCGAAGGCGCCAAGTACTCCTACGCCACCGCCATCAACCTGTTCCAGAACGTGGTGGGGTTCGTGCTGCTGATCGCGGCCAACCAGATCGTACGCCGCTACAACGAGTACTCGATCTGGTAGGCGGACATTGACGCGCAGCACCCGAAACGGTAGGGTCGCCACCGGCGTTGCGACCCCCAAGCGACACCGAACGATCGATGGCTGACCTCTCCACCGAACGACGCGATCAGGCGTCGACCCCACCCGCCCCGAGCGTAGGCGTCTACGACAGCTTCGCCACCGAGGAGGAGCGCGCCGCCTTCCTCAAGCAGGTCCTGCGCAAGCAGACGGTGCGGCGCGCGTGGCGCATGCGGGACTTCTACGTCCTGCTGGCGCCGGCGGTGGTGCTGCTGTTCGTCTTCAAGTACATCCCCATGTACGGGATCAGCATCGCCTTCGTCGACTACAACATCGTCAAGGGCGTCCTGGGCAGCACGTGGAACAACTTCAAGTGGTTCGACTGGGTCTTCGGCGACCCGTTCTTCTGGCGCGTGCTGCGCAACACGGCGATCCTGGCCGTCCTGCGGACGATCGTCTCCTTCCCGGCGCCCATCATCCTGGCGCTGCTGCTCAACGAGGTGCGCGTGACCTCCTACAAGCGCACCGTGCAGTCGGTCAGCTACCTGCCGCACTTCCTCTCCTGGATCGTCCTGAGCGGCATCGTCAGGGAGCTGCTGTCGATGCAGAGCGGCGCGATCCCCTACCTCATGGAGCAGGTGGGGATGGAGCCGTTCCCGGTGCTGACCGCCCCGGAGCTGTTTCGAGGCCTGATCATTGCCGTCACGACCTGGCAGAGCGTCGGCTGGGGAACGATCGTCTTTCTGGCGGCGCTCTCGGGGGTGGACCCCCAGCTCTACGAGAGCGCGGCCATCGACGGCACCAACCGCTGGCAGAACGTCATCCACATCACCATCCCGGCGCTGGTGCCGGTGATCACGATCCTGTTCCTGCTCAGCGTCGGCAACATCCTGGAGTTCGGCTTCGACCCGATCTTCAACCTGTACAACTCCAACGTCTACGAGGTGATCGACGTGTTCGAGACGCTGGTGTACCGCTCCGGCATTGAAGGGGCGCGCTACTCCTACGCCACCGCCGTGCAGCTCTTCCAGAACGCGGTCGGCCTGGTCGTCCTGGTCGGCGCCAATCAGATCGTGCGCCGCTACAGCGAGTACGGGGTCTGGTAGGGAGATACGCGTGGCGAATCCATTGGTCAGAGTGACGCCGCTCGGTCGCGCGTTCGACGTCGCCAACTACCTGTTCCTCGGACTGTTCGCGCTGTCGATCCTGTATCCGTTCTGGACCGTCGTCACCACCTCGCTGGCGTCGCCGGTGTCGTTGCCGGGCCGCGGGCTGCACCTCTGGAACGACGAGTGGCGTATTGAGGCGTGGACATTCGTGTTCAAGGAGAACGCCGTAGGGACCGCCTACCTGAACACGCTGCACCGCGTCGTGTTCGGCACCACGTTGACGCTGTTCGTCACCTTCTGCGCCGCGTACGCGCTCTCCAAGCACAACCTGCCCGGGCGGGGGGTGATTACCTTCCTGCTCGTCTTCACGCTGTTCTTCCAGGGAGGCATCATTCCCACCTACCTGCTGGTGCGGAACCTGGGCATGATCAACTCCCGCTGGGTCCTGGTGGTTCTCCCTGCGATCGCGGCGTTCAACATCATCATCACGCGCAACTTCATCATGACCATCGACCAGGCGATGGAGGACTCCGCGGTGATCGACGGCGCCAGCTACTGGCGCATCATGTTCAGCATCTTCATCCCCTTGTCGAGGCCGGTGCTGGCCGTCATCGCGCTGTGGACGGTCGTAGCCCACTGGAACGCGTGGTTCGACGGGCTGATCTACATCACCGACAAGGACAAACGCATCCTGCAGCTCCTGCTGCGCGACATCGTGCAGCGCCTGCAGGGCTTTCAGACCGACGATGCCATGCAGCGCCTGGTGGAGGAGCTCCGCGCGCAGGGGATCGAGCCGGACTGGGCGCGCATCCCGCACCGGTCGATCCAGGCCGCGACCACGCTGATTACCATCGGCCCGGTGGTGCTGTTCTACCCCTTCATTCAGAAGTACTTCGTCAAAGGCGTCATGCTGGGATCGGTGAAAGGCTAGCCCCGGCAGGTCTTTACTCCCTAAGGGAACCTCCTCCTTCCAGGAAACACTCCCGCCGCGCAGCGGCACGATATGGGGCTGTTCGCCGCTGCAACCCGCAGAGGGCGAGCGCTCTGAGAGATTGGGCATCGGCGCACCCCGACGGTGACGATCCCGTCCAGGGTGGCTGCTTCACAACGGCAACCGGCGATCGCCGATCGGTACGTCGCCAGGCCAGCCCGGCGCACGCCGCCCCTCCCGGCGAGAGCCCATGCCGGGCGCACCCATTGAAGAAGGGACGGCCATAACGGCCGTCCCTTCTCAGATCTGAACAGCCAGAGGACGGCTGCTCGTACCGGATGCCTGCGTCTACTTGTTAGCGACGCACCCGGACTCGCCGCAGGTCACGCCGACGGAGCTCAGCTCGGCGACCGTGTACTGCAGCTTGTTCAACTCGGCGTTGATCTCAGCCATGCCGGCAGCGTTGAGCTGCTCGATGTACTTCGGCCACTCGGCATCGATGTCGAGGTCGGTGGTCATGGCCTTGTACATGAACTCGCCGTGGATCGTGTCCAGGGCACCCTTGTACTGAGCGCGCAGCTCATTGTGCTGGGTCTCGTTGAACACGTCCTCCTTGTACATGCGGATCAGGTGGGTGGTGCCGGCGCCGCCGGGACCGCGCCACGTGTTGTAGGTCTTGAGCGGCTCCCACTGGGTGTTGCCCGCGTAACCGAACAGCCGCGTGTAAAACCCGTTATTGTCGAAATAGTGGGCTACGCCGTCGGCATAGAGCGCTGCATAATCCGCTGTGGTGCGGACCGCCACGCCCCCGGCGCGGGTAGCTTCGATCCCGTCGTCCGTGCAGATTGCGGGACCCTCGACGTTGTAATGAACGCCCTCGATTCCGTAGTCTGAAAGCAGCAAGCCCTCACAGGTGCCGGTCGTGTAGTCGAAGAGCTCCAGGATCTTGGCCAGCTTCTCATCGGAGACGTCATGGCGGACCACGAACCACTCGCCGGGGCCGCCCAGCGGCAGCGCCGTGTTCTCGTGACGGAGCCCGTAGGTCCCGTCCGGAGCGGTCACCGCATGCACCTGCAACTCCTGAAAATCGGGGTTGTTGAGACGGGCCAGACAGCCGACGTTCGGATTGGCCGGACCTTCCGGGGTATTCCAGCATCCCTGGGCGCCGCGGCCGTACATCGCGACCAGGCCTGCGCCGACCTTGTCATCGAACGCGGGGCGGTCGAATGCCGGGATCTCACTGTCCAGGATGCCCTTCTGAAACCAGCGCTGCAGGGTCTCCAGGGCGGTCTTCACGTTGTCCCAGCCGTAGTGGACCGTCGCGCTGCCGTCGGCGGCGGAATGAACCCACCATGACTCCGAGGCGACGCCGTAGGCTTGGCACACCGCACCGAACGACCACCAGTAACACGGCCTGCCTTCACGGGGCCAGCCGCTGTAGCCGATGGTCCGGCCGCCGCCGACCGGGTCGGCCGCGACGATCGCTTCCAGAGCCGCTTCCACGTCGACGATGTTCGGCGTGTTGTAGCTGATGAACCAGTGACCGGGGTCAAACCCGGGATTGCCGTCGAGCACGCCTTCCGGACTCTCGGGGCTCGACTCCATGTCCTGGGACACGCCGAGCGCCTCGCGTGCGCCGACCATGCCCAGCCAGTCGTAGCGGAAGTTGACCGCTGCGCCGGCACCGGCCTGGTGCGCATAACCGCGCGGGATGCCGCGCAGGGCGGACGCATCGCCGGGGACCGCCGACATCATCCAGGCGCCCGGACCGATCGTGTCCCAGTCGCGCGCCAAGTTGGGCGCGTGCTCACGGATCATGTCGACCGGAATGGGGCGATAGGCACCGGCGGCGTACCACTGGTCGTGATTCGTCCAGGAGTACATGGCGTCCGGGTGCTCGTTGGCGCCGATCATCAAGTCCATCGTCTCCTGCGGGCGGCGTGCCAGGGTGGAGTCGGTGATCTTGATGTCGAACTTCTCTTCCAGGAACACCTGGATCGAGTTGCCTTCGACGACCGAGTCGCCGAAGAGGCCCTGAAAGCTGATGTCCATCGGACCTTCCGCCATCGACTCTTCCGAGCCTTCTGCGGTCGCCACAAAGGCGGATCCAAGGACGAAGCCCAGGGTAAGAAACGAGATGAGCAGTTTTCTCATCGTTCTGCGAACCTCCCTACACGTGGGTTGATATGAGATTGTGCCCATCGGCCCGAAGAGCCGTCCGGGCATCTTGTGAGGTTACCCGGATGCTGCGTTCGCGTCAAGACGCTCGCTCAGTTCACGCAGTTCAGTCAGGGTGGGTGGGTCGTCACTCAACCGGCTTGCAGAAGGGCGATGAATCGGTCCAAGGAGTCCCGGAGCTCCGGACGCAACGCCAGCGCCGTTGCCGCCAGCGCGGTGACCCGCTCGGAGTGAAGCTCCGAGTCGTACGCGTGGCGAAAGAAGTGGCGGAATCCGCGCAGCTCGTTCAGGCGGCCGCCGAGCCCGTCGGTGAGGAGCGCAGGCCGGACGCCGGTGATCTCCGCCTTCATGCGGCGCAGCAGATCGACGTGATAGGTCGCGCCGTCGATCTGGTTCTCGAATGCCCGCGCGATCAGCTCGAACAGTTGCTCGCAGGCGCCATAGAGATTGTGCAGTTGGTAGGCCAGGGCCTCCACCTGCACGGCCGATGGCGAAGCGCCGACGTTGCGGTCCGCGATCTTCGCGAACACCCGGTCGATGATCTCCCACTGATCCTGCAGGTCACGCCGCAGCAGCGCGAGACGTCGATCATCCAACGAGCTGCACTCCGTTGCGCCGAAACAGATCCGGCAGGGGATGACGGTCCAGGTCGATCACGTCCACCGCGCGCCCGGAGGCATCCTCGACCAGACGCATGACCGCGAGCGGATCGCCTCCGTGGATGGCCACGTCCACGTCCGAGTCGTCGGACCAGCCGTGCTCGCGCGTCAGAGAACCCACGACAAAGGCGTGACGGACACCGAGCGTGCTTGCCTGCGCGCGAAGCGCGCTCGCCACCCGCTCCAGGAGCGCGGCCCGTTCCCGCCCCAGCCGATCACGGCGGCGGCGGATCGCCGCGTCGAGCACCGACGTGTCGAACGCCATGGCAGTCCCTCCGGCCAGTCTACCCCGTGTCGCCGCCGAGCGTCAGACGTGACGTTGTGGCGTTGACCCCAAGCGTCCCGCCCCGGCCTTCCCGCGTCGGTGAGCTCCGCCAGCTCGTCCGCGGACAGAAACCCGTCAAGGCGCAGGAAGCCCCGCTCCCGGTAACGCTCGATCTGCCGCTCTTCCAGTGTCGTCCTCATCGCTGCACGCCGTCATAGCCTCGGGCCGCCGGTGCGCTACACTGTCGGCCGGCCATCCATGAAAGCACTGCTCAAGGAGGCGGCCGGCCCCGGCCTGACGCTGACCGAGGTGCGGGAGCCCGAGCCCGGCCCGAAGGAGGTGCTGGTCCGCGTCATCAAGGCGGCGGTGTGCGGGACCGACCTGCACATCTACCACTGGGACGAGTGGGCGCGGAGCGTCGTCGAGCCGCCGCTGGTGCTGGGCCACGAGTTCGTGGGCGAGGTGGTCGCGCTGGGGCCCGGCGCGACGCTGCACCGGGTGGGCGACCGGGTCTCGGGCGAGGGGCACATCACCTGCGGCCTGTGTCGCAACTGCCGCGCCGGCAAACCGCACCTGTGCCACCTCACCAAGGGGGTGGGCGTCCACCGCGACGGCGCCTTCGCCGAGCTGGTGGTGATGCCGGAGAGCAACCTGTGGCCGATCCACGACAGCATTCCGACCGAGATCGCCGCCTTCCTGGACCCGCTGGGCAACGCCACGCACTGCGCCCTGTCGTTCGACCTGGTGGCCGAGGACGTGCTGATCACCGGCGCCGGCCCGATCGGGGTGATGGCCGCGGCGATCTGCCGCCACCTGGGCGCCCGCCACGTGGTGGTCACCGACGTCAACGACTACCGGCTGGAGCTGGCCCGATTGATGGGCGCCTCGCTCGCCGTCAACGTGTCCCGCGACTCGGTGGAGGGGGCCGTGGAGCAGCTCGGCATGTCGAACGGCTTCGATCGCGGCATCGAGGTGTCCGGCAACTCCGATGCGTTCCGGAGCATGCTGGCCAACATGTACAACGGAGGCCAGATCGCCCTGCTCGGCTTCCTGCCGGAGTCCACCACCATCGACTGGAACCAGGTGATCCTCAAGAGCCTGCGGATCAAGGGCATCTACGGACGGGAGATGTACGAGACCTGGTACAAGATGACGCAGATGCTGCGCAGCGGCCTGGACGTCTCGCCGGTGCTGACGCACCGGCTGTCCCTGAGCGACTTCGAAGAGGGCTTCGCTGCGATGGCCGCCGGCCGCTGCGGCAAGATCGTTCTGGACATCAAGGAGTAACCGCCTCATGGCAACCATCGACAGCGTGATTCAGCCCACCCTGGAGCAGATCCGCGACGCCGGCCTGTACAAGGACGAGCGCGTCATCACCTCGCCGCAGGGAGTGGCGATACAGGTGGGATCGGACGCGGAAGTGCTCAACTTCTGCGCCAACAACTACCTGGGACTGTCCAGCGACCCGGCGGTGATCGACGCGGCGGCCGAGGCGCTGCGCACGCACGGCTTCGGGCTGTCCTCCGTGCGCTTCATCTGCGGCACGCAGGACCTGCACAAGCGGCTGGAGCAGGCGCTGGCGCGCTTCCTGGGGACCGACGACGCCATCCTCTACACCTCCTGCTTCGACGCCAACGGCGGCCTGTTCGAGACGCTGCTCCAGGAAGGCGACGCCGTGCTCTCCGACGCGCTCAACCACGCGTCGATCATCGACGGCATCCGCCTGTGCAAGGCGGCCCGCTACCGCTACGCGCACGCCGACCTGGACGACCTGGAGGCGAAGCTGAAGGAGGCCGCCGGCGCGCGGCTGCGGCTGATCGCCACCGACGGCGTGTTCTCCATGGACGGCGACATCGCCCCGCTGGACCGCATCGTCGAGCTGGCGCGCGCGCACGACGCGCTGGTGATGGTGGACGACTCGCACGCCACCGGCTTCATCGGCGCCACCGGCCGCGGCTCGATCGAGCATTGCGGCGTGCTGGGCGAGATCGACGTCATCACCAGCACGCTCGGCAAGGCGCTGGGCGGCGCCTCCGGCGGGTTCACCGCGGCGCGCGGGCCGATCGTGGAGCTGTTGCGGCAGCGCTCGCGGCCGTACCTGTTCAGCAACTCGCTGCCGCCGTCCCTGGCTGCGGCCGGGCTCGCGGTGCTGGAACGGCTGGACGAGACGACGAACCTGCGCGACCGGCTGGCGGAGAACACCGCCTACTTCCGGGACGCGATGACGTCAGCCGGCTTCGACATCCGGCCCGGCGTGCACCCGATCGTGCCGATCATGCTGTACGAGGCGCCGCTGGCGCAGGCGATGGCCGCCGACCTGCTGGCCGAGGGGATCTACGTGATCGGCTTCTCCTATCCGGTGGTGCCGGAGGGGCAGGCGCGGATCCGCGTGCAGATCTCGGCCGCGCACGAGCGAGCCCACCTGGACCGGGCGATCGAGGCGTTCGCCCGCGTCGGCCGGCAGCACGGCGTCATCGGGTAGCCGGTCGAGCCGACTCCTACCGCCCCCAGTACTCCTTGAGCGCGGCCAGCCCCTCGGCCGCATCGGCGGCGTCGATGCCGGAGTAGGCGAAGCGCACGTAGACTCGCTGCTCGCCGGCCAGCGCTCTCCCGAAGTGGGTGCGCGAGCAGAACGACACCCCGGTCTCACGGAGCGCGTCGGTGCGGAATGCCTGCGGGTCGTCGTAGCCGAGACGCCCGTAGACGCCGGTGACGTCCACGAACAGGTAGAAGGTGGCGGTGGCGCGATGGACGCTGACGCCGTCGATGGCGGTCAGGCCGTCGACGACGACGTCACGCCGCTCGCGCAGCGTGGCCAGGATGTCGCGCGCCCCGGACTGGTCACCCTGCAGCGCCTCCACCCCGGCGTGCTGAATGAACCCGCAGGTGCACGACTCCTGGTTGGTGTTGAGCTTGTTGATCAGGTCGATGACGCGGGCCGGGCCGATCGCGGCGCCCAGCCGCCAGCCGGTCATGGCGTAGGTCTTGGAGAAGGTGTAGCCGATGACGGTGCGCTCGACCATCTCCGGCTCGGAGACCAGGCTGCGGCTCGAGCCGCCGTAGCGGATGTCGAAGTAGGGCTCGTCGGCCAGCACCCACAGGTCGCGCTCGCGTGCGATCCCGGCCAGCCAGGCGATCTCGTCGGCCGACGCGTCGGCGCCGGTGGGGTTGTGCTGGCCGTTGACGATCAGCACGCGGGTCGCGTCGCTGAGCGCGGCCTCCACCGAAGTGCGGTCGATGCGGAAGCCATCGGCCTCCTCGACGTAGGCGTAGGGGCGTCCGCGTCCCCCAAGGTAGTCGACCTGCGACTCGTAGATCGGGTACCCGGGGTTGGGGTACACGACCTCCTCGCCCGGGTTCATGACGCTCATCAGCAGCTTGCCGATGATCGGCTTGGCTCCCGGCTGCACGGACACGTGCTCGGGGCCGTAGCTCACGCCGCGCGCCGCCCCGATCCCGTCCGCCAGCGCCTCGCGCAGCTCGGGGATGCCCGGAGCGGGCGTGTAGCCGGTCTTGCCGTCCCGCATGGCGCGCTCGGCGGCCTCGATGATGTTCAGAGGCGTACGCAGGTTGATGTCGCCCAGGTGGAACGGATAGACGCGATGGCCCTGCGCCGCCCACGCGGCCGCATCGGCCGAAACCGCGAAGGCCGTCTCCGTGCCCAGCCGGTCCATGGCCGACGCCGTCGGCCTCGAGCGACTAGACGGAGGTGAACCCATAGCGCTCCACCACCTCCTCGTCGATCTCGACCCCCAGGCCGGGGCTGTCCGGCACCGTAATCCAGCCGTCGCGCTGCTCGAACGGTTCCCGCACCAGCTCGTGCTGCAGCGGGCTCGGCACGGGCTTGAGCTCGAAGACGATGTAGTTGGCGCCGGTGGCGGTCGCGTGAATGGAGGCGGCGGTGTTGATGGCGCTGCTCCACGAGTGGGCGTTGAAGAACAAGTGCGCCTGCGCGGTGAGGTCCATGACCTGCTTGTAGCCGGTGACGCCGTCGGCGCGGCCCGGGTCGACCAGGTAGACGTCGGCCACGCCCAGCTCGATCAGGCGCCGGTAGTCCGAGGCCTGCCAGGAGCGCTCGCCGGCCCCGATCTGCGTCTCGATCGCCTCCCGCAGGTGCCGGTAGGCGGCCACGTCGGTGGGCTGGAACGGGTCCTCCAGCCAGCGCAGCCGGTACTCCTCGAACGCCCGCGCCATGCGCACGCCGGAGGCGTAGTCCCAGCGGGTCTTGTTGCCGACGTCGACGATGAAGTCGACTTCCTCGCCGATCGTCTGCCGGACGGTGCGCACGTAGGCGATGTCGCGCCGGGGATCGACGCCGAGCGCGGCGTCGCCGGCCTTGCCGAAGCCGACCTTGACGGCCGTGTAGCCGTCGTCGGCGTGCGCGGCCAGCTCGTCCGCCAGATCCTGCAGGTCGGCCTTCGAGGGGTGCGTGCTCGCGCAGGCGCGCAGCCGGTCGTTCACCTTGCCGCCGAGCAGGCGGTGCACGGGCTGCCCGAGGATCTTGCCCTTGAGGTCCCAGAGGGCGACGTCCAGGGCGCTGACCGCGAAGTTGGCCATGCCGGTGTCGCCGTACCACCAGTCGTGCGCCTTCATGGCCGCGAACAGCGCGCCGTTGTCGAGCGGGTTCCTGCCGAGCAGCACCGCCGGACCGAGTCCCTGCTCGATCAGGATCCTGACCGCCAGCGCCGCCTCCGGCCACTGCGAGATGCACTCGCCCCAGCCGACGTGGCCGGAGTCGGTGGTGATCCGGGCCAGTGTGACGTGGCGCCACATCATGCGGTCGTTGGGCTCCTGGTAACGCTGCGGATAGGCGCGCACCTCGACAATCTTCATCTCAACACACCCCGTTGCACCGGGTCAGTCCGGCATGAAGGAGCCGCCGTTGACGTCGGTGGTGGCCCCCGTGATGTACGTGTTTGCATCGGAGGCCAGGAACAGCACCGCGCGCGCGATCTCCCGCGGGTCGGCCAGCCGCTTCAGGGGGATCGCGTCGACGGTGGCCTGCTGGTCCTCCGGCGGCAGCATGCGGATCAGGCGCGTGTCCACGGCGCCGGGCGCCACCGCGTTGACCAGGATGCCGTCCGGAGCGTGGTGCCGGGCGAACCCCTTGGTCATCGAGATGATGGCTGCCTTGCTGGCGGCGTAGACGGTGACGCGGTGTATGCCACCGGTGCGCGCACCGACCGAGGCAATGTTGACGATGCGACCCCAGCCGGCGCGCCGCATGGCCCGGCCGGCGGCCCGGCTCAGGAAGTACACGGACTTGAGGTTGGTGTCCATGATGCGGTCGTAGTCAGGCTCGGTCATGTCGGGGATGTCGATGCGCGGGCAGATCGCCGCGCAGTTGACCAGGATGTGCACCGCGCCGTGCCGGCGCTCGGTCTGCTCCGCAACGCGGTCGCACTCAGCCGGTTTGCTGACGTCGGCGGCGATCGCATCCGCCCTGTTCGAGTCGGTGCTGCGGCCGGCGGCGCGGATGCGGGCGGCCTGGGCCTCGGCCAAGTCGCCCTCGATGTCGCTGACCATCACCGTGGCTCCGGCGCCGGCCAACGTCTCCGCGATGGCGGCGCCGATACCGCGTCCCGCTCCGGTGACGATCGCGATCCGGCCGTCGACGCGCATGCCAGCCCCCATGAGGCTGCCTACGGCGAGTTGGCCAGCAGGAAGTCACGCATCAGAATCGTCTCCGACACGTTGTCGACCTCGTTGTTGCGCTCCCAGTCCTGCCAGACGTACTCCACGCCGACCCAGCCGCGGTAGTCCGCCGCGTCGAGCGCGCGCAGCACGTCGGCGTAGTCGATGACGTTCTCCGTGAACTTGACCTGCAGCCGTCCCTCCGCCGCGCCGCGGGCGTGAAAGTGGGACGCGTGCGGGACGAGCTTCTCCGATTCGCTGTCGGGCAGGCCGTCGCGGGTGAAGTGGGTGTAGTCCAGGGTCAGAGTCAGCCCCGGCGTCATCTCCACCAGCCGCAGCGCCGCGTCCGGATTCGGGACGATGGAGCCGACGTGAGCCTCGACGCTGACGGTGACGCCGGTGCCGGCAGCCCGCTCGAGCCGCCACGACAGCTCCTCGGCGGCGCGCGCCAGCGACGTCTCCGCCGATTCCCCGTCGAACTCGATCCCCGGCAGGATGGTCATGTGGCCGGTCTCGCAGAGCTGGACGAACTCCAGCGTGCGCTCGAACAGGTCGCGCGAGCCGCGCCGCTCGGCGGCGTCGGGGTGATTGACGGTCATGGTGTCGAAGCCGGCGGTCTGCAGGAAGATGTCCGCGATCGCCAGCCCCTTGCCGGTCACCCGGGCGACCAGCTCGGCCGAGGACGCCCGCGGGTCGGCCAGCACGTGGCTGGGATACAGGTGCGAGCGGTCCTCGAACAGACCGATGTCGACCCCGGTCAGCCCCAGCATGGCGATCAGCGTCAGCGAGTCGTCATGCGACAGCAAGGGAAAAGTAAAGTCCGCTCCGGCCAGTTTCAGTTCGATGGGGACATTCTACCCCAGGTCACCCTCGCGTGCATCACCCAGGCGTTCAGCGGGCGATCGTATCCTCCGGCTCGGGATCGGGGCGTCGGGTTGGGCGCCTGACCAGTTCGCCGCCGCAGTTGGGGCGCGTGGCACCTCTCGCATTCGGTTCTCATTTCGAGCGCCATGGGTCCGTCAGCCTACCACGGCCGCGGGCGCGGTCAGCGCAGCGGCGGGGTGTGGATGGCGAGCAACTCGACCTCCGCGTCGGCTTCGAGCGAGTGCTCCAGACCGGGAGGGATGGAGACGCCGCCGCCGGCGCGCAGCTCGGTCGCCGCACCCTGGCAGAGCAGCCGGGCCGAGCCGTGAAGCACGTAGGCTGTCTCCGTCTCCACGGGATGGGTGTGCGGGTCGATGCGGCCGCCGGCCGCCACCTTGACGCGCATCAGGCTGAACGTGCCGGCCGGATGGGCGGCTCCCGGCTGCAGGTCCTTGATGTCGATCGGCGAGAACAGCGGATGCGCCTGCCACTCGACGGTGTCCGAGTCGAAGAAGACCGGCGTGTCGGCCCTGGTCACCGGCCGGCCGCCCGGCGGGTCCTTGCTGACACCCCTTGTGTCCGTCCCGCTGTCGGCGTCATCTCTCCGCCGCCTGCTGGACGTCGCGATCGGTGATCTTGCCGCCCGGCCCGGTGCCGGTGACGGTGCCCAGGTCGACGCCCAACTCATCGGCCAGCCTCCTGGCCCGTGGCGAGGCGACCGGTCGCCCACCGGCCGGGGCCGAGGACTGCGCCGCCGACGGCGTCGCGGCCGGCCCCGCTGCCGCCGGCGCGGCCGACTGCGGCCCACCGGCGGTGCGCGCGAACGGATCGACATCCGGGAGCGGCTCGGCCGGGTCGCCGACCAGCGCGACGATGGTCAGCGGCGGCACCTCCGTCCCGGCGGCGATGAGCTGCCTGCGCAGGGTGCCCGCGGCCGGCGCCTCGACCTGCACCAGCGCCTTGTCGGTCTCCACCTCGCAGATCGGCTGCCCCTGCTCGACCCGCTCCCCTT
>JAPOQV010000371.1 GCA_026710565.1 Spirochaetaceae bacterium | reverse complement strand
GCCGCCGAACTGCGCTGCGGCTACGCGACCGAGCCGCTCGGCATCGACGAGCCGGCGCCGCGGCTCACCTGGAGCTGGCGGTCGGCGTCTCGCAGCGCCCGGCAGACCGCGTTCCAGGTGCTGGTCGCCCGTTCTCCGGGCAGGCTGATGCCGGGCGCCGCGGACCTTTGGGACTCCGGCCGCGTGGACGACAGCCGCTCGGGGACGAGCTACGGCGGCGCGCCGCTGCCGTCCGCCACGCGCTGCTTCTGGACGGTGCGCGGCTGGGACGAGCGCGGCACGGCCACCGCTTTCAGCGCACCGGCCAGCTTCGAGACCGGCCTCCTGACGAGCGATGAGTGGCGCGGCTGCTGGATCGCCGGGCCGGCGGGCGTCTCCTCCCCCCTGCTGCGGCGCGAGCTCACGCTTCCCGCGCCGGTGCGACGAGCCCGCTGCTACCTCTCCGGGCTCGGCTACCACGAGCTCTTCTGCAACGGCGCGAGGGTCGGCGACCACGTCCTGGACCCGGCTACCACCTACTACCACAACGGTCAGCCCTTCCCGCTCGGCTCCCGTGTCCTGTACGTGACCCACGACCTGACCGACCTGCTGCGTCCCGGCGCCAACGCCCTGGGCGTGATGCTCGGCCACGGCTGGTACTCGGCCGAAGCCGACGTGCCGCCCTCCCCCGATCACCGCGAGCCGTACGGCCCCCGCCCCTGTCTGCTGCTGCAGCTCCACGTCGAGCTGGCCGACGGCCGCCGCGTGTCGGTGGCCAGCGACCGGACGTGGCGGACCGCGAGCGGCCCCATCGTCTACAACGATTACAACCACGGGGAGACCTACGACGCCCGTCGCGAGCGACCCGGGTGGGACGGCGCCCCCTACGACGACCGCGGCTGGGCTGCCGCCTGCGAGGTGCCCGGCCCCGGCGGACGGCTGGTCGCGCAGTCCCTTCCCCCGATCAGGCTGATGGGGACCCATGCGCCGCGGCGCATCCTCGAACCGCGGCCCGGGGTGTTCGTCTTCGACATGGGCCAGAACTGCTGCGGCTGGTCGCGGCTGCGCGCCCGCGGCCCGCGCGGCACGGAGATCGCCCTGGCGCACGCGGCGCGCGTGTACGACGACGGCAGCCTGGACGCGCGCAGCAACCTGCACGCGGTGGCGGGCACGCACGGCGCGCGCCAGACCGACCGCTACATCCTGCGCGGCGACCCGGCCGGCGAGGAGTGGGAGCCGCGCTTCACCCTGCACGGTTCGCGCTTCGTGGAGGTCACCGGCTACCCCGGCACCCCGACGCTCGACGCCATCGACGGACGGGTGGTGCGCACCGGCGGGCGCGCAACCGGGCGCTTCACCTGCTCCGACGACCTGCTCAACCGCATCCACGCGATGTGCTGGTGGACCTTCGCAAGCAGCATGCAGGGCTACCCGCAGGATGCCGCCGACCGCTCGGAGCGGGTGGGCTGGCTGGGCGATCCGATCCCGGAGGACTACCTGTACAACTTCGACTGCGCCGCCTTCTGGGCGAAGTGGGCGGACGACATCGCCGACTCCCAAAGGGAGAACGGCCACGTGCCCAAGATCAGCCCCGTGCACTGGCGGCGCACGCACGACGCCTACGCCTATCCGGCGCCGGTCTGGTCGAGCACCTACGCGGTTCTGGTGTGGACGCTTTACTGGTTCCTGGACGACGAGGCGCTTCTGGCCCGCCACTACGATGGGCTCGTGCGGCTGGTCGCCTACCTGGGCGGCCTGGCGGAGGAACACGTGATCGAGCCGGGCCTGGGCGACCACATGGAGCCGCAGCCGGACGGCAGCACCTCCTCGGCGCCCCGGCACACCCCGACGGCGCTCACGTCGACGGCGATCTACTACTGGGACGTGCACACGCTGGGGCGGATCGCCGCGATCCTGGGCCGGGACGCGGACGCCGCGCGCTACGCGGAGCTGGCCGAGCGGATCGGCGCGGCGTTCAACCGCCGCTTCCTGGATCCCGAGCGCGGCGCCTACGCCACGGGCAGCCAGACCGCCAACGCCATGGCGCTGCAGATGGGGCTGGTGCCCGCCGAGGCGGTGGAACGGGTGCTGGAGCACCTCGTGCGCGACATCACCGTCCGGCATCACGGCCACCTGTCGACCGGCATGGTGGGAACGAACGCACTGGTGCAGGCGCTGCCGCGCCACGGGGCCGCCGAGGTGATGTACCGCATCGCCACGCGCAGCACGTTCCCGAGTTGGGGCTTCATGCTGGAGCGGGACGCCACCACGCTCTGGGAGGCGTGGTCCGACGACCGCGACGAGCAGCTCAGCCTGAACATGAAGCTGCTCGGCAGCGTCGACAAGTTCTTCTACCGTGACGTGGCCGGCATCCGCCCGCTCGCGCCCGGTTTCCGGCGCATCGCCGTGGCGCCGCGGGTCGTGGGCCCCGTACGCCACGCCGCCGCGCAGATCGAGACCGTGCGCGGACCGGCGGCGGTCTCCTGGCGCCTGGATGACTGCGGGACGCTGCGCCTGACGGCGAAGGTCCCCGCCAACGCCACTGCGGAGATCCGGCTCCCCACCGGCGGGCGACCGGGCGTCCGGGTCACCGAAGGCGGCCGACCGGTGTGGCGGCACGGCACGTATGTGACCGGCCCCCGCGGCGTGGCCGACGCCACCGGCGTGACCGGTGCGCGAACGGAGGAGGACTGCGTGGTCGTGGAGGTCGGCTCCGGGTCCTACGAGCTGGCGCTCACCGGCGGCGGGAGCTCGGCCACGAACTGGTAATCGGGATCGCTCTTCTGCCGCTTCTGGATGGCGGCGATCTGCCTCCAGGTCTCCGCCAGGCCGCGCGGGCAATGCGGCAGGTCGTGGCGGACCAGCCGATGCAGCCGGCCCAGGTGATAGCACGGCACGGCGGCGTACATGTGGTGCTCGATGTGGAAGTTCATGTGCCAGTACAGGAAGCGCACGAACGGGTTCAGGATGATCGTCCGCGAATTGAGACGGAAGTCGTCGACGTTGTCGGTGAGTCCGATGTGCTGGCTGCCGTTGCACAGGAACCACAGGAAGCTGCCGCAGAAGGTGGCGAAGCTGACCACGAACGGCAGCAGCCACAGTGCCAGCGCGAACGATCCCGCCCATACCGTCACGTGTCCGAGCAGGATCCAGCGCGCCCAAGCGAAGTACCGGCGCCGCAACTCCGGATCGGATGCGGGGAACAGTGGCTGCTGCGCGTCGGTCAGCCCGCCAAGCGCGGCGCGCATGGTCCCCCCGACCGCACGGTACGCCTTCTGCAGGTCCACGACTGCCGACGCCACGTACCGCTTGAGCGTGATCCTGCCGGGCAGCATCACTTCGGGATCGTTCGGCGGATGCAGCGCGTACTTGTGGTGCCGGGAGTGGGTGGCCCAGAACCCGACCGGGTTGTGCCAGCCCAGGAAACTGATGACTGCCAGGAACAGCCGGTTGAGAGAACGCGTCCTGAACACCGAGTCGTGCACCAGTTCGTGGAAGCCGTTGATCGTGAACGACGCGCACATGCCGTGCACGAAGCACAGCGCCACCACCGCCGGCCACGGCAGCCGGCCGAGCGACAGCACGGCGGCCGTCCCGGTGCAGGCGAGCAGTCCCAGGTAGCCGCCGGTCTGCAGGAGGCCCTTCCCGTCGCTGCGCCGGTTGAGACCGATCAACTCCTCGCGGGTGACCGGCGAGCGATACCACCCGATGCGCCGTGGCATCGCAGCAAGCCCCTACATGCCGTCGCCGGGGTCGGTCGTCGTCGACGCAAACACGAAGTCGTCCGCGTCCAGGTTGGAGACGGCGACGTTCTCCAGCCGCACGGAGCCGGCGCCCTGCGAGCTGAGATCGATCACCGCATCGTCACCGTCGGTGGTGATGGTCAGGTCGTCGAAGCCGGTGATGCCGGAGATGTTGCTGAGGTCGATCTGATCGTCCCCGTCGGTGAAATCGTAAATCGTGGTGAGGGTCTGCCCCGGCGCGATGACAAACGTGTCGTCACCCTCGCCGCCATGCACGTAGTTGGTGCCGGTGCCCCCGTCGATGGTGTCGTCACCCTCGCCGCCGACCAGGATGTCGATCATGCCCGCGCCGCCGGTGATCTGGTCATCGCCCTCGCCGCCGTGCGCGTAGTTCATGAAAGTGCCGGTCACGGTGATCGTGTCGTCGCCCTCTCCGCCGGACACCTGGGTACCGGACAGGTTGTCGTCCCCCTCGGTGCCGAGGACGTTGCTTCCCAGGTCGGGAGCGTCATCGAATTCGAAGATGTCGGCGGTGACGTCGGTGGTGGCCACGCCCTGCAGCGTGATCGTGACGTTGTCGGCGGCCGTCGCCCCCGGCACGGTGATGATCGATCCGGTGCCGTCCGACGTCGCGGTGATGGTGAGGTCATCGAACGAGATGTCGTCGCCGAACGCCGACAGGTTGATCGTGTCGTCGTCGGTGTCGAAGTCGGTGATGGTGTCGCTGCCGTGGCCGGGGGCGAACACGAATGTGTCGGCGCCCGCGCCGCCGGTCAGCGTGTCGTCGCCGGTGCCGCCGTAGATGATGTCGTCGCCCGCGCCGCCGTCGATGGTGTCGGCGCCCGAGTCGCCGAGGAGGATGTCGTCGCCCTCACCGCCGGTCAGCGTGTCGGCGCCCGAGCCGCCGCGGATGATGTCGGCACCCGCGCCGCCGGTCAGCGTGTCGGCGCCGGAGCCGCCCAGGATGACGTCGTCGCCTTCGCCGCCGTCGATGGTGTCGGCGCCCGAGTCACCGAAAAGGAAGTCGTTGCCGGCGCCGCCGTCTATGTCGTCATCGCCGGCGCCGCCCGCGACGACGTCGGTGCCGCCGAGCGTTTCGATGGTGTCGTCGTGTTCCGTGCCGGGGACGATGTCCATACCGGAGGTGCCGGTATAGTCGAGGCCTTCGTCCTCGTCGTCCTGGGTGGAACCTGCGGTCTGGCTGGGATCTGACATGACTTCCTCCTGAGATTTCGTCCTGAAATGCCGCGACAGAACGCGTATGTTATTATGCTCTCTCGTCGGTGTCGGTCAACCCGCCGGGGCCGGGAGCGGGCTCCGCGTCCGGCGGTGGGGGTTCGGCTTCCCGGGTGTTCTTGACCAGGGTGACGACGTTGCACCCCTCCTCGCGCCGGTAGTCGACGGAGTCCATCATCTGGTGCACCAGGAACAGGCCGAGGCCGCCGAGCGGCGTGTCTTCGAGGGACGCGTCGAGGTCGCGTTCCGGCGCGATCCCCAGGTCGAACGGCAGGCTGTCGTCCACGATCACGACCACCAGCGACTCCTCCTCGACCCGCACGATCAGCTCGATCCGGTGCTGCTCGTCGTCCTCGTACCCGTACTCGATGGTGTTGGTCAGGACCTCGTCGATGGCCAGGTTGACGGCGTAGGCGACGTGCTTGACGTTGTGAGAGGCGCAGAATCCGTCGATTCTGGCGGCGGCCCCCGCGATCTCCCGCAGCTCATTCGCGAGCGAGATCTCCAGCGACTCCCCGTTCACGACGGCACCCTCCCCGAAACGGCTTCCGTAATCATTCCTCCCGCAGGGAGCGGAGGAAATAGTCGGTCAGCGGCTTGGCCAGGTAGCTGATCGGCGATCGCTGCCCGGTTTGAACGTGGACCTCGACCGGCATGCCCGGAGTCAGGTCCAGGCCGCCGGACGATCGGCGCAGGTCCGGCGCGGCGAAGGTCGGAAGGGTACCGTCGTCGTGGTCGATCGGTCCGCCGATGGCCACCTCCAGCAGGTACCACGACCGGCCGGTGTCCGGGTCGCGCACGGCGTCCGCGGAAATCCGCTTCACGGAGCCGGAAAACTCGGACGTCGTCCGTGCGGGAAATGCGCTGAACCGCAGCGCTGCCGATTGGCCCGGATACACCTGGTCCACGTCGATGGGATCGAGCTGCGCCATCACCACCAGGTCCGCGCCGGCAGGCACGATGTGCAGGATCGGCTCGCCGGGACGCACCACCTCGCGCGCGGCGAACACGGTCAGGCCGAACACCTCGCCCGCCACCGGCGCATGCACGTCCAGGCGGCCGAGACGCTCTCGCACCGAGGCGAGCTGCTGCCAAAGCTCGTTCTCCCGAGCCTGCACCTCGCGCGCCTGCTCCTCCGCCTCCTCGATCCTCTTGGTGTCGATCTGCAGAACCAGGATCTCGTACTCGGCGATCCGGCCCGCTGCACGAGCGATCGCGGCGTCGTTGGCCCCCGTCTGCCCCTCCAGGTTCGATACCCCGCGCTCCAACTCCAGGAGCACGCTCTTCTGCATCGCCCCCTGCTCGACCAGCCGCCGCTTGGCCGCGAGCTCCTCGGCGATCAGCTCCGCCTGGCGCACCAGCGAGACCGCCCGAGCCTCGAGGCCCGCGATCTCCTCCCGGGCTTGGCCGATGCGCTCACGCATCCGCGCCACCTCGCCCATGCGCGATTCGTCGCGCGCCCGGAACAGGCGCTCCTGGCCGGTGAGAACCTCCTGGATGCGGGGGTCGGCCGCCGCCAGACGGGCGAGCTCCGGGGCCCACGCCACCCGGTCGGCACCGAGGAACTCCGCTTCCAGGCGATTCCGCCGCGCCACCAGCTCGGCGTGCTGCGCCTGCAGGATCGCCTCCTCCGACCGCAGCAGCGCGTCATCGAGACGCAGCAGCAGCTCGCCCGCTTCGACGCGGTCGCCGTCACGCACCCGGATCTCCCGCACCGTGCCGCCGTCGATGTGCTCGACCACCTGGTTGCGGCCCTCGGTCGCCACCCAGCCGGTGACGAACACGGCGCCCCGGATCGAAGCGAGCACGCTCCAGCCGACCAGGCCGCCGACCAGTACCACGAGCGCTCCGAAGCCCAGGACCAGCGCGCCGCGCGCCGAAGACCACCGATTGGATGCCCGATCCATCAGCCTGGCCCCGCGGGGGCGTCCGTCGCGTCGGGTGCCGGGGCGCGGGCGCCGCGCACGCGTTCGATGGCGCCCGCGATCTGCCGGTCACGCTCGGACTGAGCCTCCGGCGGTGAAGCAGCGGAGGACGTCGTCGGATCGGAGGACGTTGTCGGATCGGAGGACGCCGATGGTGTGGGCGAATCGGTAGCGGGTTTCGCCGGCTCCGGCGGTCTCCGAGCAACCGGCCGCGGCCGGTCTGGCGGCGGGGCCGCCTGAGCCGGCGCGGCGGCTCCGGATCCGGCAGTCTTCCTGGCGCCACCGGACGGCGGCCGGCGCCGGGCCCTGGCGGGTACGGGCCGGCCCGCCTCCATGAGGTAGACCCTGTCGCACTGCGCGAACGCGCCGTGGCGTTGAGCGACGATCACGGCAGCGCCGCCGCGCGCCTTGTGCCCTTTCACCGCGGCAGAGAGGGCGACGGTGCCCTCGGCGTCGAGGTTGGCGTCCGGCTCGTCCATGATGACCACCACCGGCGATCCGTAGAACGCACGCGCCAGCGCGATGCGCTGGCGCTGGCCTCCGGAGAGCGCCGCCCCACCCGCCGACACCGGGAAGTCGTAGCCGCCGGGGAGCTTCAGAATCATCTCGTGCGCCCCGGTGCGTTTCGCCGCCTCGACCACCGCCGCGGCATCGGGCGCGCGCGCCATCCGGGCGATGTTCTCGGCCACCGTTCCGTCGAACAGTGTCACCTCCTGAGGCAGGTAGCCGATATAGCGGCCCAGGACCGCGGAGCCGTACTGCTGCAACTCCGCCCCGTCAAGTCGGACCGATCCGCCGAGCGGCCGGATCACCCCCGCGAGGGCGCGCGCCAGCGTGGATTTGCCCGATGCGGACGGACCGGCGATGCCGGCCGCCTGCCCCGCCTCCAGG
>JAPOQV010000370.1 GCA_026710565.1 Spirochaetaceae bacterium | reverse complement strand
CGCAACCGACCGAGCTGCAGAGCACCGTGTTCCGACTGCTCGGCGTGCGGCTGTGAGATGTACCCAGTAGCGACACCTCGATGATGCTCCTATCTCACAACCACCAAAAGGTTTACCAACGATCTTTTTCTGGAAGTTCCGCCTAACCTAACCGTTCGACGAACTGTATCTCTCTGCCACATCCGGCTCCGCTACGGCCTCGGTGGAATCCGGCCCGGGCCACGGGCCGTTCGGGTCGCGGCACATGATTGCAGTCGGTCACGTGCTCGCCTCCGGAGCCGCCGGGACGGGTTTCGACTCCGAGGCCGGAGAGCCGTTCGTCGGTCGCCATGGGCCGGTCAACGCGCCTTCGATCCTGGCCACGCGGTCGCTCAACGCGTGCAGGTCACGGCGCACTTCGGTCACGTCGGCACGCAACTCAGAGCTCAGGCCGCCCAGTTCGCCGCGCAGCGCGTCGATCTCGCGGCGCAATTCGGTGCCTTGGACGTCGATCTCCCGACGCAGGCTCTTACCCTGCGTCAGGATCACCGGCACCAGCACGGCCAACATGGCGGCCACGGCGCCAACGGCACCGAACAGGGTCACAACGGCGGCGTTCACGGGTTTGGCCTCGTTTAGCCTCAATCCTCTTGCCTTCATCCTCCTGGATGACGACTCAACGGTCAACATGCGGGGGCGAAATCGGATCGATCGAATCCGACCATCGGCCGCTCATTATCCTGCCGGAGCGGTGGGCTCCACTACGTCCGCGGGTTGAATCCGGCGGGCGGGATCCAGGGGCCGTTCGGGTAGCGGTAGGAGACGTCGATCTCCACGTCGCTGAGCACCAGCGGCAGCTCCTTCGCCAGGCGCGGGTGGCGTTCCGCCCGCACGCTGATGCGGTTGGCGCCGACGCCAGGCGGTGCGGAGGTCAGGTCGAACACCGTCCAGGCGCGCTCGCCGGGCGCCGCCCGGCCGGCGGCCATGGGGTTGGCGATCGGCAGCGGTTCGCCGCCGTTCAGACGGACCTCCGGCCGGTCCTCGTGGCACGGGGCTCCACCAGCAGCAGCTTCAGGGTGCACGGAGCGCGCGCGCCGGCCGCCAGCTTCACCCACTCGCGCATGTCCTCCTCGGTGTGGTCGCCGCTCGCGCCGGCCGGCGGCAACGGGCATCTGTCTGCGTGCCACTTCGCCGACGAGCTGCACCTGAAAGACGAGCAGGAACTGCTCGGCGAGGCGTAGCCGCCCCGATCAGCGGGCGAGCGGATTGCGCCACTTCAGCGCGGGGAATCGGGCGAAGTCGGTGTCCGTGCTGTGCAGTTCGTACCCGCGGCCGATCGCCAGCGCGGCCAAGTGAGCGTCCGTGGTGAGGTTGCCCGCAGTGCCAAGACGGCTGAGCAGGTCGCGGAGCAAGTCGAAATGTCGAGACGACGGCTCAGGCACGTGCACATGGGGCAACGCAAGCCACGAGCCCACGCGATCCAGGACATCCTTTACGGGTAGCGGACTCACGAGAATCGCCCGGTGGGTGGTGATGCGGATGAACCCGAGCACTACCACCCACGCCAAGCCGACGCCGACCGTGCCGGCCAGCAGATCGTCCCACCAGCGACGAGCCGCATCGTGAACCGGCGAGTCGGCGTTGTGGGCATGGATGAGGAGATTGACGTCCGGGAGGATCAATCGAGTCCGGTCTCCCTGTTGTACCGCGCGACGAACGCTTCCGCCTCCAGCTCGTCGACCAGATGGTTGAGCTTGTCGAGATCGATTCCCGGACGAAAGCCGAAGTGATGCGGTCTGGTCTGCGGCGGATCGCCGCGTCCGGCTGGCGGTTGCCCGAGCCCCTGTCGGATCGCCTGGTTCACCACCTGCTTGAAGGAGAGGCCCGAGCCGCTGGCCTGCTCCTTGAGCACCGCGGCGAGATCATCTTCCAAGGTCAGCGTCGTTCGCATGAGACCATCATGCCCGCATTACGATTGATGTCAAGGCATCAATCGCTGTGTGGTCGCTGCGTATGCTGCGGTCCGGATCCGCTCGCCTACGTCCGCGGCTTGAAGCCGGGGGGCGGGATCCAGGGGCCGTTCGGGTAGCGATAGGATACGTCGATCTCCACGTCGCTGAGGACCAGCGGCAGCTCTTTCGCCAGGCGCGGGTGGCGTTCCGCGCGCACGGTGATGCGGTTCAGGCCGACTCGAGGGGGTGCCGGCGTCACGTCGAACACCGCCCACGCGCGCTCGCGGGGCGCCGCACGGCCGGCGGCCATGGGGTTGGCGATCGGCAGCGGCTCACCGCCGTTCAGGCGCACCTCCAGCCGGTCCTCGTGGCACGGCTCGACCAGCAGCAGCTTGAGGTGCACGGAGCGCACGCGCGCGCCGGCGGCGGCCAGGTCGTCGGCCACCTCGATGCCGATCTCGGCCGGGTCGGGCCCCAGCTCGACCGGGATCTGGCGCTCCTGCGGGAAGCAGTTCGGGAACGAGCCGTTGCGGCGCATCACCGCGTAGCGCTTGTCCTTGAAGCGCAGCCGCAGCGGCGAGGCGATGTCGTCGAGCGCCGGGCTGTTGTCGTACCCGTAGGTCGTCCAGGTGCCGGGAAAGTTGAAAAGGTACAGGCCGTCCACGCCGGCGGCGTGGTGGCGGGCTGCCAGCGCCCGGATCATCTCCACGGTCATCGCCTGCATCGGATCGGACTTCACCTGGTAATAGGGGATGCCGTAGCCGGTGCGCATGCCGGTGATGAAGCCCTCCTCGATGGCGGGATGGATCAGCACCGGCGTCCCTGCCGCCAGCTTCACCCACTCGCGCATGTCCTCCTCGGTGTCCTGGGCGAAGAAGGTCGACGGGACGACGATGTCGACCAGGTGGTCGGCGATCCATTCCTCGACGTCCAGGCCGAGCATGGTGGCGCCGTCGATGGTGTTGGGCACGCGCACTGACAGGCCCAGCGTCTTGCCGCGCGCGCGTCCGACCTCGTCCAGCATCCGCCGCGTGTCGCGGATCAGCCCGGTGATCAGGTGGGCGTTGGCGCGCTCCTGTCCGTACCTGAACAGGCCCGGGCACCGCATGAAGTCGTACTCCCAGCCCTCGGCGTCGTAGCGCTCGATCGCTTCGGTGGCGGTGTCCAGGCGGATCCGGCGCACCTTGTCGTGGGCGAAGTCCTGGAACCAGGCCAGTGACTCCTGCAGCGACTCCGGCCAGCCGGCCACGCCTTCGGAGCCGATCAGCAGCTCGGGGTGGCTCTCGTAGTGGTCGCTGCCGATCAGCCGGTAGACCGCGCCGTCGCTGTCGACGTGGTGCCAGTCGTTCATGCGGAGCTGCAGCCAGAAGTCCATGCCCAGCCGGTGCGCCTCGTCCATCACGATACGTACGGGGTCGTGGCCGTCGGCCCACAGCCGGCGCAGGTTCTCCGCTCCCCGCCACTGCACGCCGCCGCCCAGCATCGCACCCGCGTTCAGGCGATCGACCAGGAACTCCATCCCGTCCACCTTGGTCGGATAGGACAGCGTGTAGCCCGCGCACTGCCCGACCGTGGCCACGAACGCATCGACCGGGGTGCCGGCCAGCCCGCCCACCATCAGGTGCGACAGCCGTGCCGGGCTCACCGGTGGGTTGATCGAGCTGGCCGTGAAGCCGGAGTCGTCGACCCAGCTCAGGCGGTAGTTTCGGGCCAGCCGCCCGCGCGGCTTGCGG
>JAPOQV010000369.1 GCA_026710565.1 Spirochaetaceae bacterium | reverse complement strand
GCCCCGCCCGCCGCGCGGACCCCCCCCGCGCACCAGCGGCGGGTGCAGCCGGCGGAAAGGGGAGAGGCGCCGCGCGAGCCGTAGTTGCAGTCGTCGAACCACACGCCGTCGATGTCGAAGCGGCTGACGTAGTCCTCCAGGTAGTCGACCAGGAAGTCCCCGAAGGGGGAGTTGTGGCACATGAACGAGGTGTTGGGCCGGATGACGCGGCCGTCGGGCAGGTCCCGGATACGCCACTCCGGATGCAGCATGCCGACGGTCTCCCAGAGGTTCATGTTGAAGGTGCAGATCGCCAGGATGCCGTGCGCGTGCGCGCGGCTCAGGAACCGCTCGGCCAGGTCGTCCGGCGCGGTGTCGAAGGTCAGCGCCGAGTGGAGCGGGCCGGCGTACCAGGTGTGCAGGCGGTCGGAGGTGCGCGCGCCGATGCCGCCGGGCTGCGTGTACCACACCTCCATGCCCAGGTCGGCGACCCAGTCGACGAAGTCCTCGATCTCCATGCCGGCGAAGGTGCTCCAGTCGCCGGAGCCGAGGGTGCGCAGGATCACCAGGTGGAACTCCGCGCGGTTGACCCGCATCTCCAGCGGCATGCCCGGCAGGTCCGGGTTGGCCGGCACCGGGATGTTCGCGCGGGGTGCGCGGGGTTGATCGGCCATCGACGTCACCTCACGGCCGTCAGGTGAACCGGTACCGGTTCACCGTCTCCTCCAGCACCTCGACCCCCAGGCCGGGTGCGTCGCGGACGGCCAGCATGCCGTCGTGCTGGATCCAGGGGTCGGCGACCAGCTCATGCTGCATCGGCGATTCGTGCGGCTTGAAGTCCATGGCAACGCCGCGGTCGGAGACCGCCATCAGGTGCACGCTGGCGGCCGTGTTCAGGGCGCTGCTCCAAGTGTGCATGCTGTAATACAGGTGCTCGGCCTCGACCATCCGGATCACCTCGCGGCAGCCGGTGATCCCCTGGCAGCGCCCGGGATCCATCTGCACCACGTCCACCCCGCCCGAGCGGATCAGGCGCGCGTAGCTCTCGCGGTCCCACTCGTCCTCGCCGGTGCCGACCGCGGTGCGCACGGCCGCCCGCAGGCGGGCGTGGCCGGCCAGGTCGGCGGGCAGAAGCGGCTGCTCGATCCATTTCAGCCGGTACGGCTCCAGGTCATGAAACCGCTGAATGGCGGTCGGCACGTCCCACAGGGCGCGGGCGCCGGGGGTGTCGACCACCAGCTCCAGCTCGTCGCCGATGATCGTGCGGATGCGCTCCACCAGCGCCAGGTCGGCGGCGCGGTCCTGGCCGAACACCGCCTCCGGGCGCATGCCCCAGCCGCCCTTGACGATGCGGTAGCCCTGGTCGCGCATCCAGCGGAACTCGTCGTCCGTCCAGGCCGTGTCTTCCATATCGAAGATGATGGAGGCCATGGCAGGCACCTCGCCGTGGAGTTGGCCGCCGAGCAGCCGGCTCACGGGCACGCCCAGCGCCTTGCCCTTCAGGTCCCAGAGCGCCATGTCCACGGCGCTCAAGCCGAACGCGGCGATCCCCTCCGGCCCGTACCACCAAGTGCGGTCCGTCATCGTGCGCCAGAGCGCCTCGACGTCGAGCGGGTCGGCGCCGACCAGCAGCGGCGCGTAGCCGCGCTCGACGATCGTGGCGGTGGCGAGCGCCGCCTCCGGAAACTGCGAGATGCATTCGCCCCAGCCGGCGGTGCCGTCGTCGGCGGTGACCCTGGCCAGCGTGATGTAGCGCAGCGTCCCCTTGTAGTGGGGCTCCGGGTATTCGAGGGGGAAGGCCTCGATCGATGCGATCTTCACCGGTGAGCTCCTTGGCTGTCGTCGTAGAGCGATTCGATGGTGACCGGCTGTCCGCCGCGGCCGGCCGACCGGTAGGCGGGGTCGAGCAGCTCCACCGAGCGCCAGCCCCAGGTGCCGGGCGAGCGGTTGCGGTCCCGCTCGAGGATCACGTCGACCAGGTTGGCCGACGGCATGTGGGCGGGGTAGGAGGCGCCGGCGCCGGGGCAGTCGGAGCCGGGCTGGCCGGCGTAGGTGGCCGGGTCACAGGCGAGAGCCTCGACCCTTCCTGTTCCGGAGGGGCCGTCGGCGTGGTAGATCGTCCCGGTGCCCTCGATGTAGTCCAGGTCGATCCACCCCTCGGTGCCGTAGAGCTGCAGGTCCAGCTTGCCTTCCGCGTGGGTGACGCCGCCCGTCGAGCCGACGGTGGCAAGGCAGCCGTCCTCCATGCGCACCGCGATCGCGTCGGCCACGTCCACGGCGACGTCCAGGTGGTTCATCATCGCCGTCACCTGCGCCGCGCGTCCGCCGGTGAGGAAGAACATCAGCGCCGCCGAGTGGGTGACCTGCAGGTGGCCCTGGCCGCCGCCGGAGCGCTCCGGGTCCGAGTACACGTCGCCGGGGCCGACCACTGGGTAGGCGGCGGCCATCGCCGGGTCGCCGGCACGGTCGTCGCCGCGGTACAGGTAGAGCGGCTCGGAGCTGAAGGTGTTGGACACGTAGTGAATGGGGCCGAGGCTGCCGCCGGCCACCACGTCGCGCACGCGCACGCTCATGTCGATGAACTGCCAGGGGTAGCTCATGATGATCTGGCGGTCGCGGCGCTCGGCCAGCCGGATCAGCTCGCGGGCGTGGGCCGCGCGCAGCACCATCGGCTTCTCCAGCAGCAGGTGCAGGCCGCGCTCCAGGACGGCGCGCGCGACTTCGTAGTGGGCGGCGTGCCAGACCGCGACGACCGCGCCGTCCAGCTCGTGCCGGTCAAGGAGTTCTCGGTAGTCGGTGTAGGTGGTGCCGATGCCGTAGTGGTCGGCCGCCTTGCGCAGCACTTCCGGCCTCAGGTCGGCGATCCCCACCACGTCGGCGTCCGGGTTGCCGACCAGCGCCGGCAGGTGCGCGGCCGTCGACCACCAGCCGGTGCCGATCACCCCGATGCGCGCCTTCACAGCTCGTGATGGTACCGTATCCGAGCCTGAACTGCCTTTCGATGTACGGTGCCGCGCCTCGTGGTGAGTCCGGCGCTGGGCGTACGGCTTCAGTGGTATGATGCGCATCCGCATGATCACCAGACGGCTACCGCCCGATGTCGAGCGCCGCATTGAGGATCTCGTCTCGCCAACGCATCGCAACGGATGCCGACCCAAGTCGGTTCGGCAAGCCCCTGACCGGGGACTTTCTCGGGCTTTGGCGGTATCGGATTCGCGACTATCGCCTGATATGTAGTCTGGAAGACGACCGTTTCGTGGTGCTTGTGCTGCAGGTCGGTCACCGCAGAGATGTCTACGGGCGGAGACGGTAGGCCTATGCCTGATGTCATCAGCCTGGGCGAAGCGCTGTTCGATCTGTTCGCCGGCCCGGCCGGGACCAGTCTGGGGGCGGCGCGGACCTTCACGCCGGCGCCGGGCGGGGCGCCGGCCAACGTCGCCGTCGGCTTGGCGCGGCTCGGGATCGACGCCGGCTTCCTGGG
>JAPOQV010000368.1 GCA_026710565.1 Spirochaetaceae bacterium | reverse complement strand
GGCGTGTCGCGAGGGTCGTCGCGACGGGCTATCGTGTCGGCGCGGGCGGGGGGCAGAGAAGGTGGGGAGGTGGTTTTCTCAGACCTCAATCATCGTGAACTGGGGAAGCGGCTCAGCAAACAATCCGCGTCGATGGTGCCGAAAATCGCCGAACTCGATGCGCTGATGTTGGGCGACGCCGACGCGGGAGGCAAGATACGCGAGGCGCACCGCGAACTCTGCTTCTGGGGGCTGAACCGCGGTCGTCCGCTGACACATGCGAAAACGCAGCCAGAGGGAATCGAGGAGCGGCGCGCAGTGCTCAGCCGGTATCTGCCCTGGGCTGAGGAGTTTCTTGACGATGCGCGGGCTGAGATGCGGCCCCAGTTGCCGCCGGCCGTCGTCGTCGATGCCGTGGCCACCGCGCTGACGGCCGTTCCCGCCCACCCCTCGTTGAGCGGCCTGCGTTCGATTCCCACCTGCCCGCAACGCGATGCACGGGGGCTGCGCATGGAGATGGTCTACCAACGGTCCCGCTGGCCAGCCTGACACGGACGCGGTCTGACAGGGTCGTCCTCCCACCGTGGAGTGACGAAGCGGCAGCGGCGCCGGATCGCTTCACCCTCCTCCCTACAGGAACCGCACAGCGTCCGTGCTTGATCAAGGCGATCAGTGGATTATGTGTGGCCGGTGTTATCGCTTGCTTGCTGCTGGGTCGACGGCGCAGAGTGAGACATGGACGCGGGGCTCAACGCTGCCGAGACACGCTCGATGTCGTGGCCGAGCGCGCCCCAGCGTCCCCAGCCTCCCCGCAATGGTGCGGCCTGGTCTCGATCGCAGCCCAGGGGTGACTGGTGCTGAGGCACAGCGAACGGGACCTGATCTGGCTTGTCTTCGGGGCCATGTCGATCATCTGCTTGGCCGCGTTTGTCGGTCTGTCGCTGCGCTTCGGCTGGTGTCCTGGTTTGAGCGACAACACCGCCGCCACCGTGGTTCCGCTTCGGCCAGCTACCTGGTGGGCGATGGGCGACCCAGTTGCGTGGTCGATGATGCGCCGGTTGAGCAGCTGCAGCCTCTGTTAGTTCCAGTCTTCGCTGCTGCTTCGGAGCCCGGTGCTCAGCTGCCTCCTGTGGAATCGATCACGGTCGGTGCGATCGGCCTGGTCCACGACTGCGCACTTATGCTGAGCCGTGCCTGATCCACCGAAATCATCACCGAGAGGACGAACGCCCATGGCTGACCAGTTCGAAGATCAACTGCGCGCCGAACTCGACGGCATCCAGGCGCAGCTGGAGCGGCTCGCCTTGAAACGACAGCTGATCGAAGAGCTGCTGAGCCTCGAGTCCCCCTCGAACACAACACCTGCGACCACAAAGCCACGGGCAAAGCGCCAGGCTCGGCGCCAGGCCCAGGCCCAGGCCACCAAGCGACCACGTCTGCCCCGCGGGCTGATCAGCGCCAAGATCCGCGAGTTCCTGGGCCAGCAGGCCGAGCCGGTGCATGCGACGAAGATCCTGGCCTATCTCGAACAGCACCAAGCCACGCCGCGCTCGGCCAAGCCGATGGCGACCTTGCAGTCCAACCTGCAGCGGCTCAAGGAGACGGGCGAGCTTGAGAACGCGGGCCGCAACCACTGGCGGCTGGTCTCGTCCGCGGAGACAGCGGCGGCTCCGGCCCCGACCGTGCCGAGTGATGCCCCACCGGTCGTCACCTCGACCACCTTGTTGGGCTCGCGCTCGAGCGCCGGCATCTGAGCCTCCTCCGGCCGCCTTAGCACCGCCTGGCCCGCACGGGCCTGCCGCTGGCTTGACCAGCGGTTTGACTAGCGGTTTGACCAGGTGGCGCGGGGATCACCGCCAACCGCTCGGTGGGAGCATGGCTGAGCCTGTTCGACGCCCCGATCCTCACGGGCACGCCTTCGACCGGCTGGCCGCCACCAGTGACCAGATGGTGCTCGAAGACGGGCGCGACCGCCAACGGCTCTCGCCCCACCGAGTCCCCCGCGAACAGCAGGAATCGTTGGATCCGCCAAGCGCCGACT
>JAPOQV010000367.1 GCA_026710565.1 Spirochaetaceae bacterium | reverse complement strand
GCGAGCAGGAGGCGGCGCCCCGCTCGTCGGCCAGCACCCGCAGACCCATGGCGCGCACGCCCGCGCGCAGCGCCCGGCCGGCGGCAGCGTGGCGGGCGATCACCCGGTCGGGGCCCTCGTCCATGATCGCGCGCAGCGCTCCCTGCAGGGCCAGCAGCAGCGAGTACGACTGCGACGGGCCGTGCGCGGCCTTGTATTCGGTCACGGAGGTGTCGACGGCGCCATCTTCCTCGCCCGAGTCGCCGTTCGCGGACGGTTCAGGCAATGCCTCGCCTCCCGCCATCGCCCTCGCCTGCCGCTGTCCGTGGTGCCACTTCCGCCACGTCACCAGGTCCAGGCACAGGCCCGGGATCGGGCTCGAACGCCCTTCGGCCGCCTGCCAGGCGCGTGCTCCCACGGCGACGATGGCGATCCCCTGCGGAGCGTTCACGCACTTCTGGCTGCTGGTGCAGCAGACGTCGATCCCCCATTCGTCGATGTGCAGCGGCTCGGAGGTAAGGGACGACACCGCGTCCACCACGTAGAGGACGTGCGGGAACTCCTCGCGGATCATCGCGCCGATCTCCCGCACGGGATTGAGGGTGCCGGCCGTGGTCTCCAGGTGGACGACCGCGAACATCTTGGCTTCGGGATGATCGCGCAGCGCCTGTCGGGCCTGGTCGACGGTGACGGCGGTGCCGCGCGGCAGCTTGACTTCCGCGGCGGTCGCGCCAACGACGGTGACCAGGTCGGTGAGGACCTGGCCGAACATGCCGGTGTTGACCGTGACGCAGACGTCGCCGTGTTCCAGGAACGTGTTGAACGCCGCCTCCTCACCGTAGGTGGCCGAGCCGACCGGCAGCAGTACGTCGCCTTCGGTGTGCAGGATCTCGGCCAGCATCGCCACGCAGTCGCCCTCGACGTCGTGGAACGGCGGATAGTAGATAGGGTTGGGCAGCGCCTGACTCATCGCCTGGCGCGCGGCCGGGTAGAGGTCGGTCTGTCCGCAGGACAGATTGAGTTGCAGCGCGGTACTCATGGCGACCGGGAATATGGGGTGTCTGCAATTGCCGCGCAAGCCGCAGGCGCCGCCAGCACATAGCTGTCCCGCGCCACCACCTCGCCGTCGCGAATCACGGCGCGCACCTGCCGGAGCGCACGCACGTCCGCGAGCGGATCGTCGTCGAGCACGATGCAGTCGGCCCGCTTGCCGCCCTCCAGCGTGCCGATCGTGTCGCCCAGCGTCAGCGCCTCGGCCGCCGTCGCCGTGGCGGACAGCAGCACCTCCGCCGGCGACATGCCGCCCAGGCCGACGATCGTCTCCATGGTGCGTGCCAGGTCGACGAAGCTGGTGTCGGTGATGCCGGCGTCGGTGCCGGCGATCACCGTCACGCCCTCGGCCAGCATGTCGCGGAAGGTCGCGAACTCCCGCCAGCCCGGATGGGCCTCTCCGGCCACCTGGATCTCCTCGAGCGGCCAGCGCTGGAAGCCGGCGATCGTCTTGCAGACGAAGATTCGCCGGTCGCGGATGCGCTCGACGATCTCCGGCAGATAGTCCTCGCCGTCGTCGTCGCGCGCCAGCCACGTGCAGTGCTCGATGCCGTCGAAGCCGGCGGCGACGCAGCGCTCAATGCCTTCGGTGCCGTGGGCGTGGGCGCTGGCGCGCAGCCCCAGGCGGTGGGCGTCATGGGTGATGGCCTGCAACTCGGCCAGGCCGTACTGGGCCGCGCGCGGATTCGTGCCGCGCGTGCCGCCGCCGGCGTCGACGGCATCGAGCACTGCACGTGGCTGGCGCGCGACGACGACGGCGAGGACTATCT
>JAPOQV010000366.1 GCA_026710565.1 Spirochaetaceae bacterium | reverse complement strand
GAGGCGGTCCTGGAGCCGGAGCTCCGCGAGCGGCTGCGGCGCTTCGGCCGCTGGTACGCCTACCACGTGGTGTTGCCGCGGGACATCGTGCCGTTCGGCGACTGCGGTCTTGAGGCGCGGCCCAACGCGGTGCAGATCGGGATGATCGCCGAGCTGTGCGACGACCCGGTGCTGCGGTGGTTCTACCGCCGCCTGCAGCCGGTCAACGGTTACCCGAACCTGGCGCTGGAGCTGCTGACCCTGGCGGTCTCCGGCGAGGTGCGGGAGCCGGCCGGGCGGTGGCCGCTGGCGATGGCCTGGGACGCCTACGGCAAGAGCGTGCTCAGCCGCTCCGACTGGGACCCCGCGGGATCCGCCTGCCTGGTGTCCGCCAAGGCCGCCCACGGCTGGGAGCCGATGCGGGCGCGGGGAGACACCTCCTCGTACCACATGGACTACGACGCCGGCCAGGTCTGCATCGCCTCCGGAAGCGAGCACCTGATCGTCGACCTGGGCTCCAGCGGCGGCTACTCCCGGGGCGAGCGCGGGCGGTACTACGGCAAGGGGACCGCCGGCCACAACGTGCTGATGCTCGACGGCGCCACCACACGGGAGCTGGGCGACCCGGTGCCGGAGATGACCACGGCCGACTGCGATCCGGCGCGCGGCGCCTGGTGCCGGTTCGACCTGACCGGCATCTACGAAGGCGCCGTCAGCGTCGTGCGCACGCTCGTGCACCTGTTGCCCGGCACGGTGGTCGTGCTGGACGAGGCGGCGCTGGACGAAGAGCGTGACGTATCGCTTCGCTGGCACACCACGCACCCGTGCGTGCTCGAACCCGACGGGAGCTTCGTGGTCAACGGCCGGGAGGCGACCGCCGTATGCCGGGCGGTGAGCCTGGCAGGCGAGGCGGTCGTGGCCGCGGAGCGCCACCGGTACCACCCGCCGTACGACCGCGACTACTACGGCACGAAGTTCGAGGACGGCCACCCCTACGTCGAAGCGTCCCTGCACGCCGATCGCGTGGTGCTGCTGACGCTGTTCTCCGTGGTCGCCGGCCGTCCGGGAGACACGCTTCGCTGGCGGCAGGAAGACGCAGGGTGGTCGATCGGCGCGGGACCGGACCGGGTCAGCGTGGTGATCGGCCGGGAGACGCTCGACGTCACCGGCGGCGCCGGCGCCCGCTGGCGCGTACCGCGCACCGCCCGCGCGTCCTGATCCGGACCCGGTGGAGTGAACGGGTGAGCCCCGAGCACCCGCGGCTGCACGTGACAGCGGGCACCCACCCCGGACTGCTGTCGCTGGACGAGCTGCGGCGTGGCGTGACCGAGGGGCCGGGCCGCGAGCTCTGGCGCACGCTCCAAGGCGAGGTCGAACGCCGGGCGGCGCTGCCGCCGTACGATCCCAGCACGCCCATGCCGGGACGGTCGGCCGGTGTGATCGAGCGGCACGAGAACGACTACGTGCTCTCGGAGGCGGCGCTGCAGCGGGTGACCGACGCGGCGCTGGCCTGGCTGATCGCCGAGCGCCCCGCGTACCGCGACGACGCCCTGCGTCAACTCGAATGGATGTTCGACCCGGAGCCGTGGCCGGAGTGGCGGCATCCGGTGAACGCCGAGCGCGGGGTGGTCGCCGACCACCGCATCGGATCGCACCTCGGGCATCTGTCGATCGCCTACGACTGGCTCTACCCGGCGCTGCGGCCTGACCAGCGCTCCTGGCTGCTGGCCGGGATCGGGGAGCGGGCGCTGCAGCGGGTGCGGGACAGCCGCACCCGCGACCCGCACTGGGGCAACTACAACAACTGGACGGGGGACATCGTCGCCGGCATGGGCGCCGCCGGCATGGCGCTCGCGGAAGAGATCGAGGATGCCGACGAGCTGGTCGCGGCCGCGACTGCCTACCAGCGCACCTACCTGCAGACGCTCGGCCCGAACGGGGAGTTCAACGAATCGCCGTTCTACGCGTCGTCGGTGCTCAACGCGATCCGTTTTTTCGAGGCGCTCCGCTACCACCGCCGGGGTGCGGCCGGCGGCGAGGCGGTCCTGGAGCCGGAGCTCCGCGAGCGGCTGCGGCGCTTCGGCCGCTGGTACGCCTACCACGTGGTGTTGCCGCGGGACATCGTGCCGTTCGGCGACTGCGGTCTTGAGGCGCGGCCCAACGCGGTGCAGATCGGG
>JAPOQV010000365.1 GCA_026710565.1 Spirochaetaceae bacterium | reverse complement strand
GACGGCGTGGCCCGAGGCCATCCTTGCCAACAGAGGATGCCGTGAGGTAAAGATCAACGCCCGTCTCGGGCGCCGGAAATGGCCGGTTTTGAGGTGACCACTAATGGCCGGTTTTGACCCGCCCACCGAGGGCCTGAGTGCGGCCTCTTCGACGTGGATTGGGCTCTCGACCTCGACGATCTCCCGGATCCCTTGCAGTACCGTTTCGTCATCCACCTCGCCAGCGTTCGCGAGGTTACCCGCTGGAACTCGTGGTGCGGCCACCCTGTAGGGCTGTCCGCCTTCGTCGCGTCCGGCCTGCGACACAGCAACGTCGTCACGCTCGACAGGAATGGAGGGTGACGGTTTCGCGGAGCCGGCGGGCGGGGGCCCACTCGTTCCGGCGCGGCTGATCGCTTCGTCGACCCTGTCGATTTCGCGCTGGCGGTGCGTGAACCAATCGGTGCTCCAGATGCGGTGGATCGTCCAGCCGAGGCCTTCGAGGACCTGTTGCCGCAGGCGGTCCCGGTCGCGGGCCGACCGCGCGCTGTGGTACGTCGCGCCGTCGCACTCGATGCCCAGGAGGTACCGCCCCGGCTGGCGGGGGTCAACGACCGCGAGATCGATGAAGAACCCGGCCGAACCGATCTGATGCTCGATTGTGTGGCCGAGAGCACGCAGATCCTCGGCGACCGCTTCCTCGAACGGGGAGTCGGCATCCCGCCCGGATGGTTTCGGGACGTCGAGAATGCCCGTCTGGGCGTAACGCAGGAACGTCTTGAGTGCGGCAACGCCGCGAGCGTTGGTGCGAGCCAAGTCGAGATCGTCGGCCACGAAGTTCGAGTAGACCTTCAGGCGGCGGCGGGCGCGTGTGATCAGCACGTTGAGGCGGCGCTCGCCGCCCTCCTGGTTGAGCGGGCCGAAGTTCATCGGCATGAACCCGCCCTCGGTCCGGCCGTAGCCGACGCTGACGAGCATCACGTCGCGCTCATCCCCCTGTACGTTCTCGAGGTTCTTCACGAAGAACGGCTCCTCGGGGTGGTCGGCGAAGAACGGCTCCGTGGACGGATCGGCGCGGCGCCGGAGCTCCACCTCGTCTTCGACCCGGCGCGCCTGCGACAGGCTGAAAGCAGCGACGCCGAGCGTCAGTTCCGGCCGTAGACGCGCGTGTTCCATGACCGCGTCGGCCACGATAGCGGCCTCGCCGGCGTTGAACGCCTTCCGGCTCCCCGGCTCGTAGCAGGTGCCTGCGTTGTGGTGGAAGTGCAGGCCGGTCTCTTCGCGCTGCGCATCGGGGCTTGGGAAGAGCACGAGCCGGTTGTCGTAGAACTTGTGGTTCGAGACGGCGATGAGCGACTCGTGGCGGCTGCGATAGTGCCAGCGCAGCATCCTTTCGGGAGCGCCGCAGGCACGGAACATGCCGAGAATGCTCTCGAGGTCGGCGGTCGCCGTGGTATCCGGATCGTCGCCATCCTCGGCCATGCGGTCGAAGAAGCTCGTGGGCGGCAGCTGCTGGGTGTCGCCGACGACCACAGCCTGGCCGGCGCGCAGGAGGGCGCCCAACGCGTCCACCGGCCTGACTTGGCTGGCCTCGTCGAAGATCACGAGGTCGAAACGCACCGAGCCGGGCGGAATGAACTTGGCGATGGACAGGGGGCTCATCATGAAGACCGGCTTGATCTGCAGAATGGCGTTGCCAGCCTCGGTCATCAGTTTGCGGATCGGAAGGTGGCGCCGCTTCTTTTCGAACTCGCGGCGCACGACGCCGAGCTGGCCGCCTCCCTGGTCGCGCGGCAAGCGTTGCCAGTGGGCCTCCGCGACCAGTGCCCGGTTGTGCTGGAACAGATCTAGATCGAGTTGCCGGAAGCGTTCGATGATGTGCTGATGGCTAGCGCCGTCGAACTCGGCCAGCGACGGATTGTCATGGAACGCCGTCGTGAGCAGAGCGGTCAGCCAAGTGTGCTCGAAGTGCGCGGTAAGATGTACGCCGGCTTCCGGCCAGGATATGGCGGTCGCTATCACTGCCTCGAGGCCGTCGTCCGAGAGCCGGGCTTCCTGTTGATTGAACCGGACGATATCGTTCAGCGAGTCGAGCGCGCCACGGGCCCGCTGCAGCCACGCCGTGACGGCCGTGAAACGACGATTGGAAAGGGCATGTACATCCGGGAATCTGGCGGGAATCGCCTCGAAACGCGCAAGTACGGCGTCGAGAGCGCTGGAGAACGCCTCCATAGCGATTCGACAGCGCTCCGCATGATCCTGGAGGGTTGCCCTGTCAAGCGCGTGGTCGAGAATCTCGTGCACGGTGGCCTCGAGCTTGCCGGATGCCCTGTCGGCATGCAGTTTGTTCAGCCAGGAGACGGTTTCCGCGAGCCGCCGCCGCTGAGTGGCGTCGCCATCTACCATGCGGTCCGGCAGGAGGTGTGACAGTAGGTCGCGCGATGCATCGACCGTCTTGTCGAGTCGTTGCGCTTCCAGAATCGCTTCGACGATCGCGAGCTGTTTGGCACCGTCGGCCGGTAGCGTGTCCCGACACAGATCGCGCAACCCGTTGCATGCTCTGCGGTAGGCCCCGGAGCAGAAGCGCCACCATCTCCGGCCCCACGTGCGAATCGGATGGCGGTAGAGTTCGACGGCGGCTTCCCAGGCCGTGGGAGTCAGCAGCCGGTCGTAGTCGTCGTGCAGATCGGTCAGTGTACTGATGGCGTTGGCAGCTCCAACAAGCGATTCGGCGCGGTCCAACCACGCCGGATGCCGGTGATCGACGCCCAGGAGGTCGGGTGCGTCGGCGGCACGAAGAACGGACCGAACCAGGGTCGTCAGCTCTTCCGTGCTGTTCGGCATCGCTTCCAGTCGCAGATGGGTTTGGAGACCATCGAGGGTTCTCCGGAGCGCGCCGGCCGTGTCGGCCGCCTCCTCGAGTGCCCTGGCTACTGCGGAGCGATCCATCGGCAACAGCGACCGGCGGCCGCTGATCCAGAAGACATGTTCGAGCGGTGCGCCGATGGTGCTGACCAGGGCCCGCAGTGAGTCGACCTGGTCCAGTCGCCGCATGAACTCGGCGCGGGTCCACGAGGCCGCCTCGTCGATGGTGATCGGAGGCCACTCTGCGGGGCCGGATCGCGCGAGTTGCGACAGCCGACCGACGATGTCGTGCATGGAGGCGCCGCTTTGGCCGATCTGCGTGTTGACGGCGCGGCAGTAGTCGTTGAGACGGGCGCGATTCGCCGCGAGCAGCGCCCGGTCTTCCGTCGGATCGGACAGCCTCGGTTTCCCGAGACCGAGCGTCCGCTTCAACTCATCGAGCACTGCACGTTTGTTCGCCTTCTGGCTATGCAGTTCCAGGCAGGCGTCGCCGATGTGAATCTCGTCCAAGCGGCGCTTGACGACATCGAGCGCCGCCATTTTCTCGGCCACGAACAAGACCCTCTTGTCGGAGGCGATCGCTTCGGCGATCAGATTCGTGATCGTCTGCGACTTGCCTGTCCCGGGAGGACCCTGGATGACGAAGTTGCGGCCGTTCTTGACGTCGATGACGGCGAGCGTCTGGGAGCTGTCGGAGTCCACGACCTGGTGCGTGTCCGAGACGTCGAGGTGCTCGTCGAGATGGTCATCTTCGGCGATCGTCGAGTCAGGCTCCCTGAAGCCCTCCGTACCGAACAGGGCCTGGATGATCGGGTGGTTGGACGGAGGCTTGTCCTCGGGCCAGGCCGCCGCGTCGAGGTCCTTGTAGATGAGCAACTTGTTGAAGGAAAAGAAGCCGAGGTGAATCGCGTCGGCATCCACGGACCACCGGTTGCGGGACGCCACTGCGACGGCGACCCGGCGGAAGAAGTCGCCGACATCGATGTCCTCCGCATCGGAGAGAGGAGGGAGCCGGATGTCGAATTCCTGCCTGAGCTTCTCCTCAAGCGACAGGTTCGCGTCGATTTCCTCGTCAGCGAACTCGATCTTGAAGCGCGTTCTCGCATCGGTCCGGGACAACGCGGCGGGCACGAGAATCAACGGCGCCCAGCGCGGATCCTCGCTGGAGTCGGACTCGTACCAGTGGAGCATGCCCAGGGCGAGATAGAGGATGTTGACGCCCTGCTCTTCGAGCGACGTGTGCGCGAAGCGAAAGGTGTTCCGGAGGCGGAGGTCGAGCTGCGTCCTGTCGTACGGCGTCTGCAGGCGGCTGTCGGCGCGGCGGCCGGCGGGCGGACCGGGATCGTCGTCCGTCGCCATGAGGGGTGGCAGCGCCGCCGGGGTTTTCTGATCGTCTGGTGCCGGTGCGGCTTCGGTGGCGGCTTCGGCAGGCCGAAACGACATGGCGCGCCTGTCCCGTACGAGAATCCTGAAAACCTCGTGCGGGATCGCGTCGATGATCTTCAGTCCCTGTATCCTGGACGGACGGAAGTTCAGCAGGGAGTTGCGACCGGTGAGGTCGAGGAGCTCCTTGCGGGATTGATTCAGTTGTCTGTCCAGAGACGCGCGATCGGGCGTCGCGCTAGAGTGATCACGTGGCATCGTCCGTCCCGTGGCGCGGTCTTCCAGGAGTCTGCGCCGTAGCACGGCGCGGATTCGTGGAGGTTGGTTGTGCGTCCAACGGAGCCGAAGGCGAAGATGGGCAAGCCGGGTCTTCGCCTTGGGTTGGCGCCGCTCGTCGAGTCTTGAGGGGGCGTTACCCGGAGCCGTAGAGCACCGCGTCTTGCGGGTCGATCAACACCGACGAGCGGCGGTACGACGGTCGGGTCCCGTGAGCATCGATCATCGGGACATGCTACCACTGCACTCGGTGGCTGCCCCGGCGCAGCGCTGGCCGGGGGCGGACCGTGGTACGATGCGGTGCGTCGTGTCTGAATCGATGGCCGCCCCCCAACCCCGCTGGAGCCGCACCGAGTACGACCGCGCCATCGAGGCGGGCGTCTTCGGCCCCGACGCGCGACTGGAGCTCATCGAAGGGGCAATCCTCGCCATGGGGCCGCAGGGGAGCGAACACTTCACGGGTATCGAGCTCGTCGTCGATGCCGCGGGGCGCCTTCGGCGCCGGCCATCGCGTACGGACGCAGGGCCCGCTCGCGGCCGGCGAAGACTCGGAACCGGAACCGGACGTGGCCGTCGTCGCGGGCGATGCCCGCAGCTACCGCGACGCCCATCCGACCAGCGCCCTGCTTGTCGTCGAGGTGTCGGACCACTCGCTCCACCGCGACCGCACCGTCAAGCAGCGCCTCTACGCGCGTTGCGGTATTCCCGAGTACTGGATCCTCGCCTTGCCGGAGCGACGTCTGGAGATCTACCGCGACCCGACTGCCGACGGCTACCGATCCGTCTCTATCCACTGGGCCGGTGAGGCGGTCGCTCCCCTCGACCGTCCCGATGCGGCCATCGTCGTCGACGCTCTGCTTCCCTGATTCGGCTGAATGAAGCCCGGGCGGCGCGTGAGGCGTCCGTTTCCTCCGCCCGTAGCGTGATCATCGGGTCGACATGCGCGGCGCGGTGGGCCGGCACCCACGCCGCGCACACCGTGGCGGCCACGAGCAGCAGGGCGACGCCCCCGAAGACGACGACGTCGTTCGGATGCACGTCGACGAGTAGTCGAGCCAGGAGGTGCGCGAGCGGCACCGCTACCGCCAGCCCGACGGCGACTCCGATCACGCAGGACCGCCCCGCGTCCCGGAGCAAGAATCTCAAGATGCGTCCCGGCGGCTCGCCGAGCGCCATCCGGACGCCGATCTCCCGCCGCCGCCGGCTGACCTCGTACGCGGTCACGGCGTAGACGCCCAGGGCCGACATCAGGAGCGCGAGCGCGCCGAACATGGAGAACGTCTGGCTCCACAGGCGCGGCACCCAGTGCACGACGTCCAGCACCTGCGACATGGTCATGACGTTGTAGATGGGGACGGTTGCGTCCACCGCTTGCAGCTCGGCTCGGAGGGGGGCGACGGCCCCTACCGCGTCGGAACGGGTGCGGAGCGCCAGCGTCATGAGCGGGGTGGGCCGGGCCCCGTAGGGCAGGTAGAGCTGGTCCGCCGGCACCGTGTCGAGCCCGAGGACCTGCGCCGGCGGCACGACGTCTCCCGCGATCCCGACTACCGTGGTAGCGGCAACATGAAAAGGACTCCCCACCATTTAGCAAGGCCCTCGCTGCGCTCGGAGCGTGTCTACCTCGCGCACGGTCAACCGCGGCTGTCAACCCGCTACGCGGGTCCTCCACTCGGTTCCGGCCCTCCGGGT